>JAQTPL010000035.1 GCA_028712895.1 bacterium | reverse complement strand
GACATGGCCACACAGATCGAAGCTGCGCGGTCCCTGGTATATGAATGTGCGCGTTTGATCGATTCCGGAGCCAAAGATGTGTCCAAGCTTTCAGCCATGTCCAAAGTATTTGCCAGTGACGTAGCCATGAAAGTAACTGTCGATGCGGTACAGGTGTTTGGCGGCTACGGGTATATGAAAGAATACCCGGTGGAAAAAATGATGCGTGATGCAAAAATTACCCAGATCTACGAAGGGACTAACCAGATCCAGCGGAATGTGATCGCCCAGGAACTGATCAAAGAGGCAGCAAGTAAGAAATAGACCTTGAGCAAAGTCGAAGTATAGAGGAGTTTTACTTGCTCAACAACATCGAAAACATACAAGACAAGCTTATGAGGGACATTTTCGCCCGTTTTGTCATATTCTTTTTTGGCTTATTTAGTATCCTGCTGCAAAAAGCGCTGGGCTTGCCGTCGAAAATAAGTTTTATTTATATCGTTCTTCTTGTCATTATTACGGTAAATTTACTTGTTTTTTACCTGGTTAAAAAGAATCGCGTCAGTTATATCTCAGAATATTTTATTTCGCTGATTGATTTTATGATGATCAATTACGCCATTTGGTCCAGTGGCGGATTGGAAAGCCGGCTCTGGTTTATTTTGATCATTGTTATTTTGATCGAAAGCATTTCCCTGAACCGGTCCCACCTGCTGTTTAATCTTATCTTGGCCTTTATTACCTACCCCACGATAATCTATTTTTACCAACAAGGCGTCTTTGTCCCAAAAGAACTTAATTTGCTGATCAGCCGCATGTTTTATATGGCCCTGGTCGGCCTGATTAGTTTAATTTATATTAAAAATATAATTAAACAGCAGGCTGAGACAGATAAATTAAATTCCGATAACATCCGCCTTAATACAAAGTTAGAAGAATTCAGCCAGGTTTTGAGCGATGAAGTATACAAGGCTACGGACGACCTGAAAGATAAGATCCGGGAGATCGAGCGGCTTTATAAAAAATTCAGGAACCTGTTTATTGATTTTGCCCGGGCTTTAAGCGCTGCCGTTGATGCCCGCGATCCCTATACCCATGGGCATAGTGAGCGGGTCACCAAGATCACGTTTACGATCCTGGAAGAGTTACAGCAGTTCTATGGCGAGATGGATATCAGCGAGGAAGTCAAGGAAACATTGCTGATAGCCGCTTTGTTGCACGATATCGGCAAACTGTCACTGCCTGATAATATCCTGCAAAAACCTGGTCCGCTGTCCCAGGAGGAATGGGTAGTAATGAGGAAACACCCGGTTATCGGACAGAACATTATTAAACCGATCCAAGACCTCAGGGCCGCCGGGACGATCATCAGGAGCCATCATGAACGTTTTGACGGCAAAGGATATCCGGATAACCTTTCCGGCGATGATATTCCATTCTTATCCAGGGTGATATGCGTAGCTGACAGCTTTGACGCCATGACTAGTGACCGGCCATACCGTCCGAGGATGAAGACCGAAGAAGCTATAGCCGAAGTAAAGCGCTGTGAAAATGCCCAATTTGACCCAGCTGTAGTAAAAGCATTTTTAGCAGCATATAAGAAAGGCACATTATTTGTAATTGATTAAAAATAGCGTAAAGCGTATAGCGTTAAGCGTTAAGGTACTGAAAGAGCATTTCCTACATGCTATCCGCTACACGCTAAGTCGGAGGACGTTCTAGCATGAACATTATTGTTTGTATCAAGCAAGTACCGGGGACCACTGATGTGAAGATCAGCGAAAAAACCAACACGCTGGTTAGGGAAGGTGTCGAAAGTATTATTAATCCATTTGACGTATATGCGATAGAGGAAGCCATCAGGATAAAAGAAAAAATTGGCGGCAAGGTGACGATCTTAAGCATGGGACCGCCGCAAGCCAAAGAAGCCATCAAAGAAGCCATCGCTATGGGAGCTGATGACGGCATATTACTCAGTGACCGGGCATTTGCCGGGAGTGATACCTGGGCTACCAGCTATACGTTATCCATGGGTATCAAGAAGATCAGCGCTTATGACTTGATCATTTGCGGCAAGCAGGCAATTGACGGGGATACGGCACAAGTCGGGCCAGGCATAGCTGAATCACTGGGTTTGCCTTTTGTTGCTTATGTCCGTAAAATAGAAGAAATTAAAGAAGGGTATATCCGCTGCGAAAGAATGATGGAAGAAGGTTATGAAGCCATAGAGATGTCCCTGCCGGCGCTGATCACGGTGGTAAAAGAAATAAATGAGCCCAGGCTGCCCAGCCTCAAGGGCATGATGAGGGCAAAAAAAGCGGAAATTACTGCCTGGACAGCCCAGGACTTGAATGCTGAGCCGGCTAATATAGGCCTGACCGGATCCCCGACCCAGGTCGTCAAAATATTTTCACCACCGGCCCGGCCAGGAGGAGAAATGATCCTGGGTGAAATTGGCGAGCAAGCAGAAAAGTTGGTAACCAGGCTGAGGGAACTTAAAATAGTTTAATACGGAGAAGAAGGTTGTTAGTTGTAGAAGTAGGTATGGAAGTAGGTCTAAGTTTTATGGTTTAGAGCCAAACACCTATAGACCTCAGACCAAACCTACTTCCTAACCCAAAACCAAAAGACCTATTTCATAAAGGAGTTTTAAAAGAATGTCCATCAGGGTAATTAAAGATAAGTGTATCGGCTGCAAAATTTGCATTAAAAGCTGTCCGTTCGGTATTATTACCGTTGATAATAAGCTAGCTATTATCGGCGATGGCTGCAATTTATGCGGAGCCTGCGTGCCAGCCTGCAAGTTTAAGGCCATTGTGATCGAGAAAGAGCAAAAAGCGACCCAGGATTATTCTGCCTACCGCGGTATCTGGGTTTTTGCTGAGCAAAGAAAGGGCAAGGTGGAAGGTGTAGCTTATGAGTTGCTGGGTGAAGGCCGCAAGCTGGCCGACAAACTGCAGGTACCCCTGAGCGCTGTACTGATCGGGGATAAAGTGACAGAACAAGCCAAAGAACTCATTGCCCATGGCGCCGATAAAGTGTATGTTTACGACGATCCGATCTTGAATAACTTCCAGGATGATTCCTATGGAGAAGTCTTTATAAAGCTGGTCGCGGAAGAAAAACCAGAGATCATCCTGATCGGCGCTACGTCTATTGGCCGGTCATTGGCCCCTAAAATAGCTTTTCGCATCCGTACCGGCCTGACCGCAGACTGTACAGGCCTGGAAGTTGACCCGCTTAACAGGAACCTGATGCAAACCCGTCCGGCGTTTGGCGGGAATATCATGGCAACGATCATTTGCCCCAATTACCGGCCGCAAATAGCGACAGTACGCCATAAAGTAATGAAAAAAGCCGCGCGGGATGCCGGTCATAAAGGTGAGATCATCCAAAAGACCTTTGATTTTAAATCTATTACCATAAAAACCAAGGTTCTCAATATAGTGGAAGAAGTAGCTAAGACGATTAATATTGCCGAAGCTGATATCATAGTTTCAGGGGGACGGGGACTGGGTGCCCCGGAAAATTTCAAACTGGTAGAAGAATTAGCCCAGGTACTGGGCGGAGCGGTTGGATCCAGCCGGGCTGCTGTAGACGCGGGTTGGATGCCATATTCCCACCAGGTAGGACAGACCGGCCGCACGGTATGCCCTAAATTGTATATCGCCTGCGGGATCAGCGGAGCCATCCAGCATTTAGTAGGAATGCAGTCTTCTGATGTGATCATTGCCATAAATAAAGATCCCCAGGCACCGATTTTCAAGGTTGCTACTTTTGGCATAGAAGGAGATGTACTGCAAATATTACCGGCATTGACCAAGCAATTTAAAAAAGTTCTCGGAGGGGACTATTAATGTATTTTAAGAAGATGGAATTGTTTGGCTTTAAAAGTTTTGCCGAAAAAACTGAATTAATGCTGGAACCGGGGGTAACCGCGGTGGTCGGCCCCAACGGCTGCGGCAAGACCAATATTTCCGATGCTATACGCTGGGTTCTCGGGGAGCAAAGCGCCAAGCAATTGCGCGGCGGTAAAATGGAAGATGTGATCTTCAATGGCTCGCGGACCAGGCAGCCTATGGGTTTGGCTGAAGTTTCACTGACCATGGACAATTCCCAAAATGCCCTACCGGTTGACTACAGCGAGGTCACGGTCACGCGCCGGTTGTTCCGCAGCGGTGAAAGCGAATACCTGTTAAATAAAGTTCCCTGCCGTCATAAAGATATTATCGAATTATTCATGGATACAGGGGTCGGGACAGAAGCCTATTCATCCCTGGAAAATAAGCAGATCGAAATGATCCTCAATTCCAAACCTGAGGACCGGCGTTTTCTGTTTGAAGAAGCAGCCGGGGTAATGAAATATAAAGTGCGCAAGAATGAAGCCCTGCACAAGATGGAACAAACAACCCAGAACTTATTACGTCTTGGCGATGTTGTCACTGAAGTAAAATCACGCATCAGTTCACTGGATTACCAGGCCCGCAAGGCCCGGCAATTCCAAAAATACCAGGAGGAACTTAAGACCCTGGAATTGAACAGCCTTTATCATTCCTGGCAGATTTTAAAACAGGATGCCGCCGGGCTGGAAACCCTGGAGCTGCAATTTACCCAGGGCGCCGAGAAGATCAATACGGAAATAGCTACCTGTGAAAGCAAAGTCGCAGAGATAAAACTAGCCTTGACTTCGCTGGATGAGCAGATAGTCGCTGCCCAGCAAAAAGCGTTTGGTATTGATTCACAGATCGCCCGCTTGGAAGACAAGGTGTACGGCTCCCAGGAAAGAAAGAAGGAATTAGGGCAGCGGTTAGTGGAGCTTTCCCAGGAAAAATGGGAGCTGGAAGAAAAATATAATAATCTGTCCAATGAGCAGAAAAAAATCGGCCAAGAGAAAGAAGACTTGGTCATAAAATTACGGGACATGGAAAGATCCTTCCAGGAACAAGACTCCCGCTACAATAATAACCGCCAGTCCTTGAATGAACAAATTAAAGGCCTGGAAGATGAAAAAGCCGGATATATTGATTTGTTAAATAAAGTAGCCCAGATCAAAAATACGCTTACCAGCATTACCAGTGAACAAAAGAATGCACAGGGATTAAAAGATAAACTCAACCAGCAGATAGCGGCCATCAACTTGCAGGTAAGAGATCTCAACCAGACCACCCAGGAATTAACCGCTAAATGTCAGGAGCATAACAATTCGTATACCCAGCTGGTTGAAGAAAATAAAATACTGGAATCAGCTAAACAAACCCAGCAGGAAAATTTGGCCGTACTGGATAAAAAATATGAAGAAGCCAGGAATGAATTTAACCTGAAAAATTCCTTGCTGGCTTCCCTGATCGAATTAAAAGAGAGTTTTGCCGGATATGAGGATGGGGTAAAGCAGATCCTGGCGCAACGTCCCGCGGGTGTACTTGGATCGATCCCTGAGATCATCCAGATCACCAATGAAGAATATGCGCCGTTAATAGAAATGGCCCTGGCTGAAAAACTGCAATATGTTTTATGTGAAAACAACCAGGCAGTAACTGAGGTAATAGCCGCAACCAGGACCGGTGAATCAAACAGGATAACTGCCGTAGAGCTGGAGAATTTCCAGGCGGCATATGGACGTTCTGGCTCTCAACCCATACCTGGCCAGGAAGGTGTAGTGGCCCGGGCCAGCAACCTGGTAAAAGTCGCAGACCGTTATGCTGTTTTGATCGAATACCTTCTGGGGAATACCTATATTGTACAAGATATGGAAGCAGCCAGGAATATAATGAGGAAATATAACTTCCTGAACGTGGTCACTGTAAAGGGTGAGCTTTTTACCCATCCTGCGATCATCAGCGTAGGGGGTAAGAATTCAAGTGGCCTGCTGGAACGGGAGATCAGGATCAAGCATTTGCAGGACGAGAAATCCCAGCTGGAGACTGCGGTACAGGAACTTTCCGGTGAAAAAGGACGCTTAGCAGGTACGCTGGCAGGAACCGACTCTCGGCTCAAGACACTGGGTGGGGAAATACAAGATAAATTACTGGCTCTGGGAGCTTTGCAGAAAGATAATGAGCAGGCCAACCGGCGGTTAAAAGAATTACAGCAGGAACTGTCGCTTTTACAAACCGAGGAAAATGACCTGGCCCGGCACCTGGCGGAACACCGCGAATTAATGGAAAAAGTGAACCGCGAATATCAGCTTAGCGAAGAGGAAGAAAAGCAGGCCAAGATCAGGTTGGCCGACCGCGAGCAGGGATTATTAGCCCTGAACCAGCAAACGGCAAAACTGCAGAGCGAATTAACTTCCTTAAAAGTTGACCTGGCCGCCAGCAAAGAGAAGAGCGAAAACCTGCACGTGCTAATGGGACGCTTCAGTGAAAATGAAAAAGACTTGAAAATTGAAATTGAGAAAACAAAAGCTGAACACGCTGCCATTGAGAAACAAATAAGCGAACTGGACCAGACTAAGACTGAGGTAGAAGAGAGTATCAGCAAGATGCTCCTGGAGAAGAAAGAGGCTGACCAGGTGCTGGAAAATATGCGGCTGCAGAAACAGGATATGATCATAGGCCTGCGGGCCCAGGAAGCGAAAATTGACACCTGGAAGCAGGAAACAGAAAGCCTGCAGCATAAGCAGCACGAACAGGAAATCAAACGGGTGCAGATTGACTCCCAGCGTGAGCAGATCAGCAAATCCCTGGCCGAAAAATACAATATTGCCATGGAAAACATTGTTGTACCTGAGGATCTGCCTGCGCCGGATGAAGAAGAGATCGTCAAAACCCGTAAGAAAATTGATTCCCTTGGCCCGGTTAATTTGGTAGCTATCGATGAGTATGAACAGCTGCAAGAGCGCTATAATTTTCTCTTAAAACAGCAGCAAGACATGATCCAGGCGCAGGAAGATATACATAAAGTGATCAATAAGATCAATCAAACTTCCCGGGAATATTTTGAAACTACTTTTAAACAGGTTCAGCAGAATTTTTCTTCCCTGTTCAAGCAGTTATTCGAGGGAGGGGAAGCGGAAATGATCCTGACCAATCCGGACGACCTTTTGGAAACAGGGGTCGATATCAATGTCCAGCCGCCGGGGAAAAAACTGACTAATATAACCTTGCTTTCAGGCGGCGAGAAAGCTTTGACTGCTATTGCCATCCTGTTTGCCATCTTTATGGTCAAGCCCAGTCCATACTGCGTGCTGGACGAAATTGATGCTCCGCTGGATGATTCCAATTTGAACCGTTTTATCCGCATGCTCAAGGAATTCTCTGAAAAAACCCAGTTTATTATTATCACCCATAATAAAAAGAGTATGGAAATGGCTGACGTATTATACGGCGTGACCATGGAAGAATTCGGGATTTCCAAGCTCGTTTCAGTTAAATTTAGAAGCGCAGTACCGGTATAAGCATGAAAGATAAGGTAAATATTCTCGGCTTCCAGATCGACAATGTCCGGATGGCTGAAACGATCGCCCAGATTAAAGGATTCATCCAGCTCCGGTCGCCGCATCAAGTCATCACTGCCAATTCATTAATGTTACATGCGGCTATTGACAACCAACGCTTAAAGGAAGTCTTTGCCAGATCTGCCCTGGTAGTCCCTGACAGCATCGGCCTGCTCCTGGCCGGTAAAATACTGGGACAACCTTTATTGGAAAGGGTCACCGGCATTGATCTAATGTATCACCTTTTTGCTCTTTGCCAAAAAGAGGGATTTTCCATATATTTGCTGGGAGCTAAACCTGGTATAGCTGCAGAGGCTGCAGAACAGGTCCGCCAGCATTTCCCAGGTTTAAAGATCGCTGGCACTCACCATGGCTATTTTGATGCCCGGGAAGAAGCGCAGGTAATGGCAGAAATAAGAAAATTGAAGCCAGATATGCTTTTTGTCGGCTTGAATATACCGCGCCAGGAAATGTGGATAGCCGAACACCTGGAAACCCTGGGAGTACCTGTGGCGATTGGCATAGGCGGCAGCTTTGATGTTATCAGCGGCCGCATAAAAAGAGCGCCGGCAGGTATGCAGCAGGCTGGCCTGGAATGGCTTTGGCGGACAATATTAGAGCCCTGGCGTATAAAGCGCATTATCCTTCTGCCGGTTTTCCTGTGGAAGGTATACCGGCAAAAATGGCAGGATAAGGTACAATGAAAATAGGATTAATCGCGGATATTCATAGTAACCTGCCAGCGCTCACTGAAGTATTAGCGGATTTGGCAGCAGAACAGGTTGAAGCTTATCTGGTATTAGGTGACCTGGTGGGATATGGGCCATATCCGAATGAATGCATTGAAGTGTTGCAAAAACTGCCAAATGCTGTTATAATCGTTGGGAATCATGACTGGGCCGCGATAGAACTGGAAGATATTTCATTATTTAATGCCGAAGCCAGGCAAGCGATTCTCTGGACCCGGTCTGTTCTTAACCCTGGAGTCAAAGAATATCTCGGTTCCCTGGAATATATTATCAGTAAAGACCGGTATATGCTGGTGCATGGAAGCCCCCGGGATCCTTTGGATGAATATCTGGTAAATGTTGATATATTTGAAAAAAATATCCCTGCACTGAAAGCAGATATCTGTTTTATCGGGCATAGCCATCTGCCGCTATATTTTAGCAAACAGAAAGATGGCGGGAATCCGGATGTACGCCCGATCAAGGATCAGGAAGTCATAAATTTGACGCCAGGCACGATTCATATTATTAATCCCGGTTCCGTAGGCCAGCCGCGTGACCGTGATGCCAGGGCCAGTTATGGCATATTTGATACCGAGGCTTTAGCTTTTACACAAAAACGTAAAGCCTATGACGTGGCAGCGGTGCAGGCCAAAATGACTGAGCAGTTGCTGCCAAAATCACTGATTGACCGTTTAGCTGAAGGGATTTAGATGCAAAATATTAAACCGGGACAAATTCTGGATAATAAGTACGAGATCAAGAGGACTGTGGCCAAAGGAGCTATGGGCGCGGTCGTCAAGGCGGAAAAAGTCGATACCAAAGAGGTAGTCGCTATCAAATTCGCCTTACCGGGATTTGACCAGGGCATATCCAGCCAGCAGCGTTTCCAGCAGGCGGAAAAGATACAGTTCTTCCTGGACCATCCTAATATAGTCAAAGCTTATAAACCGGAATACGAAAAAAGTTTTCCTTATGTGATTATGGAGTATATTGATGGCCCATCCTTGGAATATTTGATCAATAAAAATCGGCGCTTGTCCATAGAAGATGCTACCAACTATACTATTCAAATGTGTAATGCCCTGGCCTATCTCCGGCAGAAGAACGTGATCCATCACGATATTAAACCTTCAAATATTATCATCGATATGCAAAAACAATTGAAGTTAACGGATTTTGGCATATCTTATTGCCAGGGGATGGAAGCAGAGATCTGGGCTAGCCTGGTGAGTATCGGCGGAACACTGGCCTATATGGCGCCGGAAAAGATCAGGGACCATGCCTTGAATGATTACCGCAGTGATATCTATTCGCTGGGTGTGCTGATGTACAGCATGTTTACCGGGAAATTGCCTTTTAACGGCACAACCGAAGAAGTGATCGGAGCACAGATCACCCAAAATTTCATCAGCCCGAGTGTCCTTAATCCTTCCATTTCCCCGGCTATCGAACGAATTATTTTAAAAGCTATGGCCCCGACTCCCAATGAGCGCTACCAGGACGTGGTAGTGGTAAAAAATGAGCTGGAGGAAGCTGTTGCGATGTCTGCCCGCAAGGCCAAATCCGTCAAAATGACCATGATCCCGGAAGCCGGGATACCGATCTGGATTTTATATGTGCTTTTGATCATTATTTTCCTGGCTGTTATTGGTAGGATAATATACATAAATTTGTACCAGTAAACAATAAAGTATTGACTTTCCCGGAAAATTATGCTATAGTATAGACAATTCAGGGTAAGGTGAAATTCCTTAACCGGTGGTAAAGCCCGCCAATAAGCGTCGGCGGGCAAGCCCACGAGCCCTCCACAACTTCGCAGATGTTGGCGGGCAGACCTTGTGAGATTCAAGGGCCGACGGTGGGAGGTGATATAAAACCTCTGAAAGTCCGGATGAGAGAAGTATATTAAGTATGTTTAAATATTCCCTGAAGAGTATATTCTTCAGGGTATTTTATTTTACGGGGAAGATGATGAACAGGGATGAGAAATTCATGAATATGGCTTTGCAACTGGCAGCCAAGGGAAAAGGGAAAGTATTCCCGAATCCGCTGGTCGGGGCGGTCTTGGTTAAAAACAACAGAGTGATCGGCAGGGGATATCATCGCTATTTTGGCGGTAATCATGCTGAAATAGAAGCTATCAAAAATGCGGTCCAGCCGGTTTCCGGGTCAGATCTTTATGTTACCCTTGAACCATGCGATCACCAGGGAAAAACCCCGCCCTGTACTGAGGCTATTATTAAAGCCGGCATTAAGAAAGTATATATAGCTATGCCCGATCCTCATCCCCTGGTAGCAGGAAAGGGGATCAGGAAATTACGGCAGTATCATATCCCGGTCTTTTCCGGCATAGCCCAGGGAAAAGCCCTATCGCTGAACCGGGAATATCTTCATTATATCAAAACGAAAAGGCCTTATATTACGCTTAAATGGGCCATGAGCCTCGATGGCAAGATCGCCACTAAAACCGGCCAGGCAAAATGGATTTCCAATAGCCAGGCTAGAAAATATGCGCATCATTTACGGGCTGAAGCAGGAGCAATTATTGTCGGCATCAATACTGTCTTAAAAGATGATCCCAGCCTGACTGTCCGGGATATTCCGGGAGCCAGGAATCCGGTGAGGATAATTCTTGATCATCATTTACGGATTCCCTTTAAGGCCAGGGTATTGGACCACAGGGCGAAAAGCATTGTTGTTTGCGGCCGGCATGGATCCAGGGCCCGCGGCGCACAGCTCATGAAACAGGGAATTGAAGTAATACAGGTGAACAGATTGTCAGATTTGCTGGAAAAATTAGCTAACCGGGGAATCGCCAGTATATTAGTGGAGGGCGGCGGGATGGTCCTGGCATCTTTTATCGAAGAAACCCTGGCTGACAAGGCGGTAGTAGTGATCGCCCCGGTGATCATCGGGGGGAAACAGGCAGTTACGCCGGTTTCCGGCAGCGGTATTGCCAGTATAAAAAATGCTCTGCATTTGCAAGATATAAAAATTCGGCAATTAGGTGATAATATCATTATTGAAGGCAATTTCCAGTAACTACGAAGAACAGTAATGGCGAAAAACAGTCACTGCCTTTCGTGTTGACTGGCAAACTTAACAAAAGGAGTAAGCATGTTTACCGGAATAATCCAGCAATTGGGAAAAGTGACCAGTAAAACGCCGCGTCTTTTAAGTATAAAATGCTTGCTTGAAAATGCCATTATAGGCGAGAGCATTGCTGTTAATGGCACTTGCCTTAGTTTAAAAAGATATGATGCGAATAACAGGATAGCCAGTTTTGATATCATGGCTGCAACCTTGAGGACGACAAATTTAGGCAAGTTAAAAGCTTCCGCCTTAGTGAATATTGAAAGAGCTTTAAAGGTTGGGGATGCTGTCGGTGGTCATTTTATCAATGGCCATATTGACGAAACTGGCTCTATCAGCAGGATACGTAAATCACCTGGAGCTGTTATTTTTGAGATCAAGGTCAGTAAAAAGAATCTGGCCTATATCAATCCCAAAGGGTCCATAGCCATAGACGGTATCAGTTTAACTATCCTGGATAAATTACCCCAGGGATTATCAGTTTCCCTGATCCCGCTGACCCTAAAAGGAACTACGTTAGGTTTTAGGAAACCAGGCGATAAGGTCAATATTGAATATGACCAGATCGTCAAGAGTACGATCAATATCCTGGAAGAAAAGTTCCGGAATCAGGGCTATATTACGATAAAATACTTAAAAAATAAAGGATTCTAAATGAGATTCAATACCATTAAGGAAGCTATAGCTGATATCAAAAAAGGGAAATTAGTGGTGGTGGTCGATGATGCTGACCGGGAAAATGAGGGAGACCTGATCCTGGCCGCGGAGAAAGTCACGCCACAGGCTATTAATTTCATGGCGACGAATGGGCGGGGACTGATCTGCCTGCCGGTTGTCGGCCAGCGTTTGGATGAACTAAAGATTGAACCAATGGTCGCTGAACCCGGCGACAGCCTGAAAACCGCATTCACCATTTCTATAGACGCTAAAAAAGGAGTAACCACTGGGATCTCTGCCCATGACCGGGCGAACACAATTAAAGCGGTGTTAAACCGGCAAACCAAACCAGATGACCTGGTCAAACCTGGGCATGTATTTCCCCTGAGGTATAAGGAGGGAGGTGTATTAGTCAGGGCCGGGCATACGGAGGCAGCCGTGGACCTGGCCAGGCTGGCAGGATTATTCCCAGCCGGCATAATTTGCGAAATCATGCATGAAGACGGGACAATGGCCAGGGTGCCGGAATTATTTAAGTTCTGCCAAAAGCATCATTTAAAGTTCATAACTATTGCTGATCTGATCAAATACCGGAGAATGACAGAAAAGCTTATCCAGTGCGTAGTTTCTACGAAACTGCCGACAAAATATGGGGATTTTAAGGCTTTCGTATACGAGACTTTGCCTGATCATGATTACCATTTAGCCCTGGTCGCTGGCGATGTAGCCAACCAGAAAAATGTACTGGTAAGGGTACATTCATCCTGTCTAACTGGAGACGTATTCCATTCCAGCCGCTGTGACTGCGGCGACCAGCTACACCGGGCGATGGAAATGATTGCTAAGCATGGCCGGGGTGTGCTATTATACATGAGCCAGGAAGGCCGGGGCATAGGGTTAATAAACAAATTACGGGCCTATGAGCTGCAGGATCAGGGATTGGATACGGTCCAGGCCAATGTAGCTCTGGGTTTTAAGCCTGACTTGCGGGATTACGGCATTGGAGCGCAGATCCTGGCTGATCTGGGATTAACCTCGATCGCGTTGCTGACCAATAATCCGCGTAAAATTGTTGGCCTGGAAGGATATGGCCTGAAAGTAACAAAACGGGTGCCCTTGGAAATAAAACCGGGAAAATGTAATGTTAAATACCTGAAAACAAAACGTCGTAAAATGGGACATCTTTTAGAGCTAGTTTAATAAAAATACAGCGTAAAGCGTATAGCGTTAAGCGTATAGTTTGAGCAAGATATTTTCTATCCGCTACCCGCTACCCGCTAAACGCTAGTTTACAGGAGGTTAATATGGGTAGGACGTATAACGGAAAATTGATAGCTAAGGGATTGAGATTCGGGATCGTCGTTTCCAGGTTTAATGAGTTCATCAGCCAAAAGCTGTTAGCCGGGGCGCTGGATACTTTAACCAGGCATGATGCTGATGAAGAAAAGATAGATGTGGCTTGGGTACCGGGAGCTTTCGAGATACCTTATGCTGCTTTAAAAATGACTGAAAGCGGCAAGTATGACGCTGTGATCTGCCTGGGAGCAGTGATCCGGGGGGACACGCCGCATTTTGATTACATTGCCGCCGAAGTCACTAAAGGCATTGCGCAGACCGGCATGAAATCAGGAATACCGACGATATACGGGGTCATTACTACTGATACCCTGGAGCAAGCTATTGAGCGTGCCGGTACTAAAGCCGGTAACAAAGGCGCGGATGCGGCCAATTCTGCCATTGAAATGGCTAATCTCTTCAAGCAAATCAGTCGCTAGTCGCTGGTCGCTGGGTGCTGGTTTGAATACAGTCGCTAGTTACTAGTTTTTAGTTGATAGTTTTAGAGATTTTGACTAGATACCAGAAAACTAGCGACTAGAAGCTGATTTTAAAACTAGAAACTAGCGACTAGAAACTAGTAACTGTTTTTAAGGAGTGTACATGGGTTCTCGCAGAAAAGCCAGGGAAATTGCTTTGCAAATGATATACAGCATTGATGTCAGCAAATCAGACATCAAAGATTCGCTAAACCTGTACTGGGAACACAATCCTGATGAGCATGAGGTTGTGGCTTTTGCCAATATGCTCTCCACCGGGACTATGGAAAACCTGGCTAAAATAGATGAATTGATCACCCAATATACCAAAAATTGGAATCTGAAAAGGATGGCCAGTGTTGACCGTAATATCCTGCGGGTGGCTATTTATGAACTTGTTTTCTATAAAGAGACGCCGGTGAATGTGGTTATTAATGAAGCCGTGGAACTGGCGAAGAAATATTCAACCAATGAAAGCGGCGGTTTTGTCAATGGCATCCTGGACAAAGTCAAAGAGGTGAGGAACGACAATAATGGCCAACCTCCAGCAGATAAAAAAAGAGATTGAAAAATTACGGCAGGATATAGAGTTACATAATTATAAATATTATAATGAAAACAACCCGGTCCTGACAGACGCTGAGTATGACCAGTTGATGCAACGTCTTTTTGCTCTGGAAGAGAAATATCCACAGTATAAAACTCCTGATTCGCCTACCCAAAGGGTAGGCGCCAAGCCTGCCAAAGAATTATCCACGGTTAAACACCTTACTCCCATGCTCAGCCTGGCCAATGCCTTTGACAATGAAGAACTTATGGCATTTGACAAACGGGTAAAAAAGCTCCTGGATTGGCCAGAGGGAAAAGATCTGCCGTATGTTGCTGAATTAAAGATCGACGGACTGGCAGTGAACCTTACCTATGAAAATGGTATCTTGGCCAGGGCAGCCACCCGTGGCGATGGATATGAAGGCGAAGAGATCACCAATAACATCAGGACGATTAAAGCTATCCCTCTAAAACTGCAAAGCTCAGCTGCAATAAAGAAACCTACTGTGATCGAGATCCGCGGCGAGATTTACCTTGAGCACCAGGAATTTAACCGTATTAATAAAGAACGGGAAAAGAATGGTGAATCTTTATTTGCCAATCCCCGCAACGCTGCTGCTGGCAGTGTGCGCCAGCTTGACCCCTCAATTACTGCGCATCGCAAACTGGATATTTTTGTATATGGTACCGGCCAGGCACAAGGCTTAAAACTTGCCACTCATTGGGAAACCTTGGAGTACTTGAAGAAATTGGGATTCAAGATAAACTCTGTAAATAAATTATGTAATAATATAGGCGAAGCCATTAGCTTCTGCCAGGCCTGGGAAGAAAAGAAAGGCAGCCTGCCTTATGATGCTGATGGGATCGTGGTAAAAGTCAATTCTATTGCCCAGCAGGGAGTTCTCGGCCAGGTAAGCCGCAGCCCGCGCTGGGCTATTGCCTATAAATTCGCAGCTGAACAGGCAGTTACAGTCATTAAAGATATAGAAGTAGGTGTGGGCAGGACAGGCGCTCTTACTCCGGTGGCTATAATGGAGCCGGTTGAAGTTAGCGGGGTCATGGTCAGCCATGCTACTCTGCATAATGAAGATGAGATCAGGCGCAAAGATGTGCGCATTGGCGATACAGTAGTGATACAGCGGGCGGGGGAAGTAATTCCTGAAGTGGTCAGGGTAATGACTGAAAAGAGGACTGGCCGGGAAAAGGTCTTTGTTATGCCAAAGAAATGTCCGGTTTGCGGCAGTGATGTATACCGCCCAATGGACGAGGCAGTCGCCAGGTGCACCGGTATTGCCTGCCCGGCGCAGGTTAAAGAAAGAATTATCCATTTTGCTTCCCGGACTGCCATGGATATAGAAGGACTTGGGGAGTCATGGGTAGAGATACTGGTAGATAAAAAACTGATCAGCGATCCAGCGGATATATATTTCATTAAAAAAGAAGATCTCTTAACTTTAGAAAGAATGGGTGAAAAGTCAGCCTCCAATCTTATCAAGGCAATTAATGAGAGCAAAAACAGGGAATTCAGCAAGCTAATTTGTGCCCTGGGTATCAGGCACGTAGGAGAGCATATTGCTGAGGTCTTAACCGAGTACTATTCATCCCTTGATGAATTGGCTAAAACCAACAAAGAGGAATTGAAAAATATTCATGAGATCGGCCCGGCCATTGCTGAGAGCATTGAAATATTCTTTAAACAGGAAGAGACAAAAATAGTGCTGGTAAAATTACGCCAGGCCGGTGTGAGATTGCAGCAGGAGAGAAAAGAAAAAAAGGAACAGATCCTGGCAGGCAAAACATTTGTCTTGACCGGCGGGTTGGAAGCTTTTACCAGGGATGAGGCAGCCAGGATGATCAAGGACCTGGGGGGCAGGGTGACGGCCAGTGTGACTAAGAAGACTGATTATGTCGTAGCTGGGACTGATCCAGGCTCTAAATATGATAAAGCCAAAGAATTAGGCGTGAAGATATTAGATGAAGCAGGGTTTAAGAAGATAATAGGCGTTTAGCTAGTACTTTTATCAGGTAACTGTAACATTTTTTCGCTATGGTGTCGATTTTCAAGGCGTCAAAGATCTTTCGCTAACTCGGTGCCTCCGCAACTCAGCCGACCATTCGGCTTCAAACATGCTCGGCATCCTATTAATGGGATGCCCTCGTTAGCTCAAGCATGCTTTGACTAAAATCGACAATGTCGCTAAAAAATATTAGCAGTTCCCTGATCTATATATTGGATAAGAGGCGAGCTCGACCGGGGATATAGGGTAGAAAATGTCGGCCCTCCAAAAAGATCGGCGTATCAGCCTGCGGGCTGAAGCAATGATTGAGTTTTTAAGACCTTTGGCAAGCGCGACCACAGAGAGTCCGCCAGTCTCTTTGGCGGAAACAAATAGTAACAGTTCACTCCAGGTAAAACAAATAAAATGAAGTAGAGTAACCTTTTCTCAACCTGCGCGGTTGAGGTTAGCGGGTAACTCTTATAAAATTCCAAAAAAACTTGCCAAATTAATAGCCGTCGTTATAATCAGGTGTCAATTTGTAATATAAGTTAGGAGAAAAAACATGAGATATTCACCACCAAAAAGCTCTTGCTGGGGTCATAGCCTGGGGAAAATGAAGCCTGAAAAACAAAAAGAACTATTTGACAAATTCTTTGGATTGGCAGTAGACGAATATTCTTTTAGTAGTGGCTCCGTTTGTTATCAGCCTGATTTGCAGGATATTCTACAAAATAATTCATTTCTTGAGTTTGATGAATATTTTCAGAGGCTTTTAAATATTAAGCAATCTCAACCTGATTTTTCAAATCTATCAGAGAAACAATTTGAAATATGTCTTAAAGAAATAATACATAATCCAAGTCTATATGTTTCGGGTAAAACCGGTGTGGCAGTAGTCGCTTGCTATCAAATCAAAGCCTGGAAAATTGCCGGCAAAAGAGTCCCCACACATAGTATGTTGATTATTTATTTTGGTGCGAAGCCTATTATAACCCCAATGTTTAATTTTAAAATAATGACTGAATTTGAATATATAAGGCAAGTTTTAAAAGAATTGGAAATTTGTAAACTAAATCCAAAGCATATTAAGAAATCACACTAGTTATGTTATTAGTGTCATCAGTTATTATGGTCAGAACTAATCAATTGCCAAAATAATGAAAGTAGTTGGACAAACAAAATCACAAGTGATGCCTGTACTAGGAGTAAAATGAGACGATCTCTTAATAGATCAGAATACTCTTTATCGCCACACTTGGCATGGAACGCCTTCATTGATTTGCTGGCAATGTCAGACTATTCACAACTTACACCCATTCAACAGGTAGCATACCTCGTATTCTGGTATGAATCGGAAGTACAAAATGGCGGCCATGGACAATATTTTGAAAACCGAGGGATCGGTATGCTCCAAGAAACATTAAGCGCCTTAGAGCAGTTAGGCGGCTACTCTCAGAGGAACGTGCTGTCGGAAGCTTTTGGAATATTTAAACAAAATGCTGTCGAATTTAATGAGGACCCATTTGATAAGGCATTTCATGAATGCAGTCCTAATATTCAAGTATTGTTGGAGCAATACTTGAAAAAATGGTTTGAAGAATTTATTGAGTTAAAATAGCACCCAACAACACCAGTAATAAAACCTGCCGAAGTAATAGCTTGGATTGCTATAAACAAAAAACGTTGGGAGGTGAAGATGATAGCTGCAAAATATGCAATCGCACTGGCAACTGCGTTTTTGTGGACAACCGGTTTTTCATTAATGAATCAATTACCTGTTCGAGGGTTACGAAACCTCGGCATTCTATCTTGCTATGTCATAGGTATTATTATGTTTATGAAGGTTGGATTTAAACGTGGCATAGCCACTTGGATCATGTTTGGTCTCATTGGTGGATTTCTTTACTTTACCTACGATCTTGTATCCAGAGCCAAAGCAACATCAGAAATTGAAAAACCGCCGATCTCGTTGAGTCATTTTATTTATGGGCAATTCGCATGGCCTATCATGGGGCCTGAGGCCATAGAATATATTCTCGCTGAAATTGGTATGTTGAAATCTCCGCCAGCCGTGAAAAATATAAGGGGAGACAAAGAGAACTCCCAACCAGAGGCTGCACGGGATGCCGAAAAAATGCGCCCGTGATCTTTAGGGAGATAATAATACACATCGTAGACCTGGAAATCCACCGTCGCCGGCTGAATAACTGGCAGCGAAAGGACAACCGGTAAGACACCTACTTCGAGCGACCTTTGGGAGTCTCCGCCAAAAAGATCGGCGGACGTAGCGCTAGAGCTTGTTGGCGGAGTGTCTGGAAAGGGTTTACATTGGCGGCGTTGTTAAAGACATTGTTGTTGATATTTATAGCTGAGCTGGGGGATAAGACCCAGCTTTTGGTATTATCCTTTGCCGCTAAATACAAGCCCAGGGTAGTATTCCTGGCAGTGATTACCAGTACCATTCTGCTTTATTTACTAGCTATTGCAGTCGGTTCAGTGATCGGTAATATCATCCCGATGCAATATCTCAAATGGATAGTATCATTGGCTTTTATTGGCTTTGGTGTATGGACGCTTTTGGAGAAGGAAGAAGATGAGGAAGCCAAGAAAATAAGCAAGTTCGGGCCATTCCTTACTGTCGCTCTGGCCTTTTTCCTGGCTGAAATGGGGGACAAGACCCAATTGGCAGCAATATCCTTGACTTCTGAAATGCCCCGGTCAGCTTTCTATATTTTGGCTGGAGCGGTCATCGGTATGATCTTAGCCGATGGCTTGGCTATATTGATTGGGACTGTTCTCCATAAGAAGCTGCCAGGAAAAGCCATTAAAATATCAGCTGGTATTATTTTTATTGGCTTTGGTTTATTTAACCTATTAGCATACTGAGCAAATATTTAAGCGTGAAAATTATTCAATGTCGAAGTACAAACCAGACGGAGAAAGCGATCAGGGCCAGGGCGCAAAACAATACCAGGCCGCGATAAATTTTATCAGATATAAATTTCTTTCCTTTATGGATCATTAAGGCAACCAGAGAATACCATCCCAAGTCCGCACTAATATGTCCCAGAAAAAAAACAATAATAGCCAGCCAGCCTTGTTTTTGGGCAGCTAATACTAGTCCCAGCCCGATGGTTACCCACCAAATAGTCCAATACGGATTAGTCAAACTCATAGTTACCCCTAACCAAACCAGACTTGACGGTTTTGTCGGAGTCACGGTTTGCAGCAGGGTCAAATGCGGCAGGGAGATAAGCATGCTCAAGCCGAAACCAAAGAGGATAATAGATCCTGCTATAGCAATTATCCGCAAGGCCAATGGTGTGCTGATAAATTGGGAAAAACCAAAAATAATTCCGGCGATCATCAGTATTTCCAATACAGCATGCCCCAGGATGAATAACGGTCCGGTTTTTGAGCCGTGCCTGGTGCTCTCATAAATGACGGCAGTCAATAGGGGCCCGGGCATTAACGCGCCGCTGAGGGCTATGGTGAAGGAAACCGCGAATATAGAAATATAGGTCATAAATTAATTATATACTATGAACTAATTTTTGTAAACCCCGTTAGAAACAATTAGTTTTAGACTAATTTAGAATTTCTAACGGGGTAAAGATAAATTGCTTGACTAGAAGAGCAAAAAAGGGTTATACAATATAAATATATACGTTATGATATACGGAGGAAACCATGCCCAAAAAAATAAAGATATATGCCTTAAGCACCTGTATCTGGTGCCAGAAAACCATTGAGTATTTTAAGAAAAAAGGGATCCCTTTTGAACATATCTATGTTGACCTGCTGGATGAAGAGCAAGACCGAAAAATCTCTAAGGAATTAGACCAGCTTAACCCGGAACACAGTTTCCCGATTATCGTGATAGGCGACAAGGTAATAGTTGGCTATAAGACAGACGAATTTGATAAGGAATGCTAAAGATGACGTTACCTCCGGTAAGTGAACAGGAAATAAAAGAATACAGGCAAGAGCTGGAAAAAGTGCTGAAAGGCCACGGCTATTACCTTAATCCAGACGATACTTACACGAACAACCTGATCCATGGTATTTTAGTCAATATCAAGCGTTATGGTTATGGCTGCTGCCCGTGCCGGCTGGCAGCTAAGGATAAGGTTAAGGACATAGATGTGATCTGCCCGTGTTATTACCGGGATGATGATGTCTCTGAATATGGCGCCTGTTTTTGCGGTTTATATGTATCCAGGGAAAATTATAAAGGGAAAAAGGAAATTTCTTCCATACCGGAAAGAAGAGCAAAAGCCAAACCAATGCCAAGGAGCATACCGATGAAAGAATTAACGATCACCCATACTGTTTGGAGATGCAATGTGTGCGGTTATTTAACCGCCAGAGACACTGCCCCGGATGTATGCCCTATTTGCGGTGTGCCTAAAGACAGGTTTGAAATCTTCATAGAAGGGAACAAATAGTGAAAAAAATAACACTATATTTTGCTTTGTTAATAATGCTTTTGCTCTTTGCCACCCAAACTATTGCCGTAGACATTGGCATGGCTGGCGCAGTCAGAAAAAAAGCAAAGGAATTGGATACCAAAGTACTGGATCATAAAAATGCGGCTACGACTGCCGATAATGATACCGATACTGATACTGACACAGATACTGATACCGATACCACTTTAACCATAGATGAAAAAGTAGAAGCCCTTTTAGACAGGATGACTTTAAATGAAAAGATAGGGCAAATGACCTTGCCTGATAGTGCTGCATTAAGCGGCAAGGAAGAGGATATCAAAAATTATTTTATCGGCGCATTGTTAAGCGGGGGGGAATCAGATACTACCGATAACAGCCCGGTTTCCTGGGCCAACCAGTATAATCTGTTCCAGACCTATGCTACCCAAACCAGGCTGGCTATACCCATATTATACGGAATAGATGCAGTACATGGGCATAGTAATGTAGTTGGAGCGGTTATTTTCCCGCATAATATAGGCTTGGGATGCACTGACCATGAAGCGCTGGTAAAGCAAGCTGCCCAGGTCACAGCTGAAGAAATGGCTGGCACTGGCATGAATTGGGCCTATGCTCCCTGTATCGCGGTAGCGCGGGATATCCGTTAGGGCAGGACGTATGAGAGCTTTGGTGAAACAACGGAATTAGTTAAAAAATTGGGTGTTGCCCATATTGAAGGATTACAAGGAACTGACCTGAGCAAGCGGCCGAATGTATTGGCCTGTGCCAAACATTACGTCGGTGACGGCGGCACCAATCAGGGAATAGATCAGGGTGACACTGTATTGACTGAAGCGCAATTAAGAGCCATTCATCTGCCAGGCTACTCTGACGCGATCGCAGCCGGAGCTAAATCTATAATGGTTTCATATAGCAGCTGGAATGGTATTAAAATGCATCGTTCACAATATTTGCTTACTGATGTGCTAAAAACTGAACTCGGTTTTAAAGGTTTTATTGTTTCTGACTGGGATGGTATTCTTAAGTTGACCGGCCCGCTTTCCAATCAAATAGCCACTTCTATTAATGCCGGAGTGGATATGGTAATGATGTCTGGCAATTACATCACTTTTATTAATACTCTAACGTCTTTAGTTGAAGACGGCACTATCACCGAGTCGCGTATTAATGATGCTGTGCGGCGCATCCTTAAAGTAAAATACGAACTGGGATTGTTTGAAGATGCTTTTGAAAACCGGGGTTACCTGGCTGATGTAGGTTCTACTGCCCACCGGGATGTAGCCCGGCAATGCGTCAGGGAATCACTGGTATTACTTAAAAACAGTAATGCCACCTTACCCTTGTCCAAGAGTTTGGCTAAGATCATTGTTGCCGGTAAAAATGCTGATGATATCGGGAACCAGTGTGGCGGGTGGACGATCGACTGGCAGGGTAGTAGTGGCAGCTGCGACCGTCTGCTCCAGCTTGCGCATCTCGGGAGCCGTGATACCGGTGAGCACTTCATCCAGAATTTCCTGCGACCGGAG
>JAQTPL010000065.1 GCA_028712895.1 bacterium | reverse complement strand
CAGTCATGGCATAGGTTTTGGAAACACCGTTAATGATGATTGTGCGTTCTTTAATGGCCGGGCCAAAACTGGCGATACTAACCGGTTTTTGATTAGAATATACGAGTTTTTCATAAATTTAATCAGAAATAACCAATAAATCCTTGTCCACTGCGATTTTAGCGAATGCTGCCAGCTCCGGGGCCGTATACATCATCCCGGTGGGGTTGGACGGGCTGTTAAGGATCAAAAGCTTTGTTTTTGGCCTGACTTTAGCTAATAATTGTTCAGGGGAAATTTTAAAACTGTTTTTTTCCGTAGTTTTAATGATTACCGGCTTGGCGCCGCTAAGCTTGATCATTTCCAGGTAACTGACCCAGTATGGTGAGGCCAAAATGACCTCATCGCCTTTCTCGCACAAGACCATAATGGCATTGTACAGGGAGTGCTTGGCGCCGCAGGAAACGATAATTTCCGCCGGTTGGAAATCCAGGCCATTATCCCGTTTAAGCTTGGCCGCAATGGCGGTTTTTAATTCCGGTATGCCGGAAGTGGCGGTATATTTGGTAAACCCTGCCTGCAAAGACTTGATCGCCTCTTCCTTAATATAAGAAGGCGTGTCAAAGTCAGGCTCGCCAGCACCAAACCCGATTACGTCTATTCCTTGGGCACGTAATTGATTTACCTTGGCGGTTATGCCTAAAGTAGGTGAGGGGCTGATTAAGGTCGTTCTTTTAGCTAGCTTCATAAGTAATTTCGTCTTTCTTGGTAATTAGGTAGCTATGAGCTTATTTTTCTTCAGGGTCAGTCACAATTTCTTCCGGCTGGAACCATAGCGCAATTTCCCGCTCGGCATCTTTTGGGTTGCTGGACGCGTGGATAACGTTCTCATAGACTCCTTTTGTGGTAATACGACCATAGGCGCCCCTGATAGTGGTTGGATCAGCTTCCTCAGGATTAGTCGCTCCAGCTATTTTGCGTACCCGGTTAATAGCATCTTCTCCCTGGTAAACAAAAGCGATTATACGCTCGAAACGCTTGCCATGAAGTTTGCCGCGGAAATATTTAATTAAATCTTCAAAAAAGGGCTTATCTTTAAGGTGTTGATAGTGTTTTTCTGCCAATTCCCGCGAAACCCGGACCACCTTGGCGCCGACAATTTCTAATTTAGCCTCAGAAAGTTTAGTCAAAATATTGCCGGTTAAGGATTTTTGCAAACCATCTGGTTTAATCAGTACAAGCGTTTTTTCATCCATAAATAACCCCTGATAAAAAGTTTATGTAAAGTGGTCTTTTAACATAATTTATGGGGGTTTGTCAAGAGAAGAATAGAATAAGGAAATCTCATAACTCATTGACTTTATAACGTTATTTATGCTATCTTATTTTTCTCAAGGTCCGATTTTCTTCCAGGGGAAGGGTTTCTCATGCTTAAAGCAATCCAAAAAATCCACAAAACCGAAGAACAGGAAACCACTAAAATAAAAAATGCGCAAACTGAAGCGGCGCAAATCCTGGCTCAGGCAGAAGCCGAAGCTGCGCAGATAATAGGTGCGGCAGAGGCTCAGGCAGCGCAGGACAGCCAGAAGATAATGGCGCAAATTAAAGAGAAAAGCCAGGAAGATATCCATATATTACAGCAAAAATATAGCGCAGAAATCACTGCCCTGGTCAATAAAGCCGGCAAAAAGGTGCCTCAGGCGGCGGCCACAGTGATAAAGGACCTGTAATGTCTATTGTTAAAATGAAAAAAATGCAATTGTTCGCTCATAAAGAGATCAAACAGCAGTTGTTATCCTTCCTGCAACAGCAGGGAGCAGTCCAGTTAAGTCCCCTAGATCATGATCAAATGCAAAAAGAGTTACTAACTTATTCGGCTGTTTCTTCCCAGGATATTGATGAAACCTTGCAGACATTACGGCATATGGTTACCTTCTTGCAGAAGCATAGCCAGGTTCGTATTCCCGGGCAAATCATGCTTGATCACCAGCAATGGATCCATATTACTCAGCATTTCAATTTTCAGGAGTGTTTTTACAAATGCCGTAAAATTGAAGCAAATCTAAACCGGCTGGACGCAAAAAAGCAGCAACTAATCAGTCAAAAGCAACAACTAATGCCCTGGTTGCCAGTGGCTATTCGCCTGCAAGATTTACAAGCCAGCCTGTTCACAACATATCAGGCTGGGAGCCTGCAACAAAAAAAGCAAGAAGCCTGCCTCCGCGAGTTGCAGGAAACGATTCCAGCGCTACATTATGAAATAATTTCACAGGTTCAGGACAAAGCATACCTCTTAATAGTAACATTGCAGGAACACAAGGAGCAAGCCCTAGAAATATTAAAGAAGTATGAGTTCAGCCAGATTAATTTCCCTAAGATCAAGGCTACGCCAAAACGTCTTGATGTGCGTTTAGGGCAAGAACTGAGCAGGATCGATAAAAACTTGGAACAGCTTAAGCAGGAAATCCATAATTTAAGCCCGAATCTTCCCAAACTGGTCAGCCTGATCGATTATTATCAAAATATCCGGGAGAATAAAATAGTGCAGCGGTGGTTCCTGGAAAGCGACAAAGCTTTTGTTATCACCGGGTGGCTGCCGGCAAAACAAGAAGCCTCGTTTCGTAAAGCTCTCTACCAGCATTTTCAGGAGGTGGAACTCATTACCGTAGATCCGGAGGCAGCTGATAATCCGCCAGTGGAGATCGAGAATAAAAAATTAGTTAAGCCATTTGAAGTAATCACAGAGTTATATGGGTATCCTATCTATACAGGAATTGACCCAACCGCTTATTTAGCGCCTTTTTTTGCCTTGTTTTTCGGGATTTGCTTGGGGGACGCCGGGTATGGAGTGGTCGTCACCATAATTACTGCTGTGTTACTGTGGAAAATGCGCTCCAGATTGAATCCCACCAGCTGGCGGTTTTTAAACTTGTTCTTTATTGGGGGGCTGAGTACAATTGCCGCTGGACTGGCTATGGGCAGCTGGTTTGGCATATCCAGCAAATACAAATTATTTGATCCTCTATCGCAACTAATGCTGTTTCTGGGGATCGCTTTGGGCTTAGGGGTAATTCATATTTTTACCGGGCTGCTCATAAAAATGAGAGAAAACATTGGTGATAATGGGATTTGGGCCGGTCTCTGGGACCAAGGATCCTGGATCTTATTAATTCTGTCATTACTTATATATGGTATTGTACTAAGCTTGGGTATCTGGCCAGGAATAGCTACTTTCAGCGCTTTTATCGCAATTTTCTCTGCCGGGCTGATCGTGTTTTTTCAGGCTCGTAATCAAGATAAAGAGGCCAGCGATAAATTAAATAACTATCAATTATTATATCTTCTGCTAGATATTAGTATTGCTGGGTGGATATTAAAATTGTTTGCCCCGCTGGGGATGATCGCTACTACACTATTTGCTTTGAGCCTCTTTTACCGCAGCCGGCATAATCTCAAAGGGTTTTTGGCCAGGATTGGATTGGGGCTGCACGCTTTATATGGTTTTACCAGCTATTTTGGTGATATCCTTTCCTATTCTCGCCTCATGGCCTTAGGCCTGGTTGGCGGTATTATCGCCATGGTTATTAATATTATAGCCGGTATAGCGAGAGAGCTTATTCCCGGGATCGGCCTGTTAGTGGCGATTCTTATTCTTTTAGGTGGGCATGTGTTTAATTTAGTAATGAGCATGCTTAGCGCTTTTGTCCATACGTCCAGACTGCAGTATTTAGAGTTTTTTAATAAATTTTATGTCAGCGGCGGTAAGAAATTTAAACCTTTTAACTGGACATTTAAGAATGTACTTTTGGTTGATAATATTAAAAAATAGTCTAGAATTTAGATATTAGAATTTATAATTTGTATCAAAATAGGGGGATAACAATGGAACTAGGTTTTATGATAGCTGTTTTGGGAGCAGTAATGGTTGCAGGACTAGGAGGAATTGGTTCAGCTATCGGAGTAGCTATTGCCGGGGCCGCTGCCAGTGGAGTATTAAGTGAAGAACCAGAAAAATTTGGTAATACGATTGTTTTAGTCGCCCTACCAGGAACACAAGGATTTTATGGCTTTGCAATAGGGGTCATAATGTTATATTATATGGGACTTTTCGCGGCAGCACCCAAAAATATAAGCGTGGCTCAAGGGCTGGCTTTCCTGGCAACAGGTTTTTTATGCGGCCTGGTGCAGTGGTGGTCAGCCGTGTATCAGGGTAAGGTCTGTGCCGCAGCCGTTAGTATCGTAGCCAAAAATCCCGAACACTCTATGAAAGGCGTGGTCTACGCGGTCATGGTAGAAACATATGCTGTGTTGGCATTCCTAACCGCGCTGATCGTCATATTAAAAGGGATCGTACCAGGGTTACTGTAAAATACCAAATTACAAATTACATCGTTCCGATGTAACATCGGAACTTATGCCAAATAATAATTTATAATTGTCTTTGGAGTGAACATGTCATTGGAAAAAATTATTGAAAGAATTACCCAGGATTCGCTGGCCCAAGCCAACGAAATAATAGGGCAGGCTAAGCAGCAAGCCACGGCTATCATTGCCAAAGCCAGGGCCGCAGCCGCTAGCCAGGCAAAAAACAGATTAGAGCAAGCCCAACGAGAAGCGGATAACCTGGCGCAACGGGAAAAAGCTATTGCCCAACTGGAATTGCGCAAAAAAATGCTGGCCGCAAAACAGGAATTAATCAGTGCAACATATAATAACATAGCTGAAAAAATAACCAGGCTGCCAGATAAAGAATATATAGTGTTTATAAAAACACAAATAATGAATGCGGTAGAAACCGGTAAAGAGCAAATAATCTTTTCACCAGAAGATGCCGGCCGGGTAGGCAATAAATTGATCCAGGAAATCAACCAGGAATTGAAAAGCAAGAAACAACCAGGCGAATTAACCATGGGGCCTCAAAGTAAACAGCTTGGCCGGGGATTTTTATTATTGCAGGGGCCGGTAGTCTTGAACTATTCACTGGATTCTATCTTGGCCAGGCTGCGTGAAGAGACAGAGTTAAAAACAGCAGAGATCCTTTTTAAGGAGCAATAAATGAGCACAGCATATGTACAGGCTGTGGCTAGCATCAGGGCTCTCGAGGCGAAGCTGTTAAATAGCCAGGCCTTAGAACAATTAGCTAATACTGCCAATTTCAATGATGCTCTTAATGAAGTCAAACATAGGTTATATAGCAGAGAAGCGGACCGGATACAAAAT
>JAQTPL010000034.1 GCA_028712895.1 bacterium | reverse complement strand
TAAATCCAGCTATTATGATAATAGAGGACATGACTTTTCTTTTGATCTCCTGGAACCCTTCTTCGCGGGCCCGGATATATAGGCTGCCGACCGACTGGTTGTTGGCATTGAACAAAGGGATATAGCCATTAATATAACCTGTGCCAAAGACTTCGTCTTCCCCGATATATTGTTTCCCGGTTTGTAACACTGTTTCCGCAATTATTTCATTGGTTTTAGCTCCCATTACCCTGGTGCCATTACGGTCACGCAGGCTGCTGGAAACAATCGTATCCCGCTGGAAAATAGCGGCTTGGGTACCTATTAGGTCGGTGATCAAATCCACAATACTGTGATTATTATTAAGCAGATAGCCGGCGATCATTACTGCCCGCACACTGCCATCTGCTTCTTTTGATGGCATGACCACCCTGATCATCAGGGATTCAGCAGTGTTGCTCTTAATACCTTCTGCCTGCATTTCTGTAGTGCTGACCAGTTCTGTAGAAACTATATCTTCCCCGTCTATTGCTCTTTTAAAATAAGCCCGGTCAGCTATATTATCACCTTTAATTGCAGACGAGTTAGCCCGGGCAATAACTCTTCCTCTTCTATCAGCTATCAAAAAAACATCCAGTCTATTTTGTTCAGCTACTGCTTTGAGGAAAGCCGGCAGATCATCCAATGTTTCCGTTTCAAAATAATATCTGACACGGGCGCTCTGGTCACGGATAGTATAACGCAACTGATGCTTGATCTTATCATAAATAGCAACAGCGACATTCAAGTCGCTGACAATGCGTTGCTGCATTTCCCGGTGAATCCCCTTCAGGATCAGATTAACGCTCACAAAAGACATTATAGCAATGGGGATAAAAACGACAAATAGCAGTACCGCCCCTAATTTCAATTCAATTCTTTGCCGAATGAAATTGAACATTAAGTCTCCAAATTTTAAGTTCCAATCGTACTAGTAACTATACCACAAAAACCTATGCCTGTAAAGGAGATTTTTGGGATTAAACCAAAGGTTAACCCCTCGATTACGCGGATAAAAACAGATTACCCGCCACTAATCCTCCAACAAGCTCTGGCGGACTAAAGAACTTCGGCGGGCGTAAAAGAGGATCGCAGGTAATGACCGGCTAACTGTAGGCTCCCAGGTTATACAACCACATAATAACCGCGTCTTCCTGGTTATCAGCGTAATAACTCTTGCGGAGAGCAATGTTCTTAAAACCAAGCTGCTCATACAGCCTCTGAGCAGCCTGATTGGAAGCTCGTACTTCTAAAGTAGCTTTTTTCAAACCCAGTCTTTTACCGTCGCATAAGATATAGAATAATAGGTGTTTGCCCAATCCTTGCCGCCGATATTCAGGATGGACAGCGAAATTGATCAAATGAAGTTCATCTACCACCTGCCAATATCCGGCATAGCCTACTATCTCCTTGCCGGGCAGAGCCTTAGCGACAAAAAAGTGGCTGGTTGGTATATGCAATTCCTGTTCAAACATGCTCCTGGTCCAGGGGACGGGGAAACTGGCTTGCTCAATTTTCAGTATCGCCTCAAGGTCTTCTTCTTTCAGACGTTCATACTTAATGTCCATGTTTTTTCCCTCACTCAAAAACCGGAATTGGATTATGGAATTATATTTTGACTTTCTTCGTCTCGGTTCTCATAACCTATTCCGGCTCTTGAGTCCCCACTTCAACTCCGCTTCTGACGGCCTGATATAATAGGGCACGATCTGACCCCAAAGCTGGGGAGTATATAAAGCACCAAGCAAACTGATCCAGGAAGCAGCTGGACGCCAAACATTAGGCGCAGTAAAGCCAGCTTTTCCAGGCCCAGCTTGTCGCAGGGTTTCTTTAAGGGAATATAACGCTTCTCCGGTAAAAATTATATCTGGCGGGTATTTTTTCAGATCCCGGGCCAGTTTTTCCACGGTAACCAGACAATAGTCTGTGATCTTTTTGCACTCCCGTCCGGCAGAGCCTGTATACAATGCATAGTAAACTTGCCCTTGTATAGCTTGTATTAATGGGCATATTAGTGCTTCGCTGGCCGGCACCATAGCCGCCAGGCAGTCCAGCGTAGGAATACTGACTATCTCTTTATGTAGCATCTGGGCTATAGTCCTGGCGACAGTGATCCCGATCCGTAACCCGGTAAATGATCCTGGGCCCGTTGATACCGCAATACGATGGATATCAGTAAAACTTACTTTTTTTGCCAACATCATTTTTTCTATCGCTGGTAGCAATTTTTCAGAATGGTTCATAGCTCCGGTTAAGTCAGCCTCTGCCATTACTTTCCCATTTCTGGATAAGGCCACGCTGCCGATCTTCGTAGAAGTCTCTATCCCTAATACGATCATTTCTTCTTTCTCCAGTCGGTCAAGATAATCTTCCGGGTATGTTCATCAATACTGCGCATTTCGACCTGCAAATACTGTTTGGGCAGGAACGGCATGATCTTTTCCGCCCACTCCACCAGGGAAACGCCCTGGCCATAAAAATATTCTTCGTAGCCTAATCCGCGCAGGTCAGTCAAGCCGTCCAGCCGGTAAAGGTCAAAATGATACACCGGTACCTTCCCCTTATATTCATTAATGATCTTGAAGGTAGGGCTATTGACATAGCCTTTTACCTGCAATCCTCTGGCGACACCCTGGATCAGGCAAGTCTTTCCGACACCCAGATCCCCAGTGAGGCAGACGAGATCCCCGGGTTTTAATTGCCGCGCTAATTTTTGGCCAAAATATTGTGTCTCGGCAGCGGATCTGGTGATAATAATTTTATTTAAAATGCTCATAACCTGTCTTCTTTATTATGACTTCCCGGCCAGCCGGGTTCAATAGCTTGACTGCCTTATCCTTTGTAATTACACCGATCCAGCCGTGAGGAAAAAGGGCAAGCGCTTTTTTGATCTTCCGTTGTGGCACAGTGAATAGCAGTTCATAATCTTCACCGCCGCTTAAAGCTAACTGCAAGGCATGTTGATAGTTGATTGTTGATAGTTGATTGTTTAGAGGTATTTTATCCAAATAGATTATTGCTCCGACTTTGGACTGCTGACAAAGTAAGGATACTGAAATATGCAAGCCATCACTGATATCGATCATGCTGGAAGCAAGCTTGTATTTTACGATTAATACGGATTCTTTGACTCTCGGCTCCGGCCGCAAATATCTATGTATTAAATGCTTATCGTTATTCTGCCGTCTGCCGTCCGCCGTCTGCCGTCTAAGTATTTCCAGCCCTGCCGCAGCCTCCCCGACACAGTTGGTCACAAACAGGGCATCGCCTGGACTGGCCCCATGACGGAACAAGAGGTCATTAGCCGGAGCTTCTCCTAATAGCGCTATGTTAACCACCAGTCGGTCAGGGGACTTAACTGTGTCCCCGCCGATTATCCCTATCTGGTATTTGCGGGCCAAGCTGGCCACCCCCTGTGCCAAATTGTCCACATTATCCACAGGAATACCCACAGGGACTCCCACAGAGATCACCCCCCAGGTGGGGGTTGCACCCATGCTGGCTATATCGCTGATATTAACCGCCAGGGCTTTCCAGCCGACATCTAAAAAACCTTCATATTTCAATGAAAAATGAACATCTTCTATGAGCATATCAGTGGTATAGACTAAGGCTTTATTGTGGCCAATTTTAACCACAGCAGCGTCATCCCCTATGCCTTGCACCAGTCCTGGCCGGCTTGGCCGGCCAAAAATGCGCGCCACCCGCTGAATCAAGCCAAACTCCCCTAATTGACCTAATGTTAACCCTTTTACCTGAGCCATATTAACCCTTCTTCTCGGCTAGCCTCAACAGCCTTGATTTCTTAATCGTCATAGCCCTGGCCGGGCACAACTCTATACAACAAAAACACTCTATACATACTTTATAGTTAACTCTGATCTTGCCCTGGTTATTATCAATAGCTTTGACCGGACAACTTTTAACGCAAATCTGGCATCTGGTGCATAACTTATCATTGACTACCGGATTTGTTAACCTGACCAGCCTGGCTATATAACTCAGCAAGGGGATCAGGAACATTGGTATTTTATCAGTATAAGAACCGGGAGGCCAGGAAAATTTCTTTGGTTGAAGCTCTTCCAAAGAGGGTCCCAGCTGTTTGATCTCAGCCATTGCTTTTGGACCTAAGCCAGCTTTTATTCCAGATACTATTATCGGTACCCTGTCCAGGGGAATACCCATAATACTGGCTTGTACCATATCCATGGCCAAAGCATTATCCGCAGCCAGCAGGAATCCGGTAGAAATGGGAGTGCCACTTGATCCCGGCCCTTCCCCCTCCATGCCGATGATGCCATCCATAATATTGAGCTGGGGAACAACATGAGTAAATAAAGCTACCAGCAGCGTGCTTAAGTCTTCTTTTTTAGGAGCAAATTTGTGAAATTGTATTTTAGTCAATCCAGGCATCACGCCGAACATATTTTTGATCGCTCCGGTAGTAACGGTCAGGTCATGGGTCTTGAATTTCGGCACATTGATCACGACATCGAAATCTTCCACCACACACGCGGCAATAGGTATTTTAATTCTCTTTTTCCCGAGAGACAGTTCTAGTTCCTTAAACCTGCTCTTTTCAAAATTTACCAGGGTCGCACCGCTGGCGGCAGCTGCCTGCTTCATGCCAGTGATTTCCCATAACTGCTCGATCCGCTCCAGCACGCCAAAACCGCCAGGGCTGTCTCCGATAAACGGCAAAGCTCCTTGTTGCTTAATAGCCTCGGCGATAGCCGCGATAAGAGCGGGATGGGTAGTGACAGCTGTTTCCGGGGGACGGGGAGCCAGGAGATTGGGTTTGATCAGGACTTTCTGGCCAGGCTTGACATAGGCACCAAGACCGCCGATATGCGCGAGAAGATCATTTAAAGCTTGCGAAACTTCACTTTTTTTATACGTCTTACATTGAATAGCTGCAACTTTAAACATTAGTGTGCCAGTCCCACACACTTTGCGCCAGGACAGCAGCCCCTACAGGCAAGGCCTCTTCATCCAGGTCAAAGCAGGCATGATGCCAGGGATGAGTGATTCCTTTGGCTTTATTGCCAACCCCTAAATAAAAGAAAGCGCCGGGAACTTTTTGCAGGTAGCTGGCAAAATCTTCACCACCCATGGAAGCGCGGTTAATAGTCAATATATTATTTATGCCTAATATTTTGGCCGCTGACTTTTTAATAGTGTCGACGATCCGGTCGTCATTAATTAAAGCTATCCCCAGGACTTGATATTCCAACTGGTACCTGGCGCCAAAAGCCGCCGTAATACCGCGCACTACTTTTTCTATCTTTTTAGGCATCTCTTGATGGGTTTGATCATTCAGGGTCCGCACGGTGCCATTCATTACGACTTTATCGGCCAAAATATTATACTGCGTCCCGCCATTGATCGTGCCGATGGTCAGCACTACCGGGTCTGTTGGATCACTCTGGCGGGAAACCACCTGCTGGAGCGCAGTAACTACTTCCGCAGATACCGCTATCGCATCTATGCCTTTGTGCGGCGCAGCCCCATGGCCGCCTTCGCCGGTGATAGTCAAGGTAAATTCATCCACATTGGCCATCATTTGCCCGTATTTTAAGCCGATCTTGCCGGCCGGCAACAAAGTGTATACATGCATTCCGATAATCATTTCGACTGTTGGATCTTTCAGGGCTCCGGCCTTGATCATTCTCTCCGCGCCGTTTGAAATTTCTTCGGCCGGCTGGAAAATAATTTTCACCGGCCTGGTTAGCTCTTTCTGACGCTGCGCCAACAATTTTGCCGCGCCCAGGGCGCAGGTCATATTACCATCATGGCCGCACGCATGCATGATCCCTTTAGACTGTGAAGAAAAACTTTTTTTAGTAGCTTCCTGGATAGGCAAAGCGTCCATGTCTGCGCGGATGGCAACACAGCCAGTTCGCGGACGGCGGATGGCAGATGGCGGTTCAAGTAAACCAATAACACCGGTGCCGCCGACTTTTGTCTTAACTTTGTAGCCCCATTTTTTCAATAAGGCGGCAATATAAGCACTGGTCTTATATTCCTGGTTGCTTAATTCCGGGTACTGGTGCAGGTGCCGCCTGATCTTCATTAATTCTGTTTTTATTTTATTCGCTTCCTTCAAGAAATTCATGATTTTCACCTATTTTCATTTTTTACGACTAACGACGAACGATCAACCAAGAACGGCTTTTAATGCTTTCGGTATCGCTTTAATGATATCGCTAGCCACCAGGCCCATTTCGGTAGTCTCCTTGATCGCCATATCTCCGGCCAATCCATGGATGTATACTGCTGCTTTAGCGGCATCCATTACTTCTAATCCCTGCGCTACTAATCCCCCTAAAATTCCGCTTAACACATCACCGCTGCCGGCAGTAGCCATTCCTGGATTACCGGTATTATTCACAACTGTTTTTTGTCCATCAGTGATGATCGTCTGATAGCCTTTGAGAACACACATTACTCCCGTATCTTTGCTGAACTGGAGTGGATATTGCCCACGGGCTTTTTTAATTTCAGTAGCGTGGGCGTTGATCAGCTTGCCCAGCTCTCCGGCATGGGGCGTGATCACAATCGGACCGCGGGCAGATTTGAATATTTCTAATTTTCCGACCAGTGCGTTGATGGCATCGGCGTCAATGATCAGGGGAATTTTGCTGGCAGCGACAAAGCTGCGCACTAACTCAACTGTTTCCGGATGAGTGGACAACCCTGGCCCAATAACCGCCACATTGATATTACGCAATTGGATCAGGTTATTGATCCCGTCAAGCGCTTTCAGGCTTAAGGTCTGCTCATCAGTTTCAGCCAGTGGCTTGGTCATTACTTCAGTCAGCTTGACCGCCAGTATCTGATTCAGGCTTTTGGGGATCCCTAAAGTCACTAATCCGGCGCCAATGCGGATGGCTGCCTCACTGGTCAAGGCAGCGGCCCCGGTCATACCTGCAGACCCAGCCAGTACCAGTACATGTCCAAAGACATTTTTGTAAGCATCTTTAGGACGTTTCGGCAACAGCTTTTTTATCTCTTCTTTAGTAATAAACTTTTCCGCCATAAGACCCCGTTTCTGGTCGCTAGTCGCTGGTTTCTGGTTTTTATTGCTTTCACTAGTTACTAGCGACTAGCAACTAGCGACTGTAATAAATTGCCTGCGCTACAGCATAATCATTACAGTGGGATAATGAGACGACGATATTTTTCCCCAAGTTCTTTAATTTCCCGCTCAGTACCGCTTCGGGCTTGCCGTTGTCCAGGTTCTTAATGCTGATATCGATCAAAGCAATACCTTTAGAGCCCAAAGCCTTTAAAATAGCTTCTTTAGCGGCAAAACGTACGGCATAATGCTGGAATTTATTAGCCTTCCCTTCGCAGTAGTCGATCTCCCTGACAGTAAATACCCGCTTCAGAAAAGTTTTATTGCTGGCAATCACTTTCTTGATCCGTTTAGTTTCTATTATATCGATCCCTGTTCCCAATATCTTCACTATTCTTTCCTTTCTTTACCACTTACCACTTTATCACCCTATCACTATCTTATTCAAATATCTTTCCTGGATTCAGGATATTATTCGGGTCAAAAGTCTTTTTAATTTGTTTCATAATATTTATCTCTGCCGTGGATAGCACCCGGGGCACATATTTTTTCTTGGTCACGCCGATGCCATGTTCACCGCTAATAGTGCCGCCGGCTGCTACGGTTATATCAAATACGCCGTTTATAGCCTCTGGCAGTATCTTGTTCCATACCTCGTCCGCTAATTCTTTTTTCAGTATATTCACGTGGATATTGCCGTCGCCTAAATGCCCGAAACAAACTATTTTTACGGCCAGTTTTTTACTTAGCTCCTGGAGCTGGCTCAGCACTTGCGGCATCTGATTGATCGGTACGACTATGTCTTCGCTTACTTTTAGCCCGCCGGTGAGTTTCAGGGATTCACTGATTTTGCGGCGCACTTCCCAAAGTTTTTCCTGGTTGGCTTTAGTATCTGCTACCAATACGTCTTGGGCGCCCTTATTCAAACATAATTCTCCCACCATCTCGGCCTGTTTTTCCAAGTACTCTTTATCATCACCATCCAGTTCTATTAATATCTGGGCCTCAGCATCCCGGAAAGGCAGCTGCCTGCCCAGGCATTCTTCACACGCCAAGATACTTTCCTTATCCATGAATTCTATGGCTGCCGGGACAACCTTGCTCTTAATTATTTCCACGATAGTCTGGGAAGCTGTAGCATAGTTATCAAAGGGCACCAGTAGATCGATCTTGACTTTGGGTAACGGAACCAGCTTCAGGATAATCCTAGTAATAATAGCCAGGGTCCCTTCACAGCCAATGATCAAACTGATCAGGTCATACCCAACTACATTTTTCAGTAATTTGCCGCCGAGCTTAATAATCTCCCCGCTCGGTAATACTGCTTCAAAGCCGACTACATAATCTTTGGTCACGCCATATTTTACGGCCCTGGCGCCACCGGCACATTCAGCCAGGTTACCGCCAATATGACAGGAATCCAGGCTGGCAGGGTCAGGCGGGTAGAATAATCCTTTCTTCTCCACTTCAGCCTGTAAGGCCCCGGTAATGACGCCTGGTTCAGTTACGATCATCATATTTTCTTCATCGATCTCCAGGATCTTGTTCATCTTTTCCAGAGATAGGACAATCCCCCCAGCCGTCGGGACTGCGCCGCCGCTCAGGCCTGTCCCAGCGCCGCGTGGCACAACCGGTATCAGGTATTGGTTAGCCAGTTTAAGGATTGCTGATACCTGCTGCGTATTCTCTGCCTTAACAACCATATCCGGTTGGCTGGAGAGCCCCATGGTCTCATCATGGGTATAGTCTGCCATAGCTTCTTTTTCAGCCAATACATTTTCCTGGCTAACGATGGCGATAAGTTTATCTTTCACTTCGGCAAATTTTGTTATAGTCATATTTTTCTCGTTCTATTCATGGTATTCGCATCTTTTAGTTCGGTCTTATTCGTGTTGTTCATTTTACCATATCAGCAGAGTAAATGGCATTAAAAACTTCGTCGGTCTTAAACACTCTGGGCTTTCTAGCCAGATCCCTGGCTATATAGGCTAAAGCTTCTTTAGTGGTACTAAATCCTTGTATTGGCGTCCCGTGTAACAGTTTTGGGGCTTGCGCCGAGACAAAAAGCAAATTAGCCTTTTTTATTGCTTTAGCTACCATATATGCCCGGTGCTCGCCGGCCTGACACCCGCCTTTCTTGATTTGCTCTATGAAATGGTCAAGGTTTTTTACTTTTTTCAACATTTTCCCAAAACGTTGTTCTCCCAGACCGCGGCCAAATCCTTCCGGGACATCTGCTATGACTATCACATAACCGCCTGGCTTGACGATCGGGCGGGGTACGTTCAGCAGATAATTGTAGGCTCGTGATGCCTGGTAAATATTAGCGCCCTTTTGTTTGTCGATCACGGCGATAGCAGCATCATATATCCTGGGCAGGTGTTGACGATATAAATGATCGGCAAAGGTCACTGCTTGTTTAAATACTTCTGCTGGTTTACCGCTAAAGATTTTTAACCTTTTACCATGAGAGTTATTTACTATATTAACAGAATGCGTAATGGGCAGGTCTTTTACAATTTCTACTAATGTTTTCTGGAAAAGATTGGTCTTAACATTCCCCAGGGCCGTTCCCTTGTTATCCAGAAATCTAGGATGATGCGTATAGCTGATAGTTTTATCCCCGGCCAGGCCGATAGCCACGGTCTTAATTCCGCCGCTGTAACCAGCATAAAGATGAGGCTCGACAATCCCTAAAGTAATTATTTTCCGGGCACTCAATAACTTTTTATTCAAATAGCGAGGTACACCAAGGCTGGTCTTGCCCAAATAAGCCAGGCCTGCCGGCTGCTGACTATGATTATAAACAGTATAATCATCCAGGATAGTGGGGCCTAACATCTCTATTAACTGTGTTTTATTCATTGGCTCATGCAAGCCCAAACCGATCAAGATCTCGATATCTTGCCGACAGGTGGCTTGCTGTTCAAGATTTTTCAATACTACCGGCAAAATTTCTCTCAGGTGGGCGTTGCGGGTCCGGTCAGGGACCACAATGATCACTTTGTTTTTATTCATCATATCCTCATTTTACCCTTTTTTTGCGATTTATTCAATTTATTTTCTTGCCTGATTCCTGAGGTTATGTTAGGATAAAAATCACTTCATTCTACTAGAGTTATGCCCAGGCTTAGTACACAACACTGAGCCATCCAGACTCGGTATCAAAGGATGGCTTTTATGATTTTTGTACTTCTGGATACAGCAGCAAAGGATAAAGAAAACAAAACTTCTTTGCTCTTCAATGATCCGCACAAAATAATTACCTGCCGGTCTAGTGGCCAGCTTGATATTTGCCTGGACCAAGTGATTAAAGCCACCAACAAAGGCTGGTATGCAGCCGGCTTTATTTCATATGAAGCAGGGTCGCACCTGCAAGGCCTGGACAAAACAAACCGCTCTTATTCTTTCCCTTTACTCTGGTTTGGCTTATTTAGCAAACCAGTCATGATCAAGAGTTTCCAGGAAACCAAACCTTATCTCGTTTTTCCTAAAGCTGCTAATCACTCGATCCTGAATAAAATCCATCTAAATACTACTAAAGAAAAATATTGCCGGGATATTGTTCGCATCAAGAAATTGATCGCCCAAGGGCAAACTTACCAAGTAAATTATACCATGAAATACAAGTTTAAATTTTCCGGCTCTCCTGGTAATCTCTATCACCGGCTGCGGGCTATCCAGCCAGTCAGTTATGGGGCATTTATCGATACCGGTGACAGGCAGATACTTTCTTTTTCACCTGAATTATTCTTGCGCCGGAATAATGATATTATTTCTGTCCAGCCGATGAAGGGGACAGAAGCGCTCTGCCGGCACACCAATCTGCCTTTGGATCCTAAAAACCAGGCAGAAAATCTCATGATCACTGATCTTATGCGTAATGACCTGGGGAAAATATCCAGAACCGGGACTGTACAGACCTATGATCTGTTTAAGACACATAAATACAGTACTTTATGGCAGATGACCTCTTCTGTACAAAGCCAGCTGCGGCCTAAAATATCCTGGCGGGAAATATTCGGCAGCTTATTCCCGTGCGGTTCAGTCACCGGGACGCCGAAGATAAGCACCATGCGTATTATTAAAGATCTGGAAAAAGAAGAGCGGAACATATATACCGGCGCCATCGGCTATATTAGCCCGGATAAACAGTCTGTTTTTAATGTCGCTATCAGGACAATTTTATTACAAGGACAGCAAGGAGAAATGGGCATTGGCGGTGGTATCACGTATGATTCTGATCCGGGACAGGAGTTGGCAGAATGCCAGCTTAAAGCTGCTTTCTTATTGAAAAGCAATTTTCAGCTGATAGAGACTATGGCTTGGTCATATCCGGCAGGGATATCTTTATTACCATTACATTTAAATAGGCTAAAAAAGTCAGCTGTTTTCTTTGGCTTTCCCTATAACCAGCAAAGTATAAACAAAGCCATTTCTGAATTCCTTTGTACCCTTAATAAAAAGAATTCTTGTAAAATAAGACTCCTCTTAAAAAATAACGGGGCTGTTTCCCTGCAAGCTGAAGCCATACCACCCTCGGCACCAGGCAGGACATTGGTAGCAATTTCTACGCTGCAGACTGATCCTGACGATCCCTTTCTCCGGCATAAAACCACAGAACGGAGCCTTTATGACCGGGAACTCAAACACTACAAAAAAGGCGGTTACTATGATGTTCTTTTCACTAATAACCGGGGCGAGATCACCGAAGGAGCGATTTCCAATATCTTTATCAAAAAGGGATTGTTTTATTACACGCCTCCCCTGGCCTGCGGCCTGTTGCCGGGAGTATTCCGGACTTACTTTATCCGCCGGCATCACAATATGGTAAAAGAGAAAATACTCTGCCCGGAGGATCTATATTCCGCAGACGCAATATTCCTTACTAACGCAGTACGTGGTATAGTGCAAGTAAAACTTGACAGATAATTATGCCCCTGGTATTATGTTAACCAATAAATAATGGAGGTTAACAAATACTAATGAATAAATTAATTATCACGCTGCTGTTGCTTTCTATCCCCCTCGGTGTCAGAGGCCAGGAAATATATTTGGAAACCTTGTCGGTCAAAACTTCGGCCACCCTGCCGCAAAAAGGAGTGCGCACTATTACAAAACAGGACATTGAGCATAGCACCGCTACAAATATTACCGACCTGCTGTCACAATACGGACTGGTAAACATTCAGCAAAGAGGAGCTTTTGGGGTGCAAGGGGATATAAGTATTCGAGGCGCCAGTTTTGACCAGAGTATTATTAAGGTTAATGGTCTGTCGATAAATGATCCGCAAACCGGTCATCACAATCTGGATATCCCCGTACCACTGGCATCCGTTGAGCGTATAGAAGTAACGCCATCAACCGTAAACATAATAACCAATCCAAAAGCTACTTCGCGTTTAAAACTAAATCTTCTGGGAGGCCAGCATAGTTTATGGGGCGGAGATCTGGCTATAAATAATCTTACCTATCAGCATCTTGCTTCCAGCGGTTGGAGCGATGGTACTGAATTTAAAATTGATATTTTAAATTATCAACAATCCATACCGCGCACCTGGGGCGAATCCACAGTCAATTTAGGTTATATACGCAAAGATTTCGGCGCTTATAAATTCTATTCGCAGGCTTTTCCAGATGAAAAAGAGACTACCAGAACTTTTTTGGCAACCGGCAAAACAGAATTTTTTACCAGGTCATTACATTGGCAGCCCCAAAGCAGTTTCCGGTTGTACCGCGATTATTTTATCCTTGATCGTAACTGGCCTGATTGGTCTTTTAATGATCATTCAAACAGCACTATTTTCCTTGGCTTACCGGTTACTATCCCCATTCAACAAAATAAGCTTATTACCGGCGTTGATTTTAAGCAGGATTCCATCAATAGCACCAATTTGCAGCAACACCATCGTAATGCCTATTCTTTTTCCCTGGAATTTATTCCTTTTCTGGTCAATTCCTGGCAGTTGCAAGCCAGCCTGCGGGAGGATTTTTATGACCCGGAACCGGTTAAAAGGGTCTTCCGGCCAGGACTGGACGTGAACTATCAATTTAAACAAAATTGGCTTTGGCTGGCCGGGGCCAACCGTTTTTATCGCTTACCCACATTCACTGAGTTATACTATTCGGACCCGGCCAACAAAGGGTCTGCTTCTTTAGCTGCGGAAAAAGGCTGGAATTACCAAACAGGAGTTAAATTCAAGACCGGGAAAATTTCCTGGCAAAATGTCGTTTTTTGGCGGCAGCTCAACGAAGCCATTGATTGGACCAAGTACCCCGGTGATATAACTTGGCAAGCCAGGAATATTTCCGCTGTTAATTCCTATGGATTGGAAAGTACTTTCGATCTCACCACTTTTATAAAAGTAAATTACCTATATCTAAACAATCACCTGGCTGCTATCGATTATCTTTCCAAATATAATACTAATTACCTCAAACACAGCGCCAGCATAATTTTTGGTTATTCTTTACCCTGGCAGATAAAAAATGACTGGGTCGCAATTTATCGCAAACCCAGTCAACTTTCACCATATACTTTATTCGATCTAAAAATATCCCGGCAATTTACACCTAACTGGACTGCTTACCTTTCCGGCACAAATTTACTCAATAGTTATTACGAGGATATATCCGGCATCCCCCGTCCCGGCCGCTGGCTATTAGCCGGCATACAATATGAGCTTTAATCCCTGCCTGCCGGCAGGCAGGTGTGCAATCCTTTTACTAAAAGCTTGGCTCAATGCAGAATATCTGGTATTTGAATTTGTTCATCCCTTGCCAGACACCTCTCATAAAGTGCCAGTTGGAGAGATACTTAATTTTAAACCAGTATAATATTTTACTCTTAGGCTCCCAGAAAAAACACCAATAGAAGAAGCGATAAGCGAAAAATACAAACAAGAGCAAGAGGATCATAAACCAGCCGGCAGTTGTCCAGGTAGCGGTAGAAACAGATAATTTTACAATTAAGTTGATCAGGGCAAGTATCGCAGCCAAACCAAAAATATGCATCATTTGGAAATTACCAAAGTAGATAAAACCCTTGATCGGGGAAGGGATCTTGATCCGCGGACAGGATTTCAGGAATTGGAACACCAGCTCAAAATGATTCGTGGCATACTTATCCAGTAAAGCCAAATGCCCCTTGGAATAACTGGCCCAGACCTTATAAAGGGCAGTGTCGGTGGCTCGGTGCATATGATCAACACTGGCTTTGGGCGCAAAGAACGCTTTCCAGCCGTCTTTTTTGATCTTCAAGCCGAATTCTATATCTTCTCCGGTCGGCAGATCCCAGAAACGAGCTTTAGCACGCTCTACCGCTACGCGGCGGAACGCTACGTTTGCCGTAACCATAAAATAAGCCCGGTGGCCGCATATTTCAGTCGGAGATTTGTCAGACATAGGAGGAAAATACCCTTCACCGATACCGCCATACCGCCAACTGACATTATTAAAGCCAAAATATTCGCAGAAAGCTTCTACCAAGTTATCTTTTTCCACCCGGATGGTCTTGATCTCTCCGCCAACAATGCCTATTTCCGGGTCCTGGCGGAAATGACTGAGTATCTCATGGATCCAATTCTTGGTCGGGGCGCAATCGCCATCAGTGAAAAACAGGTATTCACCTTGCACAACATCCAGAGCTTTATTGCGGGCATACCCGGGAGAAGGACAATTCGGGACATCTACTAATTTAATAAAAGTATACTTTTTCTGCCAGTTCTTGATAATCTCCACGGTTTTATCAGTACTCCCACCGTCGGCAATCACTATTTCCATCCGGTCGCGCGGATAATCCACACCAAAAAGGTACTCGAAAGTCTTTTCCAATGTTCTTTCCGCATTACGTACCGGGATAATAATGGAAATCATCGGGTCTTTCATTACTGCCTCCTCTACTATTTTTGTAATAATCAGTTAAAGGAGTTTCCTAAAGGGGTTTACTGTGAATACGATTTTAGCAGAATAAGCCAGGAGAGTCAATTATTTTAACTTCTAAGCAAACCTTTTTTATCAAAGCGCGTCTATTAAAGGTGAAAGCATCAATATTATAAGGAGGTAAGACCATGAAAAACCGGAGAGCTGCATTACTGGCCTTGTTCATCGGTTGGATAACCAGCCTGGCCTGGTTGAGCGGTTGCAATAAGAAAACTGACTCAGTAACTTCTAACGAAGGTTCAACACGGACAGAGCTTGAAAATATCATTAACCAGAATCCTGATATTTTCACGACTGACCAGGAAGAAACAAAAGAAAGCACGGCTTATGCCAGTATGGCACCGAATACAAGAATGCAGTATGTCAGTTCATATTATGTTACTACTTCTTCAGCAACCTTACCAGTGGCCTGGTTCAGGAAAAAACAAGGCGCTCCAACCAGGAATATAAGTATTAACGAACAAGGCGATACCGCCACAGTGACCATTACCACAAACTGGACCGGCAAACTGTATATTGACCAGACCAATGATGGTAAAAGAAATCCCGGATCCAAGCCGATCGCTGACACGGGAGTAAAGAAAGCATATTTTGAAAGAATTTACGGGATCTGGACCTTAAAAAAAGTGGCTTGTGTAGACCATAATCTCACTAACCAGGCTGGGCAAACTGTAGATATCACCCAAGTAGAAGCTAAGACCATTAGCCAATCTTATATAATAAATGATCCGGGTAATTTAATGGATCTTTCTACAGGACTACCTACGTTCGCACCAGGGACTGAGGTTAAGGTCATTGCCACTGTCACCAATACCGCACAAACCTGGAATCCTCCAGCATATGTATATCTGCACCATGGCATGCCTTGGGCGCATAACCGTCAATTGATGTATGATGACGGGACAAATGGGGATGAAGTAGCCGGTGATGGTAAATATACTCGGACCTATATCATCGGTAGTGGTGACAAGGTATACCGGTCTTGCTTTATTGATGTGTTGGATAGTGGTTGCCTGCAAACGGAAACAATTGACGACTACAATTCTACTGCCTGGAGAATACCTTATAAAGTTCAGTAGTTCGACTACGCTCACTAGTCTGCTAAGACATAAACAGCCGGGTACAAAATTACATAATTATTGTAACTTTTGTACCCGGCCTATATTTTATTTTACCCTACTACTTTATCACTTTACCACTGTCAGCTATAATTGTACTTCCGCCATCCACTTTCCATGGATATTGCAATTTTCAATAGCTGTGATCTTGCCGCTACCGGCTTTAAAATGGGTACTTACTACAGGATTAATCTTATCCGCAGCCATTTGATACCTGGCAACCCATGCATAATCATGGTATACATCGATCCACATGATCCAGTGTTTAGCCTCCATCACATGCAGGATCTCTCCTATTTTAATGTGCACGTCAGCACAACCCGGCACTAAGCTGCATTGTTTATTCACTGTCAATACCGGGATATGCTTTTTGTCCCCTTCGGTCAGATTCTTTGGATCCGCCGGCTGTTTTAAAGCATTAGCGTCTTCCTTAAAACTTTTTTTCGGCGCACCGCATACCGGACAATGTTCAGGAGCTTCGCCGAATTCTATATGCCCGCATATTCCACACACAAACAATTTCATATAATTCCCCTCTCATTTAACCGCGTAATCACCTTTGCGTCGATCGTCCAGTTCCCCTAGCTTAGATTTATTCCAGTTACTGGTTTTGCTGTAGTAGCCCACAATCCTGGTGATATGATCTATAACCCTGGCTTCGCCGCCATCTAAAACCCGTTTCAAATTAAGCCAATTATAATTCAAAATACTATCTACGGCGATCTTATACTTTTGGCTATCCTTGGTATTGAGCACCACCATATAGTCATCTTTGCTCACACCGCTGTGATCTTCGGCTACGATCTGCAAATATCCGCTCTTCTCGATTTCATCGACAAAGTTTTGGATCTCTTGCATGCTTTTACCCCCTTTTAAATTAGTTTTAAAATTATTTCTCTGCCTGGATCCGGGCTTTCACTAATCCTGCCAGCGTCACTTTATTAAGAGCCCGGTCAATATTCTTTTGTACCTGTTGCAACTGTTTATGGATCGGACAATGCTTAATCCGGGAGCAGCAGCCATGGTCTATGAAACACCGGTTGAGAGCAAATTCCCCCTGGGCTATTTTCATTATTTCCCGCAAAGATACTTTCTTGATCTCCCGGTTTAATGAAAACCCGCCGCCAAAGCGGCCCCGGTATGATTTAATAATCCCGCTGCGTTGCAGCTGCTGCAATATTTTATGCAAATAGACTAAAGGGACTGCTTCACTGGCGGCCAGGTCCTTGGCAAAAATAATTTGGCCCTTTTTATACTTGCCCATCAGGGTCAGCACCCTCAGCGCATAATCAGTGTTGCGCTTGATCAGCTCCATAACAAACTAATCCTCTCTTTCAAACAGGACTATAATAATCTTATATAAATAACTTGTCAAGTAAAATGTTGTGCTTAGTCCTTATTGTAGCGGGCCAAGAGCTGGCTCAAGCCCGCGCTTTTAACAAAATGCTTTGTTTTCCACGATTCACCCATGGCTTTGGATTTTTTGCTCCAGACCTGGCAATATGTCTCCACGCCCGTAGTCTGGCTCCACCGGTTGATCCATGGCGGATTATCCAGATATTGGTAAATACCATCGGGAAAATATCCTCCAGCTACTGCCTTATAGGTCCAATAAGTATAATGGATACCGTATTTCTTGAAGATCTCAAGCACATCCCTGACCCAGGCCAGTTCCGTAGCACAATCAGGACAACGCAAATTGACCCCGAATTCCCCGCAGTATATCGGGATCCGGTATTTTTTCTGGAGTTTTACGTACCGCTGTAAAATATTTTCCATTTTCTTACGGTTCCAAAGTTCGCCGTTTATTTTTCCCGGATAGCGCAAATTCCGCGTGCAATTAAAGGTGAAATCCCCAGGCAGGTAGTAATGAAAACTGAAAGCCAGGTTATCATCCCAGGGGCGGCCCAAAAACTCAAATTCCTGGCTCCAGGTGTTGCCTTCGATAAAGATGATATGCCGGTCACCGGTGGCACGGATAGCCTGCGTGAGCCGCACATAAACTTCTTTGATGATCCTGGTATTCTTTCCAACCGCCTCATTCAGTACATCATATCCGGCAATGGCTGGTTCATTTTTGTAGCGCTCCGCCAGCTGGCGCCAGATAGCATAAAGCTCTTCCCGGTATTTCTTTTCTTGCCAGAGCCTGGCCTTACCTGCTGAATCGCTGTGCCAATCACCATTCTGGGCTCCGGGAGCCGCATGCAGGTCCAGGATCACGTAAATATTATTCTTTTTTGCCCAGGCAATGGCCTTATCCAGGAAAGACCATTTCCCTGTGGTAACAATATGATAATGAAAAGGTAAGCGGACGACCGTAGCCCGCAGTTTCTTTATGTTTATAAAGTCGGCGGCAGTAATAAAATTATGGCGGTATGATTCTTCGAACCGCAGCAGGCTTTTCTGGCCGCAATTAGCGGCGATGTCTTTTTTAAATTGGCTCTCGGCAATGTTACGGCCACCCAGGATATAACCCTCCATCATCAGCCAGCCGCCAAGGTTCACCCCGCGTAATTTTACTTCCTTGCCCTTAGCGTTGACAATGCGACCATCTTTTACCTGCAAAAAATCCACTATTCTCTCCTTTTTTAATCCGAATTACTCTAATGACAGCTAATTACTCGAATAAAGCATTAGAGCTATTCGCATCATTTCATTCGCGTAATTGGATATATTCAGAAAGTACTTATAAACTGCACAGCGCCTTTATCCAGGTAAGGAAAACGTCCCTGGTCCCGGCGATCCAATTCTACTCCAGTCATCGCTTTTAATTCAAGCTTGCCATTAATCTTATAACTAAATCCTATTTTTAGCCGGTCATCAACTAAAGTATCTTTATAATCATTTAGCTCGGGCATAGCCGGATATATCCTGGATACTTTTGCTGCTTCCCGCAAATAAGACAACTCCAGCTTCCAAAATTTCCCGATCTGGCGCTGGTAGCTTATTACCGGGAATATTTCTTTTTTACGATAACAATAATTATTTATTTGTGCCTGGTGGAAATCCTGAACAAAGTATTTTCGCTGATAGCGTAATTCCAAGGAAACCAGGGTTCTTGGGTCAAGACTGTAATCAAGATAAGGACCATAATAATATTTACTGAAATACGAATGACTATTCTCAGACTGCCGTGAAGGAATGAACTCCCGGTCCTGTATCCCGGTTTCCCGGAATAATTCAGCTCCTAATTTAAACTTAGCATTGATTTTATATTCTACCACTTGTTTATAATACTCACTACGCGTTTCCTGCCGGTACCAATTATCCAGATTGTCGTAAAAAGTAAAAAATTTACTCGCGGACGGAGTTAGGACCAGTTCCAGGTAGGTAGACAATACTTTATTATCATACCTGGCATAAACCTGGATCTCCCGGGGATTTTTATCATATATTTCTTCTATCTCAGCAAATTCTTTTTCCTTGCTATAGGCATAATTATTATCAAAATTAAGCCAATAGTAGTTTACTTTGACATAAGTGTGCGGCCGGACCCACTTTAATCCCAGTCCCAGGTCAGTGCGCTGCTTTTCAAAAGTTGGGGCTCCCAGGAAAGAACCAGCCAGATAATCACTGAAAATATACTCAAACTCAAAAACATGCTTATACGCAGCCTGATCAAACGTATCGACCCGGTTAAAACCATTTCTGGTAATAGCTGTACCATCAATAGTCTGGGAAAAACTTAGCTCTCCTCTTAAATTCAGTCGGTCAGCTAATGGAACCATAAATTTCATCTGGTTAGTTAGCAGCAGCTCACGCACATTTACGCTACCGCCAGAAACCCGTAAAACATTATCGCTAGTTTGCCAGGTCTGCTCCCAGGAGCGCGGAAAAGCCTGGGTTAGCAGGTCTAATTCATATTCCCGGTTCTTACGCTCAGGTTCAATATAAGCTGCTCCGGCCCAGATACCCCAGCAGAGGAAATAAATAACCATTAATACTTTTTTCATAGTGGTGTCCTGTCGCTAATGATATTCTATTGCTTTTCTTTTAAAAATGTCAATAAAAAGAAAGACCCATCCAGCTATTCGCATAGCTTAATGGGTCTTGAAAGAGAGCATTAATACTTATTATTTCTTTCTTCTGGCGATCGGTAAACCGGTCTTTTGATTTTCAATTACTTCAAATTCTGCCGGGATCTCTATTGCTCCGTTAGCATCCTTGCTAAAATACTGCAAGTGCCCTTTCTTGTGAAAATAATACGTCACCCCTTTTGAATTGGTGTGCGAATTGGCCATTGATTTCACCTCTTTTCCCAGTTTTTTCAATATTTACAGCGTTTTTATCATACTCTTATAGGTTCTTATTGTCAAGAATTAAGTTCGCTTGGTCAGGATGCGTCTTAAATATAGCCCTGGACAAGAGTATAGTCATTACCAGGGCTGTCAGACCGCCAATCACCACAGCATATGGCACAGTCAGCCAGTCAGCCAGTAAACCAGCCAAGAAACTCCCTAAGGGGGTCATGCCGAGAAACATTACCGTATAGAAGCCCATAACCCGGCCGCGTAATTCATCCGGGGTTTCCTTCTGCAATAAATTATTAATAGTAGCGCTTTGTGTCACTATGCCCCAGCCGGTCCCGACCAAAGCTAAGAGGGAAACAGGTACACTCTTGGAAAAGCCAAAAATCACCAAGCTTATTCCCAAAACAATTCCTCCCAGGGATACTAAACGGTTACTGTAATCCTGATGGCTGAATATGGTGAGGGAAAAGGAAGCCAGTAAAGCGCCTACTCCTATCGCCGAAACCAATATCCCCAAGCCTGAGGCGCCAATATTCAAAATATCCCTGGCAAATACCGGCATCAATACCATATAGCTCACACCAAACAGGCTGGAAACAGCTACCAGGGAAATCAGGTTCCTGATCTTCAAATTGCTCCAGACATATCTGGCTCCATCCATAGTGCTTTCGTGAAGTGAACTATGATTACTCTTTTTAGGGGCAAAATCCCCTCTCATTAACAATAAGCCAGCCAGGACAGCCAGGAAACTGGCACTATTGATATAAAAACAAGTGCCTACGCCCCACACTCCAACCACAAACCCGGCCACGATTGGGCCAATGATCCTGGCTACATTAAAGATCATGGAATTAAGAGCAATGGCGTTGCCAAGATCTGCTTTACCAACCATTTCGATGACAAACGAATGCCTGGCCGGCATATCAAAAGCATTGACCAGGCCAATCAGCCCAGCCAGCAGGGCAATATGCCAAAACTCGATGATGCGTAATGAAAACAATAGGCCCATAATAAAAGCCAGAATCATGGATAGGGCCTGAGTCCAGATGATTAGGTTCCTTTTGCCCATCCGGTCAGCCATTGTCCCGCCCCAAACAGAAAAAAGCAAGATAGGAAAAGCGGCAATAGCATTGATCACACCTAATAAAAAAGGGGAATTAGTGAGCTGCAGCACTAACCACCCTTGGGCGACATTCTGCATCCAGGTGCCGGTCAGCGAGACCATTTGCCCGGCCCAGAATAGCCGAAAATCACGATGTTTAAGAGAAGTAAAGTATTTTTTCATAATCCTTAAAAGAAAATGTCGATCTGCCTGGCTTCCTGGGATCTAACCCTGGCGGCTACGTGGTGACCTATACTACTGCCAGAGATCACTTCTTTGGTGACATCGAGCCAATTAATTTCGATGTTCTTTATTTTAAAATCATTCGCATACGTGTCTATATGCTTGCTATTATGATAAACTAATTGCGTAGTGCCCAGGAATTTACAACTAAAAATACCTTCATTAGTGAAATAACCCCTTGGCAATACTGGTTTAAACTCCAGAGTCAGCTCTCCCTGGTCATTTAACCTGAATGGTTTCCCACCCACAGTCATCATGATCCACATTTCCAGGAATTCAGCGGTAGACCCGCTCAAACGCGCCACACAGCCCCGGCCCCACATCCGGCTGTCCGGGAATGCGCTGGAAACTATAAAGGAGGAATTTTCTAAGATACTCCGCCCGTAAACCGGGGCTTTTTGGAAACAGATACCGGCTTTTTCAAATTCCGTGAAAAACTCCTCATACAAGCCGCTGTTCAGCAATTCTAATAAATATTTATACTCCATATGCAGCCAGATTGATTCGTTTTCCAACCAGCCCGGCGAAAAAACCGTGCACCGGCCAAAATCTGCCGGCTCTTTAGCCAATGAAGCATTGACTTTGTACATACCTAGTTCCTGGTCATATAAGGGGCTTCTTTTCATAGCTTCATATAATTGCTTGATCTTATTATGGCTTTTCTCGGTTTTTAAATAATGCACTTCTGCTTCCAGGAATAATGGTAATGGCCGCTTCCTGAATTTTTTGATCGTTACACAAGGCCAACCTTTATGACTGTGTTTTTTCCCTTTTTTATCCTTAATATAGCTGAATTTTCCCGCCTCGTGGGTATAATAAGTAAAATACAGCCCCGAACCTGGATCCATTGCTTTAATCAAACCAGCATCAATTTTTTGCAAACATAATCCCAGGAATTTCATATAGGCAGAACCGCTGACTACTTTTTCCTTGCCGGTTATACCAAACTTTGTATCCTCGCGGTATTTTTCCTTCAAGGAGCTGGCTTTGTCCCAGAAATCATAAGCTGGCAATTTTGCCGAATCTATAAGCAACGATTCCAAGCCAAGGAAAAAGCGCTGCATTTCTTCAGGCAGGTTGATCTTATAATCGTCCCCTATGCCAATTTTTTCTAAATGGTCG
>JAQTPL010000064.1 GCA_028712895.1 bacterium | reverse complement strand
AGAAGTCGGCCAAAGATGACTTTCCCAATGGGCTGAGGTCATTTGCCCACATACAGCGTTGCTCGTCGCTTATGTGCCTAAAGGCACACCGCACTCCTCGCGCCTTGTCTCTGGCCAAAATCCCTTCAGCAAATGTATAAGGGATTTAGGAGACCGGACACTAGAAAGCCCCTTTGGGCAACAAAATAAAAGCTACCCCATACGCCAGGGGGAAAATTATCCGTTCAAAAAAACCTAACCACATTAAGGCAAAGATCAGGATGATACCGTATCTCTGCATAGTGGATTCAAACGTGTACGCCATTCTCGCCGGCAAAAAACCAGCGATCACATGTGACCCGTCCAACGGCGGTACCGGCACCAGGTTAAAAAAGGCGAACACCAGGTTGATCACCACTAACATGATTAATATCCCGCCCAATATTCCCGGATCCATTCCGCCGGCCAAAATAGCGCGCAGAATACCGGCACTCACTAAAGCGGCAGCAATGTTGGCTCCCGGTCCAGCCAATCCTACTTTCACTGTATCCCACTTGGGATTGCGAAAGTTATGCGGATTGATCGGCACAGGTTTAGCCCAACCAAAGACGAACCGGGATCCGCTCATGATCAATATCAGTGGTAAAATAATCGTGCCAAAAAGATCGATATGGGCCACCGGGTTCAGGGTAAGTCGACCCAGATACTTGGCCGTATTATCTCCGCACCATTCAGCCATCTTCCCGTGAGAATATTCGTGGATGACCAGGCAGAAGAAAAAAATAGGCAAAGATATTAATATATTTTCCATGATAGGTTGCTCCTGAAAAAATCGCTTTTTAAGCGCCCGCCAATGAACTTAGGCGGGTTGAGCGAATCTAGATTTTGCGAAACGAGCATATCAATAAATTTGGATATGTGAGTTGAGAAAAGTCTTGATGCAGCCAAAAAACCATGTTTGGAGCTAAAATGGATTTTTGAAGTAGCAACCATTTAGACTTATATCAACTTTTAGGATAATTGTCAACGACAAATTGTATTTCTTGTTCCCTGGTTTTCACTATGCCCTCCAGTCGCGCGCGTAGCACGCCCTTTAATATCTCCCTGAATTGCGGCCCCGGAGTATAACCAAGCTCCTGCAGGTCATCGCCGGTAATAGCCAGTTTGATCTTGCTCAGTTTATTCAGGAAATCAGCGGTCCTCTTCCGGTATAAAGTACTGCCGGTTTTAGCCATTTGGTATAATAACACTTCTATGGGCGTGGACATAAAATATTCATACATGACCATCGCTGTTAAATTGCTGTTCGTACTGATCTGCTCCAGGATTTCCGGTATATGCGATTTAGCCTTGATCATAACCGCTGCTTCTTCCTTCATAAACTTGAACCGGCTGACCAACGCCCTTGTTTCTTCCAGGGACAGTTCATCGATCAGGATCAGGAAATATACCAGCCACTTAGCCATATACCGATCGGCTAATGGCAAGGTAAACAGGAATAGATTATCCTCCATTGCCCGGAACATTTTCTCTGTTTTCTCGTGCAATTTAATATTTGGATGAATATAACGCAGTAAATCAAAACGATCCAACCGCTTGGTAGCCAGCCAGGGATTGTCTTCTTCCAGGATCAGGATCATTTCTTCCCGCAAGCGCTCATCAGTCAGTTTGGTGAACAAGTCATTATTGATGGCGTTGCGGATGAACTTCTCTGTATCACGGTCGATCTTGAAATTATACCGCTGCTCAAACCGGATAGCCCGGAAGATCCTGGTTGGGTCTTCTATGAAGCTCAGGTTATACAGTACTTTTATTTTTTTCTGCTTCAGGTCTTTCCACCCGTTGAAATAATCCAGCAGCTGCCCGAATTCGGCGGGATTTAATTTAATGGCCATGGCATTGATCGTGAAATCACGACGATAGAGGTCTTCTTTAATGGAAGAAGATTCCACTTTGGGCAAAGCAGCCGGGAACTCATAAAATTCTTTCCTGGCAGTAGCAATATCTATTTTAAAAGCATCCGGCAGGGTAATAATGGCAGTGCCGAACTGCTCATGGGTTTTCAATGACCCGCCTAATTCAGCGGCCAGGGTATTGGCAAAATCAAGGCCATTCCCTTCAATGACGATATCTATATCCAGGTTTTCCACACCCAGCAGCAGATCACGCACAAACCCGCCGACTACATACGCTTCGTACTTCTTCTGGTCAGCTATAGTGCCGATCTGCTTTAATAATTCCAGCAGGCGTTTGGGCAGAGTGGTATCCATCAATTGTTGTATCTTTTTTATTTTCATTGTGCTTTTCACCGGGATCCTGTTCTTATAGCCGCTTAGTCCGCGCCTATGCATCATCGCCACCAAATCAGAACGGCTCACCATACCGATAATTTTATTACGCTGCAGCACAGGCAAATGGCCAATGTCATGCTCCAGCATAATTTCATGTATCTTGTCCAGCGACGATTCAGCTTTAATGGTAATGACCTGCGTAGTCATATACTCTTTGGCCGGCATTTTGCCAAACCCATGATGTATGGCTTTATCCACATCATACTGCGTGATAATGCCGGTTAGTTTCTTACCGCATACTACTGGCAGGGAATTATTACCGTAGCGCACCATTATTTTGCGCGCTTCTTCAATGCTCGTTTCTTCACTAATTGTTTTTACCGGGCTCGCCATTATTTCACTGGCAGTTGGCGCCAGGGTTACTTTTTCCTTCAGGGCTATTTTTAATTCTTCGATCACTTGCCCCATAGTCTCTGCTTTGACGCTGGCGCTGGCAGCCCAGCGATGTCCGCCGCCGCCAAATTGCTGCATGATCTGGCCCACATTCACTTCTTCGATACGGCTGCGGGCAGTGATATAAACTTTGTTCTTTATCTCAGCCAGGACAAACAGCACATTCAAATTTTCCAGGTCCCTGATCTTATGCGCTACTACAGCCAGGTCCGGGCAATATTTATCCAGCACGACAGCAGCGATCACGATCTTCACGTTATTAATATAGTAAACTTTGGCTGAGTGTACCAGTTTATCCAGCAATTTCAACTGTGTCTTATTTAGTTCTGGATTGATAAAATCAGTGACCGAGTTCAGGTCTGCCCCGCGACCGAGTAAAAATCCAGCCATCTCCAGGTCCTTGGCATGGGTTTCATTAAAGCTCAGGAACCCGGTATCTTCATAAATCCCCAAAGCCATAAGAGTTGCTTCTTCAGAGGTCAGGGGCAGGTTTTTTTCTTTGATCATGTCCACAAGACAGGTGACCGTAGCTCCGGTCTCATGAATATCATCTATCTCGCCTTTAATATCACTGGCTGTCCGGGGATGATGGTCGTAGATATGCACCACCAGGCCTTTGTTTTCCAGCACTTTTTCTATCCGTCCTAACCGGCTTGGCTGCCTGGTATCGACGACGATCAACCGTTTGACTTTGTTGAGCTTGATCTCACGTTCTTTACGGATCTTGAGCAGATAGCGGTTCATGGTCAGGAAATTCTTGACGCTGCGCTCCGGTATACCGGGCAATACTACCTCGGCATTGGGATAAAGCTTTTTCGCCGCCAGGCAGCTCGCCAGCGCGTCAAAATCCGCATTCGTATGAGTTACGATTAAATCCATGATTATTGTAATCCTTTTATTTTGTGAATCCTATCAGGTAACTGTCACTATTTGTTCGCTCCGGTGTCGATTTCCATATCCGCCCTTGGCGGATCCTGCGCCAAAGTTCTTTTGACAACTCGGTGCCTCCGCAACTCGCCCCCTGGGCTCAGACATGCTCGGCATCCAGAGGCCAACAGATACCCTCGTTGTCTGCAAGCGTGCTTTGGCTGAAATCGACAAGCTCGCTCAAAATAATGACGAGTTCCCTGATATTACTAATTTTAAAGTTAACCGTCCTCTATGCTTTGAAAGTATTTTACTGTCTTGTAGCAAATTCTTCATCAGACCAGCCGATATCCCGCAGGAAATCGTCATAGCCACCATTATACGTGCTTATTTTATCGTTATCAAAAATAATAAGCTTAGTGGCCACGGCTCTTAAATGCATTTCATTATGAGTGACCATGATTACCGAGCCGTCAAAGTCATCTATGGCTTCGATCAAAGAATCGCACGATTGCATATCCAGATGGTTTGTGGGTTCATCCAGGAACAGCAGGTGACATGGCGTAACCAGCAGTTTTCCCAGCAACACCCTGCTTTTCTCTCCGCCGGATAATACCTTGATCTTCTTTAGCGCGCGATCACCTGAAAACATCAGTCCTCCGGCAATATTGCGCACAGCGTTGTCCGAACATTGAGTATTAGCGCTCTTGATCTCTTCCAGAACAGTATTGTGGTCGTTAAGATCTATCTTGTTAGTCTGTCCAAAATAGCCGGTACGCAACAAGGGATGTTTTTTTACCTTGCCGTGAAGCGGTTTCAGCTCTCCGGCCAGCAATTTTAAAAGAGTTGATTTACCTTTGCCGTTTTTACCGATAATGCAAATGCGGTCTTTTTTCCCTACATGGAGCGAGAATTTATTTATCAGATACGGTTTTGTCCCGTCATAGGAAAAAGAGATGTCATCGGCAGACATCATATGGGGAGCGGCAAAGTGCGCGCTGTTAAAATACAACTCCAGGTCTTGAATATTATCAAGAGCTTTCATCTCTCCCATTTTTTCCAGCTTCTTCACCCGGGAATTAGTACGACTGGCAAAGCTTGCCCGCGCCTTGAACCGTTCGATAAAGAGCTCTGTCTGCCGGCGTATCTTGGCTTCATTCAGCCTGGTCTTTTCGTATATTTCTTCGTCCTGATTTATCTGGGTATAGAGCTTTTCCGTATCACCCTCTACTTTCCTGGCTTTAGCGCGGTGTATGGCCACAGTATGAGTGCAAACGCGGTCCATAAAACTGCGGTCATGGGTGATCAGGATGAACTCACCCTTCCAGGATCTTAACAGTTCTTCCAGCCACCTTATGGCCACGATATCAAGGTAGTTGTTGGGTTCGTCAAGCATCAGCATATCCGGATTGGAGACCAGCAGCTTGGCCAGGTTTAAGCGGATCTGATAACCGCCGGAAAACTCTGACGGGCTCCGGTTCATATCGCTTTCTGAAAAACCCAACCCTGAAAGCATCTTTTCCGCCTTCCAGGTATCATATTCTTCACCGTGCGGCAGTCCCAGACAGCATTCTTCGAGCACGGTAGGTTGAGTGAAATGAAGATGCTGCTGCAGATACCCTATACGGTATCTTTTGGGAATGGCAATATCGCCGGAATCCAATTCAATATTCCCCTGTATCATCTGGAAT
>JAQTPL010000033.1 GCA_028712895.1 bacterium | reverse complement strand
GTATAAATCAAAGAAGTCATATGCTATGAGGAAAGGGCACAGGAAGGATTTCACCAGATTAAAAATAACCGGAATATCGATATAAAAAATTACACAGATAAAGCGAAAGAGGTGGAGTAAATGTCAGGTAATAAAAGTGGCGGCGGTTCAGCCGTAAACGGCCGGGATTCGTCCGGCAAGCGGTTAGGCGTAAAAAGAGGCGACGGGCAGATAGTAAAGGGCGGCAACATTTTAGTCCGGCAACGCGGCACCAGGTTTTATCCCGGCCTGAACGTAGGTATTGGCAAGGATGATACCCTTTTTGCCTTGATCGACGGTAAAGTGGAATTTAAGTATACTAAAGGCGGAGCCAGGCAGATTTCCGTTCTCCCAGTGTCGAAATAGTAAAGCCTCAAACTCCGGGTTGTATTGAGGGAAGTGGGGGCTTTCATGTTCGTTGACCATAGTAAGATATTCGTCAAAGCCGGGGACGGCGGCGACGGTTGTATATGTTTCCATCGCGAGAAGTTCGTGCCCCTTGGCGGGCCGGACGGCGGCGATGGCGGTAAGGGTGGAGACGTCATTGTTAAAGCAAGGGCAACCTTGCGTACCTTGTTTGATTTGAAGATCCGGCCGCATTATGAAGCTGAGAGCGGCAATAACGGACAAGGTAATAACAGATATGGCAGAAGTGCTCCGCCTTTATTTATTTATGTGCCAATCGGGACAGTGATCCAGGATTCTAGTACTGGCCAGGTCTTGGCTGACCTGGCTGAAGACGGCCAGGAACTGCTGGTTGCCCGCGGCGGACGCGGCGGCCGGGGCAATGCCAAATTTAAATCTGCCAACCGCCAGGCACCCAGGATAGCCGAGCGTGGTGAGCCTGGCGCAGAGATCACCCTCAACCTCGAGCTGAAACTGCTGGCTGATGTCGGATTAGTCGGATTCCCCAATGCCGGCAAATCCACGCTTCTCTCCCGCATTTCCAAAGCCAAGCCCAAGATCGCGGATTATCCTTTTACCACAATCACTCCCAACTTAGGCGTCGTGAGCTTCGGCGCAGGATCCAGTTTCGTCGTAGCTGATATTCCCGGCCTGATCGATGGCGCGCATAGCGGCATTGGCCTGGGGGATGAGTTTTTGCGTCATATTGAACGCACTAAGGTAGTGGTCCATATCATTGATGTGTTTGGTTTTGATAACAAGAGCGCCTGGGAAAATTACCAGTCCATTAACAAGGAATTAAAACTATACAGCCCTAAGCTGGCCAAGAAGCCGCAAGTGATAGCTCTCAATAAGACAGACCTGCCGGAAGCCGCGGAACAGATCAAACAATTCAAAAAACATTTGAAAAAAAAGCCAATATATGTTATTTCAGCTATGGCTGGTGTTGGTTTGAAAGAGCTTATGGGAGCGGTCCAGAAAGAGCTGGAAAATGCTCCAGAGCCTGAGCCGATAGTGATGACGGAAACAATGCGGGAGTTTACGCCGACACATTCCTTTACCATCAAAGTAACTGATGGCGAATTTGTGATCAGCGGCAAGCATATAGAAAAGATAGCGGCCATGACCTGGAAAGAAGAGGAAGAAGCCCTGGTGCGGATGCATAATATTTTCAAGAAGATCGGGGTGGATAAGGCACTGCACGACAAAGGGATCAAGCCGGGGGATATGGTGCGCATCGGCAAAATAGAATTTGAATATAGCGAATAGAGCAGTCGCTGGTTCCTAGTTTCTAGTCGCTGGTTTTTAAAGGCATTTAATTGAAACTAGCGACAAGAGACCAGTAACTAGCGACTAGTCGGAGACTCCATGCATTATAAAAGAGTGGTGATTAAGATCGGGACCAGTACCTTGACGGATGAAGATGGGCACCTGAACCTGCCGCATATGCGTGTATTAGTGGAGCAGGTAGTGGCGATGTCCCGGCAGGGGCGAGAAGTTATCCTAGTGACCAGCGGTGCCGTGGGTGCCGGTATGGGCAAACTGGGAATGAAAACGCGTCCACAAAGCGTGCGCGAGAAACAGGCTGCAGCTGCCGTAGGGCAAACTTATCTTATGCATCATTATGAAGAATTGTTTAATGAAAACAGCTTGAACGTGGCGCAGATACTGCTGACCCAGGAAGACATGCGTACCCGGGAACGCTACTTAAACGCCCGCAATACGATCATGACCTTGCTGGAACACAAAGTAATACCGATCATTAATGAAAATGATACTGTTGCTGTTGATGAGATACGGTTTGGCGATAATGATACGCTATCAGCCCTAGTGGCAAGCAAAGTCGAAGCTGACCTACTGATCATCCTGAGCGATGTCGCCGGCTTGTACACCAGTGACCCGCGCAAGGATAAAGACGCAGAGATGATCCATACTGTGGATATGATCGATGAGGAAGTGGAAAAGATTGCCTTGAAATCCACCGGCAGTGCCCGCGGCGTCGGTGGCATGTATACCAAGATCCAGGCAGCTAAAATTGCCACGACCAGCGGCGTAATGGTTGTGATCGCTGACGGCATGAAACCAGGTATCTTAACAGAAGTATTCCAGGGAGACGATATCGGGACCAAGTTCCTGCCGCGCCATGAAAAGATCAGCGGCCGGAAAAAGTGGATAGCGTTTGCCAATAAATCCAGCGGCAAGATATTCGTAGACGAAGGCGCAGCCAAAGCCCTGCTAAAAATGGGTAAAAGCCTGCTACCGAGTGGTATTACTGATGTGGAGGGACCTTTCCGGCTGGGTGATATGGTCACGGTGTTGGACCAGGATGGTGATGAGATTGCCCGCGGCCTGGTATCTTTTTCCAGTGATGAGATAGAGAAGATCAAAGGAAAAAAGACCTCAGAGATCATGAAGATCATCGGGCATAAGGATTACGATGAAGTCATCCATCGGGATAATTTGGTAATATTGTAAGCGTTTAGCGGGTAGCGTTAAGCGGATAGGAAAGTCTTTCTAAACGCTATACGCTCTACGCTATACGCCTCAGGATGGGATTTGCAGATGCTTGGCATAGTTGACCGGATAGAAGATGGCAAAATAGCAGTTATCAGAATAAGAGGCGGGGGAGAGCTGGTAATACCGGTGGCTAACCTGCCTTTAGAAATTTATGAAGGCGCCTGCATTGATATCGTCATGTCCCTGGATAAAAAAGTAGAAAAGCTGCAAAAGAAAAAAATTAAAAACCTGCAGGCTGAATTGCTAAAGAAAAATGCCCAGAAGAAATAAGCTACTATTCGGCATAATATTTTTTCTGCTGTTGATTCCATCTGCTTATGCGCGGGATCTGATTGTCTCTTTTATCGATGTCGGCCAGGGTGACAGCATCCTGGTAGAGGCCCCTGATGGGAAAAATATCCTCATTGATGGCGGTGGCGTACCAGCCTACCGGAAGCTGTCATATCGTATCGGTGCCCAGATAGTCGATCCCTTCCTGCAGAAGAAAAAAATCAAAAAATTGGATATCGTGATCCTGACCCACGGACATACCGACCATATGGACGGGCTGCTGGATATTCTGGCTGCCTACCCGGTAGGGGAATTTATAGATACGCTGGAAGGCGGCGGCAAGGTCACGGATGACGAGTATATTAAAATACTGGAAACAGTAAAAGCCAGGAATATTAAGTACCGGTTAGCCAGTGTTGGGGATATACTGGATTTTGGGCCATCGCTGCAGGTCAGAGTGCTTAATCCGCAGAAAAAAAGGTTTAATAATCCAAATGACAATTCAATGGTGATCAAGATCACCTATAATAAAGTAAGTTTCCTGCTGACGGCTGATATCGGCCAGGCGGCTGAACGGAAAATACTGTCTGCACAAAAGGATATGGAACAGTCAACAATATTAAAGGTGGCTCACCACGGTTCAAGAAATTCTTCCTGTGCCAGCTTCCTGAATGAAGTTAAACCGGAAGTGGCAGTAATTTCCTGCGGCCGTAATAATTCCTTCGGCCATCCTCATCCGGAAACACTGAAGCGGTTAAAACGGGCAGGTATACCTTACCTGATCACAGCCAAGAAAGGAACGCTCACGGTCAGCACTGATGGACAAACGTACCATGTGCAAACAGAATATTAAAATGAATAAAAAAATATTAAAATTATTATGTTTTTTACTGCTATCTGCCATCTGCCATCCGCCATCTGCTTTTTTGTTCGCGGCTGAGCCAGTGACCAAAGTCACGGCAGTTGTTCTAACAACGGTGGAGGGGAGGGAGACAGCCGCGGTCACGCTGAATGATCATCTGGTGATCCGGGAGATCAAGATCAACCGGGAACACCGCTCGGGAATCATCACCCTGGTTTATCCTGAATATATATCAAAACAGGAAAGAGTAATACCACAAGTGGTCGTGGAAAGCCAGAAACTCGGTGAGGAAATCAGGAAAGCTGTTGCTGAACAGAAGCCAGGCACTGAAAAACCAGTTGACATTGTTTATAAAATAGTTAAAATAAGTAAATACCGGGATAAGAACAGCCAGGTAAAAGCTTTTAGCTCAATTATCTTTAATAATGCGGTCAGGGTAGAAGCCAGGATAATGGATTCAGCCAGTGGATTATGGATAGCCTGGCCGGGACGCAAAGCCAAAGACGGTGCCTGGGTAAAGCAATTTGACCTGGTGAGCCAGCCGCTGAAACAAGCTATAGAAAAAGCTATTCTTGCTAAATATACCGTAGTGCAAAGCGAGGAACCTTAAGCAGTGAATATTTTTTGGCCGGTGTTCGAAAACCTGATCATGCCCATCATCGCTGGCGTCACTTATTTTCTTTTAGCTAAGTATATTGCCTATATTGCCCCTTTGCGCAAACTGGTGACTGGGGACATCACGTACAAAGGCGCATATTGGGGATTTATCTTTTTTGGCGTTTTTTTGCTGACGCGCCCTTTGCAGATATCTTTAGGGCCGCATCCTGCTCCGCTGATAGTGAATAATATCAGGGAATTTATCATGATCGGCTTATTTACCCCGGCTGTGTTCGTCGGCTTGACCAGTTTTGCGCTGGGTTTTGAAAAAATAAAAAAAGGGACCGTGACGCTTGTTTTTGGCATTGGAATCGCCTTGGCTATATATTTTGCCGTGGTCAATATCCGGGCGATCGGCGGCTCGATGGAGATCTTCCGCATTGGGGGATATGCGTTCTATGATGGGACATGGTTCCATCCTACCAATCCGGATGCGCATCTTATGCCGGTCTTGTTTATTATCAGGGTGCTGGATCCGGTTTGCGCGATGATCATGCTGGGTATTTTCTGTTTTTGGCGGTCGATAGTTTTTCCTAAAAACAGCGTTTATGATAATATGCCGAAGAAACTGGTATTCCAGGGACTGGCGGTAATGAGTTTTGGCTTGAGTATGCTTTTTACCGGCTTTATGGTGGTCGTTTGGAAGATCCCCAACCAGTGGTGGATCTATTACCTGGGTGCCATCCTGGCAGGGGTTTTCGAAGCCATAGCGCTTAGTTTCCCGTTACACAAAGAACAGAAAATTTAGAGGGAAAAATGAAAAAAGTGTTCTATGTTATAGGATGTATGGTTTTGGTCATGACCAGCTACATCTCGATCCATGGCCTCGAATTCAAGGGCAAGAACCTGATCGACGCCATCAAAACCGATGATTATGAAGCGATCAGCCAGCTGGTAGCTGAGCGGGCAGATATAAATATGCAGGGTGAAAATGGCTGGACCCCGTTAATGTTTGCCATTAACAGGGCCCAGGATAAGGTTGTCAAACTGCTGGTAACAAAAGGCGCAGACATAAACATTAAAGATACAGACGGCAACACTGCCTTGATCCTGGCAGTAAAAATAGGGCAGATGAAAGTGGTACGCCTGCTGGTGAACTACCGCAGCGATGTGAATGTCAAGAATAATATCGGGGCTACTCCCCTGATGATCGCGGCCAGGGAATCTGATACAGATGTAATGACATTTTTACTAAAGAACTACGCTGACGTAAATGCCAAGGATTACAAAGGCCTGACCCCAGTGATGTACGCGATCCAGTCTGATTCTGTGGAAGGCGTACAACTGCTGATCGATAATGACGCTGACCTGGGAGTGAAAACGGCAGATGGTAAGACTCCTCTGATGCTGGCCGCAGAGAATAGGAACAGGATGATCATCAGGTTGTTGCAGGAAAAGAACAAAGCGTATTAGCTGTATTTAATATAGTAATTATATAGTTTCAAAGTGCCATATTTATCTAGCTGATAAGTATGGTTTTTTATTTATTCCATTCTTGGGTGAGAAATGAACATTAAAACCATGATCTTAGTAAGTGCCTTGTGGTTGACAGCAGGAGCCGGCACAGCCTTTTCAGGGCAGGATATTAATACAGCTACATATGATGAACTGCTGGATTTGCCGGGAATTAACCGGTTCCAGGCGTATAAGATCATTGAATACCGGAAAGTATTCGGCTATTTCCGGACTTTTGATGAACTGCTGAAAGTGGAAGGAATCACTGCCCAGGATGTGATGTCTTGGGCCAGCTTTTCCAGTGTCGTACCTCCAACTGCGGTCAAGATCCCTGAAGGAATGTTCAAAATAAAAGCAAAAAGAACCAGCGATGTGGAAGATGGGAATTACCAGGTATGGCACCTGCGCCTGAAAAATTTTCAGCCTGGCTGGTCAGGGGCTTTTGTACTTGAACAGTATCCTCATTATGACCGCTACCGGGTATCAGGGAGCAAGGCAGCCCAGGGAATATGGAATCAAACATTTGTCATGAATAAGTATTATATTTCCTGGGAATCTGGGTCCAGCATTACCAAAATAGTAGCCGGTGACTACCTGGTTGGTTTTGGGGAGGGAGTGGTAATTGACCTGTCAGGCCAGGCTAAGCCAACCGGCATATATCCAGGCGATACCGAAGCTGTGGAATACAAGACTTCAAAGATCAGCAACCAGGCCTTGCTACAGGGGCTTAGTTATAAAAGCAGTAGAACTTTTCGCGGCCTGGCGGTAAGCTTAGAGCAGGATATGTTCAAGGAAACAGTATTTTATTCTCATGAGAATAATGGATATTACGGTTTTTATGTGAATGGAGCTGAGATCCGGAAGCCGCTGGAAAACTATTTCCTGGAACAGGTGAGCGGGATGGATATTACGGCCTATATAGCGCCTGAAACTGAATTGGGAGCCGTCGGCTATTATTCACAGCGGGCAGCAAAAGGCCCTGATCCTGGGCGCTATCCCATTGGTGAGGGGGAATTCCTGGTATATGGCGCTCATATATCTGCCTATCTGGGACAACTTAATGTATGCGGCGAGATCGGCCAGGTGCAAAAATACGGGCAGGGTCTGGTGGCATCCAGCACTCTTGACCTTGGCCGGGTAAGCTATGCGCTTAGTTACCGCAAATATGACCTGGATTATTTTAATCCGCATGCCGGGAGCTATTCCCTCCATTATCCGCAAAGCGTGTTTCGCTGCCGTGATGAACGTGGGATATTGGGCAAAATAGACTGGCAAGCATTGGAGAGTCTTATGATAAAAACCTCTTTTGACCAATATACGCATCATGCCCAGGCATACTGGAGCAAAAGTATTGGTAATTATGTAGTTTATGACAATCGCCCTGAAACTGACCGGGAGATCAGTATTGCCGGCATCTTGCGCAGCAACCAGAAAATAGGCTGGTCACTGGAATCACGCTATAAAGACAATAATATCAATAAAGATACCGGTTCTGAAAAGATCAGCTCGAATACGTCGGTAAAATATGCGTTTAGCGACCAGGGAGACGTTACTTTTAAATATTATCTCCGCAGCTATCTGCATCATTCCAGTGATTATTCTCCGTATGATTATATTGCTATCAGTGGTGATTACCAGCTGGCCGGCTACTGCAGGATAGAAGGCGGTGGAAAATACAGGAACATTATTAAATACAGGCAATTTGACGGCATCAGGGAATATCATGGGAAAATAAAGGGCAAGTTCTTCAATAGTATGTCGGTGCAGCTGGGTTATGTTACTACCTATATATTAGGGGGTAGCTATGCTTATGAGTTCGAAGATGAAGCAGACTTGATTGCTGATGAGGATGCCTATTTCCAGGATACCTGGACATTGGAAGTTGTTTTTAATTTTTAAGGCGCGGAATTTAAGGTTTGACAACAGGCCTGAAAGTTAATATAATTGAAATATGCAAAGAAAACAGCTGGAAATGCTTCTTCAGCAAGTAAAAAACCGTACTACTTCTACTGCTAAGGCCATGGCTGCATTGAAAGACTTTCCCTGCGGCGACTTAGGGTTTGCTAAAGTGGACCATCATCGAGGCCTGCGGCAGGGATTCCCCGAAGTCATCTATTGTCCCGGCAAGACCATTCCCCAGATCATCAAAATCATCGGACAAATGCAAAAACATAAGGAAAATATACTGGCCACCCGGGCAGATAAGATGATCTTTAAGGCAGTAAAGAAAAAATTCAGGAAAGCTGTCTATAATGAATTGGCGCGAAGCATCACCATTTTACAGTCAAACCCAGCGCAGAAAAAAGGTGTCCTGATCATCACCGCTGGCACGGCTGATTTGCCGGTCGCAGAAGAAGCAGCAGTTACCTGCGAATTACTAGGCCAAAAACCAGACAAGCTTTATGATGTAGGCGTGGCTGGCGTGCACCGCCTGCTCAATGAGCCGGATAAAATTAATCAGGCCAGGGTGATCATTGTGGTGGCTGGCATGGAAGGGGCCTTGCCTAGTGTCGTAGGTGGCCTGGTAGATAAGCCGGTCATTGCCGTGCCGACGAGCGTTGGTTACGGCGCTGCTTTTGGCGGGGTGGCGGCTTTGCTGGCCATGCTGAACAGCTGTGCCCCAAACGTGACGGTTGTAAATATAGACGATGGTTTTGGCGCCGGAGTGGTTGCCAGTCTAATAAACAAATAGAACTAGCGTAAAGCGTATGGCGTATAGCGGATAGGAAGAGCCATGATTTTCTATACGCTACCCGCTAAACGCTATCCGCTACATAAAAGGTTTTGCATGAAGATTGCATACTTAGATTGTTCCAATGGCATCAGCGGGGATATGTTCCTGGCGGCACTGCTTGATGCTGGATTAAATATTAATGACTTGAAGCGGGAATTGGCCAAATTACCGGTCAGCGGCTATAGTGTGGCAGTGAAAAAAGCCCGGTCCGGAGGGGTTAGTACTTCGCGCCTAGTAGTCAAAGTCAACCGACCGCAGTATTTGCGGCACCTGCCTGATATCCGCAAGATAATCAGCAGGAGTTTGCTGGCTCCGGCAGTGAAGAAAAGCGCTAAAGGAATATTTGCCAGGCTGGCCCGCGCTGAAGCTAAGGTGCATGGGTGTAGCATCAACGAAGTTCATTTTCACGAGATCGGCGCATTAGACACGATAATCGATATAATTGGGGTGGTCTGGGGATTGCAGCAGCTGGGTATCAAGAAATTATTTTGTTCTCCGGTCAATGTCGGGTCAGGAACCATCAAGATAGCTCACGGGATTTTTCCGGTCCCGGCTCCGGCCACGGCAGAACTGCTGAAAGATATTCCCTTCTACCAGTCTGCGGTCAAACAAGAGCTAGCCACACCGACGGGGGCAGTATTGATCGCAGGATTGTCTTCAGGCTTTGGGTTGTTGCCAAAGATGTCTATTGAAGAAGTAGGGCAGAGCTCAGGCTCCCGGCAGGTGCCTGGTCATACTAATCTTTTTCGCCTTTTAATCGGAAAACAAATGTTTTGACTTATAAAACAGAATCTGATAAAATAAAAAAGTCAGCAAAGCCTATTGAACTCAAGAACTGGGATTGGATTATGGAATTCGCCAAAGCTTTTTCGTCTCGGTTCTTATAACAAATCCCAGCTTTTGAGCTTGAAGGGAATGATATGAAAACAATGAAACTTCCCAAGTTGGTAAGAAACAATCGCGGTTTTTCAATGGCCTTTACCTTCTTGATCGCGATCATCCTGGCCCTGCTTATATGGATCATCCCCAGTTACCTGAAAATCCAATCCAATGCTGAACAGAAATCTACCCGTGGCGCATTGGAAAACCTGCGCAAGGCTGTCAACCTTTTTTACCTGCAAAGAGGACATTATCCCTATAATCTGGAAGATCTTGAGCCGAACTATGTGCACCCGTTTCCCCAGGTGCGTTTAGGCATACCCGGTTATGCCATCACCAATAGGGTTACCAGGGTATTAGTGGACGGTGGTATGTGGTATTACGATGAAAGCAGCGGGGAAGTGAAAATCGACTGTAAAGCCCTGGATAAAGAAGGAAATAACATTCAGGAATGGTAATATATAATCAATGGGTTAACCTATTTTAGGGGGAAACACCGTGGAAATGAAAGTAAAAAACAGAAGAAGAAGACTGATCATATCCAGTGGCCTGCAATTCCGCTACGTGGGCGGTGTCTTATTTGCCATGCTCTTTGTGTCCATGGTGGTTGGTTATTTTATTTATCAGAATATTTGGAATGTATTGCTGAACGAATCCCGGTATAATGACTGGAGCCCTTTCCTGAATGCAGTGAAAGACCAGACTGACCGGCAGATATTTTTCGGAGTAGCCATCTCCATTGTTTTGATGATGATAGTCAGCGTGTACATGAGCCACAAGATAGCCGGTCCTTTGTACCGCCTGAAAAAATGTTTCCTGGACGTGGCCAAGGGCGATCTCAGTTTTGAAATGCGGCTGAGAAAAGGTGACGAACTCATGGACCTGGTGGATGATTTTAACGGGATGCTGCGCAACCTGAAAGGTATGGTGGATGGTGACCGGCAGAAAGTAAAAGACATCCAGAAAAAGATAGAAGAGACCCTGATCACCATTAATAAACCGAATATTAGTCCCCAGGAAAAACAGCAAATGGAAGAAACCTTAAAAACGTTGATCCTGAAATTGAAAGAAGTGGGCAGCCAGTACAAAATATAAAAATCTGAGGATGTAATCTGAGGATGTAAATCATGTCAATGGAAAAAAGACAATTTTTCAGGTTTGCTACGTGTGTGCCGGTCAAGTTCTTTAATGCTTTTGCTCCCGGACAGGGATATTCCGGGATGGTAACGAATATCAGCGCTGGCGGAGCCAGGATATTCCTGAAGGACGATTGCCAGAACTTGAACTATGTGGTGATGAATATGCACCTTCCCAACGGCGTACTGTTGGATCTAGTTAATGCCCGGGTTATTTACAACGGCAAGGAAGGTGATGGCACCCGTTTGGGCGTTATGTTCATGAATATGGATATTAAAAAACTCAGCGTCCTGGTTGATTTCTTATCAGATCTGGAATTGCAGGAAAAGAAAGCAGCCGACCAGCCAGGTCATGAAAATACAACCACCTAAACAACTGCCAATATTATGAAAATCCTACTCGCCGGTTATAATCTTGATACTGATGTCATAAAAGATCTCACTAAAAGCAATCCAGCCAGAGCCGATATCACTCCCGAAACTTTATCTGCTGCTTATGCCAGGATCAGCCGAGATCCCAGGTCCATCGATGAGCTGCGGCAGGTAGCCCGCCAGGAAGTGGAAAACTCCCGCAAGTCCAACAAAGCTATTATTTTTAAAATGGGCCATCATTCAGTGGCTGAACACGCGGTATTCAATTTTGACATTATCGGTGTTTCCCGGCTGGCGTTGGAGGAGATCGAAAAATTCCGGCTCTGTTCCTTTACTGAAAAATCCCAGCGGTATATCACTCTGGACAACGATTTCGTCATTCCGGTAGAGTTGAAAATGAGTACGCATGTCCGGGAATTTTCCGAAACTGTGCGACTGCAGTTTGCGTTTTACAAAAAATGCTATGAAACACTGAAACAACAGGTCAAAGAGAAACATCCCCAGGAAGCGGCAGATCCCAAGAAAGAGAACCTGCTGGATGGGTGGGCTAAGGAAGACGCCCGCTATATTACACCGCTGGCTGCCTGCGGCCAGGTGGGGGAAACACTGAATGCCCGCAACCTGGAGCTGGTCATCCGCCGTTTTGCCAGTCATCCTCTTAAGGAAGTCCAGGAACTCGGCCGGAAAATGTACAACCTGGTCAGTAGTGTCGCTCCTTCTATTATTATCTTTACTGATATCAATGAATATGACCAGAAGACTTATCCTGCCTTAAGGAACCTGAGCCACGCTATCCTGAGTTCCCAGCAAATCGTACCAGAGTCCTATCCTGGTGATGTCAACCTGGTGGAATACAGCTTGCATGCTGATGATTCACTGCTGGCCGCGCTGGTCCATACGACCTCTAAGGTCAATTACCGCCAATGCCTCCAATCGGTCCGGCTGATGAAACCAGACCACAAAAAAGACTTGATTAAAACTGCCTGCCAGCATATGCAATTTTATGATGCTACTTTGCGCGAATTTGAATATCCGGCCCTGACTTACGAATTATTTATTTCAGCTAGCTGTTATGCCCAGCTGAAAAGACACAGGATGGCAACCATGACAGTGCAGGATTACGACCCTGATCTGGGGGTAGTGATCCCTGAGTCTATCGTGGAAGCCGGCCTGGATAAGGAATTCAAGGAAGTGATCGATCAGACTAACCAGGTCTACCGCCGGATAAATACTGATTTCCCTATGGCGGCCCCGTATATCCTGACTAATGCCCACAAGCGCCGCGTGCTGATGAAGGTAAGCGCCCGCGAGCTGTACCATATCTCCCGGTTACGGGAAGATGAACATGCCCAGTGGGAGATCAGGAAAAAAACCGCCAAAATGTGCGACCAGGCCAAACGCGCCATGCCCCTGACCATGACCTTCATCGGCGCCAAAGATGAATTCCCTAAAATATTTGAACAGGAATTTGGACACCCGCCAAAAGTGGTCTTGCCTAAATAACCAACTCGACAGAAAGAGTAGGTACCTGGCTTGAATAAGAATGAACTCATGAAACAACTCAAGAGCTCCAATACCATTGAGGAAGAATTCGTATCACTCATGAGCTATTTTTTCCAAAACGTGGTGGATAATCTTCCTTTGGAACCAGCCTCCTTAAGTAAGATCGACGCCTCCTTGAGAGTCTTGGAGCAGGACAGCCTCAAGCATAAGAATATGATCCAGGATCTTATAGAACAGGTCCGACAGGGACAAAAAAATGAATATTAGTGAAAATATCGTTAAAAAATTTGAGGATATATTGGAGCGGGAAAAAATTGCGCTAAAGCTATACACCCAGATAATCAGCCAGATACAGGATGAATTTATTATCACCCGGTTAGAGCAGATCAAACAGGATGAGATCGAGCATATACAGATCGCCCAGGAAATGCTCAAATTAATTAAACAATAAGAGAGAAAGAGTAATCGCACTTCTAAGGAGGGAAGGTATGGCTAAAATACCGAGCGCGTTGAAGATCAGTATTGATTTTGAAAAGAGAGGCGTAGGTTTATACCTACAGCTGGCGTCGAAGACGAAAAATTCCCTGGCCCGCAGGCTTTATTACCAACTGGCACAGCAGGAGATCCAGCATATTATTATGTTTGACAATATTTATGAAAATTTAAAACGCGATAATAAGTGGCCGCGCTGGACCGTGGAAGAAGGGGATAAGCTGGAATATATTATTAAAGAATATTTCCATACTGTTAAAAAAGACCCGGTAGTACGGATAGGTGATAATGTCAAGGGTTTGGAACTGGCTATGGAGGTGGAGAAGAAAGGCTATCTTATGTATGAGAAATTCCTGGCCAAAGCCACTGATAACAATGAAAAATTGTTCTATAAGGAATTGTTAAAGCAGGAAAACGCTCATTATGAAGCTTTAGCCAACATCCATTTCTACCTAACCCAAACCGGCGATTGGTTCACGGACGAAGAGGACCAGGTTTGGAACTGGATGAACCAATAAAATCGGCGTAAAGCGTATGGCGTATAGCGGATAGAAAGGGCAAATGATTTTCTATACGCTACCCGCTAAACGCTATTCGCTGCAGGAGTGTCATTGTGCAGGAGTTACTAAAAGAAGCGATAGCGGCGGCGAAAAAGAGCGGGGATTTGATACGCCGGCGTGTTGGGAAAATTAAAACCATTAATTATAAAGGTGCCACTGATCTGGTCACTGATGTGGACCGGGCCTCTGAACGATTAATAAGAGACCATTTATTCAAAAAATTCCCAAAACATCTCTTTTTAGGAGAAGAAAGCGGAGGGGAGAGGGAAAGTCGCGGCTACCGCTGGATCGTGGACCCGATCGATGGTACGACTAATTTTGCCCATGGCTTCCCGTACTTTAGCGTTTCGATTGCGCTGGAGATAGACTGCCAGCCGGCAGTGGGAGTGGTCTATGATCCCATGCATGACGAACTTTTTCATGCTACTAAAGGCGGCGGAGCTTTTTTAAATAATAAAAAAATAAAGGTTTCCAAGATCAGGGATATGAAGAAATCCTTGCTATGCACTGGTTTTGCCTATGAGATTAAAGATGCACGGGATTCCAATGTTGAACATTTTGTGGATTTTTTAATGACTTCACAGGCGATTCGCAGGATGGGTTCCGCGGCTTTGGACCTGTGCTATGTGGCCTGCGGTCGATTTGACGGGTTCTGGGAGATCGGGCTCAAGCCCTGGGATACAGCAGCAGCTATCCTGGTGGTGACTGAGGCTGGCGGGAAGCTCTCCAAGTTTAATGGCGGCAAATATTCCCATTATGACCAGGAGATCCTGGCCACCAATGGCTTGCTCCATACGCAGATGAGCAAAATCCTGGTCCGTCGGCTGAAAGACTTCCACTGCCGTGTCGTATTTGATAAATATTGATATAAGAAGATATATTGATTGCTGGCACCGAGTATCAGTGAACTGTCACTATTTGTTCGCTCCGGTGTCGGTTTTCATGTCCGCCCTTGGCAGACCTGCGCCAAAGGTCTTTTGACAACTCGGTGCCTGCGCAACTCGCCCCCTGGGCTCAAACATGCTCGGCATCCAGCAACCAAAAGATACCCTCGTTGTCTGCAAGCATGCTTTGGCTTAAACACGACAAGCTCGCTCAAAATAATGACGAGTTCACTGATTTATGAAGTTTAGAATAGGCGAGCGCGGCCGCTGATGTCGTGTAGAAAACGTTCGGAGCTTGAGTTGGCATGGACTCTTCATCCCCGTACTTTGGGGAACTCAAGCGAGAATTGAGTGCGTTTTCCTCGCAGGGGAAAACGACACGCTTTTCGAAACGGCGCAGCGTGACAGCGAGCCGATAAACCTTTAATGAGGTTCCGACCTTGAAAAAGAAACTTTATATCATAGATGGACATGCCTATATCCACCGCGCTTTCCATGCCCTCCCAATGCTTACCAATTCCCAAGGCCTGGTAATCAACGCAGTCTATGGTTTTACCCGCATGCTGCTCAAGATCATCAAGCGTGAACAACCGGATTACCTGGCTGTGTGTTTTGATTCTCCTCAGCCAACTTTCCGGCATAAAGCTTTTGAACAGTATAAAGCTACCCGCAAGGAAACTCCTGAAGAACTCAAAACGCAGATCCCCATGGTCCAGGAGATGGTAGAAGCATTCAAAATACCGGTTTTCCGCATGCCAGGGTATGAAGCTGATGACCTGATCGCTACCATTGCCCGGCAAGCGGAAAAGCAGGATGTGGATGTGATCGTGATCAGTGGGGATAAGGATATTCTCCAACTGGTAGGTGAACATATTAAAGTGCTGAGCGAGCCCAAAGGCATACTCTTTAGCGAAAAGGAAGTTGAAGAAAAATTCGGGTTTAGCGCAGATAAGATCAAGGATTATTTGGGGTTGTGCGGCGACTCAAGCGATAATATTCCCGGTGTGCCAGGTATCGGGGAAAAAACCGCTTTACAACTGGTAAAAGAATACGGGACTATTGAAAATATGTATAAGAATCTCGACAAAATGCCGGTTAAAGTGAAGAATAAAATGGAACAAGGCCGGGAACTGGCTTTTAAATCCAAAGAGCTGGTGACCCTGGTAGAGAATGTCCCGCTTACAATGACTTTGGATGATTTGAAACCGGTCCCCCTGGACCAGGAAAAAGCCCTGGCCCTGTTCAATAGATATGAATTTAAATCATTAAGCACAGAGTTGATCGAACAGAGCTCAGAAAAAGACGCTTGCTATGAAGTCATTACTTCTCCGGGCGAGATGGAAAAGATCGCTTCCCAAATAAAGCAAAAAAAAGAAGTATCCATTGATCTGGAAACCAATAGCAGAGAGCCGATGCTGGCAGAAGCAGTGGGATTGGTATTATGCTTTGAAGAAAAGAAAGCCTATTACATACCGCTGGCGCACAGCTACCTTGGCGCTCCCCAACAGGATAAGAAGAAAGTGCTGGACCTGCTAGGCTCCATAATTGAAGATGAAAAGATAAAAAAATACGGGCAGAACCTGAAATATGACCTGCTGGTCCTGAAAAACGAGGGATTTGAGCTCAAGGGCATATCTTTCGACGTCATGATCTCTTCATATCTGATCAACCCATCCAAACTCAATCATAGCCTGGAAGACATTGCTGCCGAGTACCTGCAGTATAAAATGATCCCGATCTCTGATCTGATCGGCAAAGGGGCTAAGCAGATCACTATGGACCAGGTGACGGTGGAAAGAGCAGGCGAATATGCCTGCGCCCAGGTAGACATGGTCTGGCGGCTGAAGCAGAAATTATCAGGCTTGCTGAAAGAAAAAGGGCTGGATAAACTATTCTATGATATAGAAATGCCGGTAATGGAGATCCTGGCAGAAATGGAATATACCGGCATCCTGGTGGACCTGCCATACCTGAAAGAATTATCCAAAGAGATCGATGGGAAGATCACTGCTTTGGAGCAGGTGATCTATAAAATAGCAGGGGCTGAATTCAATATCAACTCACCCCAGCAGCTATCCAGGATACTTTTTGAAAAACTGGGCTTGCCCATTATAGAAAAAACCAAGACCGGCGCGTCAACTAATGAATCTGTCTTGCGCCAGCTGCAAGCTATGCATGAACTTCCCAAGAGAATAATTGAATACCGTGAACTAGCCAAACTGAAATCTACCTACATTGACCCGATACCAGAGATGATCAATCCCAAAACCGGCCGCCTGCATACTTCATTTAACCAGACCGTGACCAATACCGGGAGATTATCCTCCAGCGAGCCGAACCTGCAGAATATCCCGATCCGAACCGAGATAGGGCGGTCCATCAGGCGCTCGTTCATTCCCAAAAAAGAATGCGTCTTTATTTCTGCGGACTATTCGCAGATCGACCTGCGGGTACTTGCGCATATGTCCGGCGATGAACATATGAAGCAGGCATTTCATAACCATGAAGATATCCATAGCCATACGGCATGTGAAATATTCGGCTTGAAACCGGAAGAGATAGATGATGAGAAACGGCGCATAGCCAAGACAGTGAATTTTGGCCTGTCCTATGGCATGAGCCCGTATGGACTATCCCAGGCACTGGGAATAGACGCGGCTACTGCCAAAGATTACATTGACAAATACTTTGCCCGCTTTAGCGGGGTGAAAGAATATATGGAAAAGATCGTGGAAAAAGCCCGGCATGACGGTTTTGTCACTACCTTGCTGAACCGCCGGAGATACCTGCCGGAAATAAATGCCAAGGACAGGAACATACGCTCTTTTGCCGAAAGGGTAGCGATCAATATGCCGATCCAGGGGACAGCCGCGGATATTATCAAGATAGCGATGATTAATATAGCTAAAAAACTGAAGCAGGAAAACTTCCAATCTAAAATGCTGCTGCAGGTCCATGATGAATTGATATTTGAAGTGCCTAAGGCAGAAGTAAAACAGTTAGAACAAATGATCAAGCAGGAAATGGAGACAGCTTTGAAATTGGATGTGCCTTTGGAAGCCAATGTCAGCATAGGGCCGAACTGGAGGGACCTGGATTGAAGCTCGGTATACGTTAAACGGTTTCGAAGCCCGATAAGATCTAAAGCTTTTTCGGGCCTCGTAACTGTACACCGATCATCGAGATATAGGAGTAATTGTGCGTAAACTAATCTATTGGATTGCGAGTTTTGCCGGTTTGGTTGTAGCTATTTTATGGCTAGTGGTCATTACCGGGCAGTTTATAAATAGTGAGTATAGCAGCTTTTGGAATTACCTGGCTGATCTGGCTGGTGGTTTAATACTAACGCTCACGATAATGATCGCCTTACGCAAACCTGTAGCAGGAGGGGCCTGGCTTTTTACAGAGGGATTTGTCTATGTATTTTATTGCTATCGTTTTGGCAGATTGACCAGTCCTAATTTATTGAACGGGATCGTGCCTATGCTGATCTCCCTGTTATTCCTGTTTTCGCAACGGGGATACGAGGAAGCAAAACCATTTGAAATACCCAAAGAACAGGAGCACAGTTACAAGCTTAAAGTTTAAAGTATTAAGCTAAGATGGTAAGTCCTGAGTCTTATAACTTAAAACTCAAAACTTCCCGCCCTTAAGCTTGGCGGGTCCGCCTCAGGCGGAAAAACTCAAAACTGTATTTAAAAGCATGCCTGAATTACCAGAAGTGGAAACAGTAAAAAGAGCCTTGTCCAGAAAAGTAACAGGTAAAAATATTCTTAATGTCGAAAGTAACTTTGTAAAAATAGTAGCGAGTCCTGATTTTAAGATATTTAAGAAAAATATTATAGGCAAAAAGATCGAATCCCTGTCCCGGCGGGGAAAATTCCTGCTCTTTCATTTAAATGGCAATAAGATCATGATATCGCACCTGCGTATGACCGGACACTGGCTGGTTGCGCCGAAAATAGTGAAAAACAAGTTCATACATCTTATATTCCAGCTCTCCGGCGGCCAAGCCATGGCTTATTCTGATATCAGGAAATTCGGCAGAATATGGCTGATCGATACCAAAGAACTGGAAAAATTCAAACCAATATTAAAATTAGGACCAGAGCCGCTGGGGACTGAATTTAATTTTGAAGAATTCAGTCAAAAACTGGCAAAAAACAGGTCCAGGATCAAAGTCGTTCTTTTAAACCAGCAGGTAGTTGCTGGCTTGGGTAATATATATGTAGATGAAGTACTATATGAATCTGGGGTAAGACCGCTCCGGCCGGCAAATCGGCTGAAAATGGCAGAAAAAAAGCAAATATTTGAGGTGATCAGGAAGATCCTGGCCAAAGCTATCAAATTTCGCGGGACAACAGTGGTGAATTTTACCACTCCGGAAGGCAAAGGCGGGGATTTCCAGAAGCAGTTGAAGGTATATGGGAAAAAGGGGCATAAGTGTCCGAGGTGCAAGGGGGAGATCAAGAGGATCGTTGTTGCCGGCCGCGGCACGCACTACTGCCCGAAGTGTCAAAAATAAATTTAGCGGATAGCGTTTAGCGGGTAGCGTATAGAAAATCAAAAGCTCTTCCTATCTGCTATACGCCATACGCTGCAGGAAAGGTTTGCCATGATTAAAATTGGATTAACGGGGAATATTGCATCTGGGAAGTCAACAGTGGCGAAGGTTTGGCGGAAAATGGGGGCCAAAGTCATTGATGTGGATGAATTGGCTCATAACTTGTACCGGCCAAGGACAAAAGTCTGGCAACAGGTAGTTAAAGCTTTCGGAAAAGTGATTGTGAAAGCTGATAATACCATTAACCGGGCAGTTTTGCGGGAAATAGTCTTCCCTGATAAGAAAAAGATGAAAAAATTAACCAGGATAATGTATCCGGCTATAGTAAAAGAGCTTGCCAAACAGATGGCCGCTGCCAAATCTAAAATAGTAGTAGCTGATATGGCGGTATTGTTTGAGGCCAAGGCTGAAAAACTGTTTGATAAGATAGTAGTGGTGCGGGTATCTCAATTTAACCAGCTCCAGCGCCTGACCGAAGAGCGCAATCTCACCCGGGAGCAGGCCATGGACCGGATTAATTCCATGTCTTTCCATGGGGAAAAGATATCTGCCTGCGATTATCTGCTTGATGGCGACCAGCCGCTGGCTGAGTTTAGGAAGGCGGCTCAATCTTTATTTCAAAAAATTACTTGACGAAAGGGCATTTTTACTGTATTATATAATAAATTGCAATACTGCTTTTTTCACCTACAGGAGTTCTCTCCATTTGCAAGCAATTTTCAAATCCCAAAAACAATGTTTAACCAATAATCTATGTTATTAACACAGATTTAGTACGTATTATTATTTACCGGGAGGATGTGTTTATGGAAAATGGCGCCGCTTTAGATATGGCTGCCTTGGGCAAGAAGACTATATCCGATCTGACGGACATAGCCAAAGAACTAAAGCTCGAATCAGTCAGCGGACTGAAAAAGCAGGAGATCATCTTTAAGATCCTGCAGGCGCAGACAGAGAAGAACGGCCTCGTGTTTGATGAGGGTACTTTGGAGATATTGCCGGATGGTTTCGGTTTTTTACGTTCTCCCCAGTATAACTATTTGTCTGGTCCGGATGATATCTATGTTTCCCCCAGCCAGATCCGCCGTTTTGACCTGCGCAAGGGTGATACTATCAGCGGCCAGGTGCGTCCGCCTAAGGAAGGCGAACGCTATTTTGCCTTGCTCAAGATCGAAGCAGTCAATAGCGCCAATCCAGATGATATCAAGAAAAGAATCTTATTTGATAACCTGACTCCGCTCTATCCTCAAGCTAAGCTCACGCTGGAAACTAAGCAGGAAGAAATATCCATGCGTATTATGGATATGTTCACCCCGATCGGCAAAGGGCAGAGAGGTTTGATAGTCTCGCCCCCTCGTGCCGGCAAGACCATCCTGCTGCAAAAAATAGCTAATGCTATCAGTACCAACCATCCGGAAGTAGCCTTAATAGTGCTTTTAATCGACGAACGGCCGGAAGAAGTGACAGATATGCAGCGCTCGGTTAAAGGCGAAGTGATCTCTTCCACATTTGATGAACCAGGCGAACGGCATATCCAGGTAGCGGAAATGGTTATAGAAAAAGCGAAAAGGCTTGTCGAACAGAAGAAAGATGTGGTAATATTACTAGACAGCATAACCAGGCTAGCCCGGGCATACAATGCTACGGTGCCGCCAAGCGGTAAGGTCCTGAGCGGCGGTGTTGACTCCAATGCCCTGCAAAGGCCTAAAAGATTCTTCGGTGCTGCCCGCAACATAGAAGAAGGGGGCAGCTTAACTATTATAGCGACGGCACTGGTAGAAACCGGTTCCCGGATGGATGAAGTTATTTTTGAAGAATTTAAGGGTACTGGCAATATGGAAATGATCCTGGACCGCCGGTTGGTAGATAAGCGCGTGTTCCCGGCTCTGGACATTAATCGCTCCGGTACCCGCCGTGAGGAATTGCTGCTCAGTGAAGAAGAACTGAATAAAGTATGGATCCTGCGTAAAGTGCTCAGCCCGCTCAATGTGGTGGAAGCCATGGAGTTGGTCTCAGAAAAAACACGCAAAACCAAGTCCAATAAAGAATTCCTGAAATCGATGGAGTTTAATGGCAAATAACATAAAATAGCGTATAGCGTATGGCGTATAGCGGATAGGAAAAGCAAGTTGATTTTCTATACGCTACCCGCTTAACGCTACCCGCTAAAAAGAGGAGGAAGTTCATGAAAGAAGGAATACATCCAGAGTATAAGGAGACTGTGATCAAGTGTGCCTGCGGAGCCACCTACCCAACACGGTCAACCAAGCAAAACATTCACGTAGAAATTTGTTCCGCTTGCCATCCGTTCTACACCGGTAAGCAGAAGTTGGTAGACACAGCCGGAATGGTGGAAAAATTCCAGAAGAAAATGGCTAAGAAGACCGGCGAAATCAAAAGAGCAAAAGGGAAAAAGGCGAAAGCTGCGGCCAAAGAAAAAGCCAGCACTAAGAAAGCAAAAAAAGAAGCGCCGGCGGCTGAGGCCGAAAAACAGAACTCTTAGCCAATCCATATACGTACCAACAACAAGGACAGATGAACTCTGTCCTTTTTGTTTAATACATACCCAAGAATCGATAGCGGTACTTGGGTAGAGGAGCAAACAGTGACTGATACTAAAGAGATCAAGATAGGCGGGCAGGCGGTTTTAGAAGGCGTGATGATGCGTTCGCCGCATTACTATGCAGTGGCTGTCCGTAATCCGCAGGGCGAGATCGTCATAAAAACTGATAAAGTCAGGTCCATCGCAAGAAAATATCCTATACTTAAGAAATTCCTATTACGGGGTATAGTGGTGTTAATAGAAAGCCTGGTACTGGGAATCAAAGCCCTGAATTATTCTGCTGATGTCCAGATGGTTGACTTGCAGGGAGATAAAAAGAAAGACAATACGTGGATGTGGATCGGCACGTTTGCTTTTGCCTTCACTTTTGGTATTGGCTTGTTCGTGGTCGTCCCTTATTTCTTGACTGCCAAGCTGGTGAGCTACGGATTTCTGTTTAACGTGATAGACGGGCTGATCAGGATATTATTCTTTATTAGCTATATCTATATCATCAGCATGATGGCAGATATACGGCGAGTCTTCCAATATCATGGAGCAGAACATAAAGCTGTATTTACCCATGAAGCCAAGGAAGAGTTGACTATAGAAAATTCCCGCAAATATTCACCGCTGCATCCGCGCTGCGGCACAGCTTTCTTGATGGTGGTCATGGTCGTAGCGATTATCATATTTTCCCTGATACCGATCAGTAAGGAATGGCCGAAATTGTACCAAACCCTGGTTAAGGTAGGCATCCGCATTATTTTCATCCCGCTGATAGCGGGCTTGAGCTATGAGATCATCAAGTGGGCAGACCGGAAGAGAAATATATTCACCAATTTTTTGATCGCTCCTGGATTGTGGCTGCAAAACATGACTACCAAGGAACCGGATGATAAGCAGCTGGAAGTAGCGATCGCCGCGTTAAAGGAAGTACTGCGTTTGGAATCAGCAAGAGCAGGAGGAACCGATAATTCGCTGGAAGTTGTCCCTTAGATAATACGAATGACTCGAATACCAGCGAATGCCTCGAATGATTTTATTCGCGATATTAGCTATCATTAGGCCGTTATTCGCAAAAGAGGTTATGGATGTTAGATAAATTAGAAAAAATAAAACAAAGATATGAAGAATTGAGCCAATTACTTTCCAATGGGACAGTGAGCGGGCAGGATTTTCAGAAATTAGCCAAAGAACATGCTGGTCTGCAGAAA
>JAQTPL010000032.1 GCA_028712895.1 bacterium | reverse complement strand
TAACACTTCATGAATAGTTTCCACCAGGACATCTTCGATCAAAGCCCAGTTAGCCAGATTCGGGAAACACCGGCCATAATGCAGCGATTCGCGTAATGCTTTGTCGATGGATTTATCCCTTAAAAATCCCAGAGTATAGCATTTGTTCAGGCTGGGCGGCTGGTGCGTAAGCTGGCAAAATAATTCCTGTATCCTCTGCTGCAGCAGGAAGACAATGAACACCCAGGCTTCTTCAGGATGCTGGGAAAAGGAAGAAATAGCCAGATTACTCCCGCCCAGAAAAGTATAGCGGCCGTTAGGCCCACCGGGCATCGCGGCAATGTCTATATACTGGCCCAGCTGGTTACGCAATGGGCTGGCCGGATCCAGGTATTTATTATATACCGTAGGAGCAAAATTACCAAAGCAGTAACTGCCCTTGATCATAAAATTTTCAATCAATTCAGCTGAGCTTTGTAAAACTGTCTCATGATAACAATACATATTGATAAAATCAAAATACGCCTTGATGCCTTGCAGCGAACGGCCAGAATTAAATCTGATTTCCTTTGTATCCGGGCTTAAAAAATCCCCGCCAAAATCCCAGATCCAGGGAGCCAGGTTATGCAGCAACATTGCATCCTTTTGCCCAAAGATCCCAAAAGCCGCCACTGCCTTATTATTCACTTTAAAGTTATGAACTTTACCGCAGACCTTGATCAAGCCGTTAATGGTCAGCAACTCATTTTCATTTATGCTCAAGGCATTTAAAATATTATCACGATAACACAGGATACGCATGTCCAGGTACCACGGTACGGAATGGATATTGCTGGTCCCGGGATAAAAGCAGAGCGGCACAACTGCCTGGGTGAAAAGGTTGAGGCCCCCGATCCGGTTAACCATTTTAGTGATATCCCTGATCGCCCCCATTTTGGCTAATACACCGTTTACGGTATTGCCTATCTGGAACACATCCGGGCCTTGTTTCCTTTTATGGTAACGGACCACCTTATCCCATAAGAATTCCCATGAAGTCGTGGTCAACAGGACATCTATGTCCGGATATTCCTTTTTGAATTCCGGCAGGATAATATCCCGCATGACCTGCTCATGCTCCTTGACTAACCAGGCAGTAATCGTCGTTTTAGGCAAATCATTCACCTTTTTCCGCTTTAAAAACAAGCGCTACACCATTGAAGCAATACCCTAAACAAGCCTGCACCGCATTTTTAGCAGCAGATCTACTCTTCATCTCTATTCCTTTACATTGCGGCTAAGGCTTCCTGTAAGAGCGGCAGGACTTCTTGTAACTCTTCTTTTGTCAAGCGGCCCAGTTTAGCGAATGAGAAATTTCCTTCTGCATCCTTAACCGACCGGGAAAGCTGTAATTTTTTTGGACCATTATTGTAGGAATAAACGCTGATGATCACTTTGCTTTTTTCCCCTGCCACTTCTTTCACGAACAATTGCTGGTCCAAACTGCTGTCATACGCCATGCTGTTTCCTCCTGTAGTTTTATTTTATTCTTCCGGGTATAATGTTGCCAATCTTAAGGTCCATAATTGAAAAGATCCTGTAGCGTAAACACATTCTCCTTTTGCGCGTTATGAAGCGCGTTGAGAAGCTTCTGCCGGACATGCAAGGTAAGTCGCCGGCCTTTGCGTCCTTTTTGCACCATCTTATGGGTTAATTGTTCGGTCGAGGCCCGGACCAGGTCTGAATTGGTAATACCAAGTTCAGTCAGGATCGCGTCCAGTGGCTGGGTACCGTATTGAATACTCATTGTATTAATATATACCCTCTCCCGGCATAAATCAAGAATTACTCCAAAAAAAAAGCAATTCCCTAATGTACTAGGGAATTGCTTCACATAAGCGGTAAATTTATATTTACTGGTTATATTTTCTTGACGTTAGCGGCTTGGTTGCCTTTGGGGCCTTTTTCGATATCAAATTCTACTTCCTGGCCTTCAGCTAGTGATTTAAAGCCGTCACCCTGGATAGCCTTAAAATGAACAAACACATCGTCACCAGACTCTGGAGTGATGAAACCATAACCTTTGCCTTCGTTGAACCATTTCACTTTACCTTTTGTCATTGTTAATTACCTCCTTTCCTGTAAACTAACAGTAACTAAGGTTGAAACAAGAAGACCGCAGGTATACTTTCACCTCGCGGTCAAAATATCAACACCTTATTTATTACTGTATTTATGTAACTATTTGTATGATACCTTATTAATGCCGCGCTGTCAACAATTATCTCTGAATTATTCTTCCTGCCTGGCCGCGCGCAATTTTCTCTTTCGCTCATTCTCGTCGAGATATTGTTTCCTTAAGCGGATACTTTTAGGAGTGATCTCCACTAATTCATTATCTTCCACAAACTCCAGGGCAAACTCCAGGGTCATCTCCCGCGGCGGAATGAGCCGGATAGCTTCATCCGCATTGGAGGAACGCATATTAGTCAGCTTTTTCTCCCGGATGACATTGACGATGAGGTCATCTCCTTTGTTATTCACTCCGATGATCATGCCTTCATACAGGTCATCGCCTGGTTTAATAAAGATCTCGCCTCTTTCCTGCAGGCCCCATAAGGCATAGGCGATAGCATTACCACCGCTCATAGAGATCAGCACGCCGGTCTGGCGATGGACAATATCCCCTTTATATTTCTGGTATTGGTAAAAGTTCTGGTACATGATACCAGTGCCGCGGGTCATCATCATCAGGTCGCTCCTGAAACCGAGTAATCCCCTGGTAGGGATGAGAAAGTTCATGCGCACCGTGCCAATAGCCGTGATCTGCATGTCTTTCATCAGGGCTTTCCTGCTGCCCAATGCTGCTATGACTGAACCTTGATAGCCCTGGTCAACCTCGATCAATACTTCTTCCACCGGCTCCAGTATCTCCCCGTCTATTTCCTGCAAGATAACCTTAGGTGAGGAGACCTCCATTTCATAACCTTCCCGGCGCATAGTCTCGATCAGGATGGAAAGATGCAGTTCTCCCCTGCCGGCAACTTCATATTTTTCACTGCCCGGAACTGGTTTGATCTTAATCCCGACGTTAGTCAGTACTTCATGCTCCAGTCTTTCTTTAATGTGTCGCGAAGTAAGAAACCGGCCGCCGTCTTTGCCAGCCAAAGGACTGGTATTATGCGAAAAGACCATAGAGATAGTTGGTTCATCGATCTTGATCGTCGGTAAAGCTTCGGGATTATCAATACTGGCCAGTGTTTCGCCTACATTTACTTCAGCCATCCCGGCGATCATGATAATGTCCCCTGCTTCCGCGTTATCCACTTCTACCTTTATTAAACCTTTATATTTCAGTATTTTGGTGACTTTGGCTTGCTTGACCGTACCATCTATTTTAACTAAAGCCATTTGTTCACCGGTCTTGATCTTGCCATGGACAATTCGGCCGATGGAGATCTGGCCGATATAAGGATCATAATCCAGCATCGTGATCAGCATTTGGAAAGGTTTATCCGGGTCAGCTACCGGCGGCAAAACGCGGTGCAATATCGTATCCAGTAAGGGTTTCATATCTTTAGCTTCATCTTCCATATCCAGTTTGGCTATGCCGTCTTTGCCGGAAGCGAATACGATGGGGAAATCCATCTGTTCATCTGTAGCGTTCAATTCATCGAATAAATCAAAGGTCATATCCGACACTTCATGCGGGCGGGCATTTGGCCGGTCGATCTTGTTGACGACAAGTATGGGCTTGAGATGGAGTTCCAGGGCTTTCTTGGAAACAAACTTAGTCTGCGGCATGGGCCCTTCCTGGGCGTCCACAAGCAACAATACGCCGTCTACCATTTTCAGGATACGTTCAACTTCACTCCCAAAATCAGCATGTCCCGGAGTATCTACGATATTGAACTGTACACCTTTATAGATAAAAGAGGCATTTTTGGAAAAAATGGTAATACCGCGCTCTTTTTCCAGCGGATTGGAATCCATGATCGTGGTTTCGCCGTCTTTAAAATCATACGCCCCGGTTTGTTTGAGCAAGGCATCCACGAGAGTGGTCTTGCCATGGTCCACATGGGCGATAATAGCGACATTACGTACATCTTTACGGCGTTTCTGGTTAGTCATGCGAATCCCTTCAATTTGAATCTTACCCGCCGCAAGCTTCGCAAGCTGGCGGGTTATCCGCCTGCGGCGGATAAAAAAATATGGCTGGGTATTTCACCCAACCATAACATCGTGTCTTATTTAAAACATCTTGATAATTATCTTGGTAGGTTAATAGTACCTGACATTTCAGGTTTTGTCAATCGATATTACTTATATTTCCTGGCATTTTCTGCAGCTTTAGCCTCTTCCTGACTGCTTTTCCCTTGAGTTAAAACCAAGATCGTAACCAGGATGTTTTTCATATTTTAACCTCATTAGAAACGTCTTGATACCGGGAGAGCAACCCGGATAAGCTGTTCTATCGCCCGCACATCTTTGCGTTGTTCCGGTGTGGCAAAAGCAATAGCATGGCCAGGATGGCCAGCCCGGCCGGTGCGGCCGATACGATGCACGTAATTCTCGGCCTCATCCGGCAGATCATAATTTATGACCACTTCTATGCCCACGACATCTATGCCCCTGGCCGCGATATCTGTCGCCACCAGCACGCGATAGCGTCCAGATTTAAACCCGGCCATAGCTTCCTGCCGCTGGCCGAGAGTGCGGTCAGAATGTATCTCCGCGGAATTATATCCCATACTCCGCACATGCCTGGCGATCTTCCTGGTGCCATGCTTGGTCCGGCAAAAGACTAAAATAGAACCATGGTACTGCGCCAACACTTTTTTAAGCAGTTCTGACTTTTCTTCCTTCCTGACAAAAAAGAGTTCATGAGTGACTTTTTCCGCGGCTGTCCCGGCCCGAGCCATTTCCACGCGCACCGGCAGCTTCATATGATGAGTGGCGATCTTGACGATCTCCTGCGGCATAGTCGCGGAGAATAGCATGGTCTGCCTGTCGCGGGGCACATTTCTCAGGATCCGGTCTATCTGCGGGGCAAACCCCATGTCCAACATGCGGTCTGCTTCATCCAGCACCAAAATATTGGCATCATCGAGCCGGATATTCTGGCGGTCAAGAAGATCGATGAGACGGCCAGGCGTGGCGATGATAATGCGGGGATTTTTGCGCAATTCAATGATCTGGTTGATCAGGGATGCTCCGCCAATAAGAACGGCTGTACGCATATTAAATGCAGGAACTATTTTTTGAAAAACATCATTCACCTGGATAGCCAATTCTCTCGTTGGAACCAGGACCAGGCCGCGGCCACTTTTCTGGGCTAACTGCTGGATCATGGGAATAGCAAACGCCAGTGTTTTGCCAGTGCCGGTTTGGGCGATACCGATCATATCCTTGCCTTCGGTGGCTATGGGAATAGCTTTATACTGTATCGGTGTAGGTATTTTAAATTTGAGCCGGTCGAGGATCTCGAGAACTTTAGGAGCAACTCCCAATTCATAAAAACTGTGTTTCGCATTGTTATTCAGTAACGGCATAACTTGTACCTTCTCTCATTTTATTTTGGTGTACTTATTTAAAAATATGTATAATCTTGACAAACAAATTTTTAACCAGGACATAACCTTCGGGGCCGGCCAGCCAACCACCGGCAAGCAGCATAATCCAGCTCAAGGCATAAATACTGATTCCCAATATGGCGTATTTTTTTTTCTTTTTGGTCTTGATAGCTAAATAACTGCACAGCGCAGCACCGCCTAAACCAATAAGCGGATTGACCACCAACAAGCCCACCCCGAACCAGAAGGCAACTGAATAATTTCCCATCTAGTGTCCTTTCACTAACTATCCTCGTGGATGATATTTTTTATGTATTCTCTTTAATCCTTCCTTGGCAATGCTGGTGTAGATCTCGGTAGTCGCAGTACCTTAATGAAAAAGCATTTCCTGGATCGACCGCAAATCAGCCCCATGCTCAAGCAAATGAGTGGCGAAGGAATGCCGGAGCAGATGCGGCGTCAACTTTATAATCCCTGCCTGCCGGCCATATTTTTTTATTACCTTCCATAAGCCGGTACGGGAAAATTCACCGCCTTGCTGGGTAATAAATAAGGCCTTAGTCAATTGGCTGGTTTTGAGTTGTTTCGGCCGGACTGCTTTTTTATATTGTTTCAAGAACTGGACCGCGGTCTTGCCGAGCGGCACGATCCTTTCCTTGCCGCCTTTGCCAAAGCAGCGCACATAGGCAATAGACAGGTCTATATTATCTTCTTCCAGCTTGATGACCTCGGAGATGCGCAGGCCGCTGGCATACATCATTTCCAGTATAGTCCGGTCCCGAAATCCCAGGTTAGTAGAAAGATCCGGCTGATTGAGCAGCTTCTCCACCTGGGCACTGCTCAAAGTCTTAGGTAAATGCTTTTCCAGCTTCGGCGCATCCAGGTTTTCCGTCGGATCATGGCTGGAGATATTCTCCTCCAGCAGGAACCGGTGAAAATTCCTGATGCTGACCAGTGAACGGGCGATACTGGCAGCTTGCAAGCTGCCCTGGCGACGGCTGACCAGATAATCAAAAACCATTTTTTCCGTGATCGACCCGGGAGCATCAAGATGACGTGACTTTAAAAAGCGCTGATAATAGGTCAGATCCCGTTTATAAGCTTCGATAGTATTACGGCTCAAACCTTTTTCTACAGTAATATACTGTAAATACCTGTTGATCAGCTCTTCTAGTTCTGTCATCTCTTCTTTTCCTGGCCGATAGTTGAGGATGGCCCATGTCCCGGATAAATAACTGTTTCCGGAGGAAGAGTAAATAATTTTTGCCGGATACTTTGCCATAAGGCGGTTTCATTGCCACCGGTAAAATCGCTCCGGCCAACACCGTTATTAAACAAGGTATCACCGGTAAAAGCAAGACCTTTGCCCACAAGCGTGATACCGCCTGGCGTATGCCCGGGAGTATGAAGCACTTTGAATTCAAGCGGACCAAGGAAAATGATCTCACCGTCATGCAAGAACGCTTCCGGAGTAAATCCAGCCAGGTCAACATCTGCCTGATGGATCATGATCATGGCTTTGGTTACGCGCCGCAGGGCTTCACTGGCTCCGGTATGGTCCCAATGACCGTGCGTATGGATAATAAGCTTGACCGTAACCTGACGAGAATTGACCAGAGCAAGTATTTTTTCTGCTTCATCGCCCGGGTCAATGACCGCAGCTAATTTTGATTCTTCATCATAGACAACATAACAATTGGTTCCCAGGGAACCAACAGGTATAGTTTCAATCTTGATCTTTGGTTCTGTCACTATTTTTTAGCCTCTTTCTCTTTTGTTTCCGGCGCGAATTTAGCGCGTATTTTCTTATCGATCTCCGCAAAATCTTCCGGGTGCTCGGTTAGATAGGCTTTGGCATTGTCGCGGCCCTGGCCCAGACGCTTTTCCCCGTATACGAACCACGTACCGCTCTTATCAATGATCTTTTCCTCTACCGCGGCATCCAGCAGATCGCCGTTTTTATTAATACCTTCATTATAGAACATTTCAAATTCTGCCTGGCGGAAGGGAGGCGCTACCTTGTTCTTGACTACTTTTATCCTCACCCTGGCTCCGACCACAGCATCACCGACTTTGAGATTTTCAATGCGGCGGATATCCAAACGCAGAGAGGCATAGAACTTCAATGCGCGGCCACCGGGAGTCACTTCCGGATTACCGAACATTATTCCGATCTTTTCACGCAATTGGTTGGTGAATATTACGCAGGATTTGGTATGGTTGATAGCTGAGGTTAATTTACGCAGTGCCTGGCTCATCAACCTGGCTTGCACGCCCATATGCGAATCACCCATTTCCCCTTCCAGCTCTGCCCGAGTCACCAGCGCAGCTACTGAATCTACCACGATCACATCGCAGGCACCGCTGCGAACCAGGGTTTCAGCGATCTCCAATGCTTCTTCCCCGGTATTTGGCTGGGATACCAGCAGGCTTTCAATATTGACGCCAATTCGTTTCGCATAGCCAGGGTCTAGGGCATGCTCGACATCAATAAAAGCCGCTGTACTGCCCTTTCTCTGAGCTTCAGCGATGATATGGAGACAGATAGTGGTTTTACCGCTGGATTCCGGGCCGAATATCTCTATCACCCGGCCGCGGGGCACACCGCCAACACCGATCGCGATGTCCAGCATCAGCGACCCGGTGGGGATAACTTCTACAGGTACGTGTGCATCCTTGCCTAATTTCATGATCGCGCCCCGGCCGAATTGTTTCTCGATCTGGGCAATGGCCAGGTCTAGCGCTTTATCTTTTTCTGTTTCTTTGGACTTTTCTACTTCTTTTGCCATAAAACTTTTCCTCCCTCTAGTTTTTTTATAAACTGTGTCAAAGTGTCAATGGGTCAGAGCGTCAAAGCTTTTGCTTTGACCCTTTTGACCCTCTTTATTGACACTGTCTTCTTTGTGACCTGCTCTATCTTAAGTAATTCGCATGACGATGCGGAGGATGATGTTGGTAACAAGGCCGGCAGCGATATCATCTGCCACTATTCCCCAGCCGCCCTTGAGATCATGCAACTTCCTGATGCCCAGCGGCTTGACAATATCCATCACCCGGAATACGGCGAATCCGAGTCCCAGATATAATAAACTTGTGTCCGGCAGCCACAGCATGGCGACCAGCATCCCTGCAGTTTCATCGATAACGATGCGCTGGTCGTCTTTCTTGCCAAAAAGTGTCTCTGCCTGGCCACTGCTCCAAATGGCTATCACTGTTACTGCCAGGGTCACTGCTAAATTAATAAAATTATTTTGAGCTATTAACAGGTAGATCCCTACACCCAGCAAACCGCCGCCAAAGGTACCTGGCGCAACAGGAATATAACCGAGACAAAAACAGGTAGCCAGTAATTTGGCTAATGATCTCACTGTGATTCCTCGAGAAACAAGCTTTTATATTTACTAATAAAACTAATACCAGAGATAGCAGTCAGTAGTGTGGTCAGGGCCATCAGCCAATAGCAGATAAGCCGGGTGGTAAAATACCAGTCAAAGTTCTCAAACTTTAAATTAATATAACCGCTTTTGTACAGAGCATTTAAAGCTAAGATGATCAGGATAATAATGATGCTGGTCATCTGCGAAGTAGTTTTATATTTGCCTGCCCGGCTAGCGGCCAATACTCTGCCTTTAGCCGCGGCCAATGTCCGCAAACCCGTGATAATAAATTCCCGGCTGATGATCACGATCACCATCCAGGCGGGAATGCTCAGTTCCTGCAACTCCACAAAAGTAATAAACGCGGCTGAAACCAGCAGTTTATCAGCCAGGGGATCCATAAATTTGCCCAGATCAGTAATATAATTATGCCGGCGGGCCAACCATCCGTCATACAAGTCAGTGAGAGATGCACCGATGAATATAAGCAGAGCCAGCAACCTGGTCATAGGATGGTCAGTAAAAATAAACAACATAAAGACTGGTACCAGCGCAATGCGCAGAAAAGTAAGTTTATTGGCTAGATTCACCCTATTAGACCTCCTGTCACTAAAATACGAATGACTTTAGTAATACTATATTCTAAATTTATCCAGTTCGCTGAGATTAAAGGTTTAACAGGGTTCATACGGTTTCTCCTATTAAGTCATACGGTAAGGCTTTGGTTATTTTAACCTGTACAAAAGTGCCGGGTCTCAATTTGGCTGATGAATGAACCAGTACCTGGTTGTCTATCTCCGGCGCGTCGTACTGGCTGCGGCCATGGTAATACCCTTTCTGGTCTTGTCCCTCGATGATCACGGTTAATTTCCGGCCGATCAACTTCTTATTATTCTCGCTGGCAATCTTTTGCTGGAGCAGCATTATTTTCTTAAGCCGTTGCTGCTTGATTTTAGCGGGAATTTGCCCGGGCATAGCCGCGGCCAATGTACCCTCTTCGCGGGAATAAGCAAAAACACCCAGGCGGTCAAATCTGGTATCTTGTACAAAATCATAAAGCTCCTGGAACTGGCTTTCAGTTTCTCCGGGAAAACCGACGATGAACGTAGTCCGCAGGGCAATCGCGGGTAGGGATTGCCTAATATTTTGGATCAGGTTTTCGATCTGACGGCGCGCTACCCGGCGGTTCATCTGCCGTAAAATAGTATCATTAATATGCTGCAGCGGCAGGTCAATAAACTGGCAGATCTTCTTTTCCCGGGCCATCAACCGGATGATTTCCAAATCCAGGTGGGCAGGATGCGCGTAAAGTAACCGCAACCAACGCAGGTCTTTGATCTTTACAAGTTGCCGTAATAACCTTGCCAGGCCGCGACTTTGATCCCGGTCAGAACCAAAATTAGTAATATCCTGGCCGATCAGGTTTATTTCACGCACTCCTTGCCTGGTTAATTGTTTAGCTTCAGCCACAATATCAGCATTGGTCCGGCTGCGGAAACTGCCCCTGATGGACGGGATCAAGCAGTAGGAACAATTATTATTGCAGCCATCGCAAATCTTCACATAAGCTGAAAATGCCGGGGTTAGCTGATAACGCGCCGCTGAATGTACCGGCAAGTAAGCCGGTGATTGCCGGGAGAAAACATCCACTTCTGGCAGGGCTTTGGCCAGCTCAGGTCCAAACTCCTGTACCAGGCAGCCGGCTACCACGATTTTTTTTATTCTCCCTTTTTTTTTCAGCTCGACGATTTTGAGGATACTGGCAATTGATTCTTCTTTGGCGCTGCGGATAAAAGAACAGGTATTGACGATCACAATATCTGCTTTAGCCGGTTCTGCGGTGATTTGATGCCCCTGCTCCTGCCAGTGTCCCAGGAGATATTCTGCGTCTACCAGGTTCTTGGGACAACCGAGATTTATGATACTGACTTTAGCCATTATTGTAGCCGCAGGATGAGGATCAATATGAGAATGACAGCAATAATAGCGGTAATTGACCAGACCAGGAGACGAGCATTAATCTTAAGCAGAGGTACAGGCGTCGGATTAGCCGCGCCGATCGATGATTCAGTCGGCTGGCCATGCTGGCGGTTATAAGCCCGCACCATCTCCTCTCCATCCAATCCTAAATATTGCGCATAGGAACGCAAAAAACCTTTCAGATATACTTCTGCCGGGAAAATATCATAGGTTTCTGCTTCCAGGGCTTGCAGGTAGCGGGAAGATATCTTGATCTCCTGTGCGATCTTCTTCAGGGAGACCTTCTTCTGTTTCCTGGCTTCCGATAAGGTAGTACCGATAAATAAGTCCAATTTTATCTCCAATAAATACAGTTTTAAGTTTTAAGTTAAAAGTCATAAGTTAAGGTATTATTACCAAAAACTTAACACTTAACACTTTCAACTTAACACTGCTTTTGTATATCTATTTAAACTTAAACAATTCGTCTTTCACGCCGGTGTTCATTTTTACATTGAGCAATTCGCTGGTGATCAGCTGGTTATCATCTTCCCAAGTGGTTTTGACCGGCAGCCAGTTTTTTGTATCCACAAATATTTTCATCTTGAACATATAGGTTTTATCTTTGGGCTCCAGCCACAAGACTGCCTTATCGCCTTCCCTGGTGGCTTTGGCGTCGTAATTCTTGGCTAAGTCACCCACTGACCATAATCCATAGTCGCTTTTCCACTGCTTGCCGATCAAGTTGGAAACTTTCTGGCGCACATTCTCCCGCCATTTTCCCTGTTCCAGGATATACATGACAAAATCATCTTTATTAGCAATGATCATTTGCTGGGTCGGGGAAGTATATTCAACATGCAGCAAGTCAGGTTTTTTATAAATGATCGCCCCTTTGATCACCTGCCGTTCCTTGATCGCTTTGAGCTCTATCACCTGTTTTATGGTAAATTGCAGGTCATTGATCTTACTTTCCTGCGCCTGCATATTTTCATAAATTTTTTGCGGGGTTAAGGTTGGGTCTGCCGCCAGAGCCGCCCCGGTGATAAACAACAAACCAATAACGAAAATTAAAATTGTTTTGGAACTATAAGTCTTCATTTTGCCTTTCCATATCCCTTAAGTAATTTTCATCCGCTAGGACTTCGCGCGGTTTAGTCCCGTCCGGCGGACCGATCAAACCTTCCTGCTCCATCTGGTCGATGATCCTCCCGGCATGATTATAGCCGATACCCATCCGCCGTTGCAGCAGGGAAATAGAAGCCTGCCGGCTGTTCAAGATCAATTTGACGGCTTCCATGAACCGTTCATCTTTTTCCACTTTGCGGCTGTCGCTTTCCGTATTCTGGGCAGACAGGATAATTTCTTCCTTATAATCCGGCGATCCCTGTTTGGACAGGAATTCTACTATCCGGGTGATCTCGTCTTCTGTTACCAGCGCACCCTGTAGCCTGACCGGAGCCGGCGCACCCGGCGGTAGGAAAAGCATATCACCACGCCCGGCAAGTTCTTCGGCCCCACCGCTATCAAGAATGATCCGCGAATCTAATTTATTCTGCACGTAGAAAGCGATACGAGCCGGGAAGTTGGCTTTGATGACACCGGTAATGACATCCACAGTCGGCCGCTGGGTAGCCAGGACCAGATGGATACCAACAGCACGCGCCATCTGGGCCAAACGCATAATAGTATCTTCCACTTCCACGCTGGCCAGCATCATTAGGTCTGCCAGCTCATCTATGATCACGACCAGGTACGGCATTTTCTCCACGCCTGGTACTTTGTTGTAAGTATCAATATTGCGGGCCCGGGCGCCAGCCAGGGTCTTATACCGGCGCTCCATCTCTGATACCATGCCCCGTAATGCCCCTGCTGCCTGCTTGGCGCTGGTGATCACCGGCGCCAATAAATGCGGGATGCCATTGTAGATAGGCAGTTCCACGGTTTTCGGGTCGATCATCAGGAACTTTACTTCATCAGGCGTAGCTTTATAAACAATACTGGCGATCAGGGTATTGATGCAGACGCTCTTACCGCTGCCGGTTGTCCCGGCGATCAGCAAGTGCGGCATTTCCTGCAGGTCGGCGACCGTGGTCTGTCCGGAAACAGTCTTACCCAGGGCCAAGGTTAATTTGCTGTCATCAGCCTGGAATTCCTTGCTTTCAAATATTTCCCGTAAAGAAACTATCTGTGGTTTGGAGTTGGGGATCTCGATACCGACCGCGTTTTTACCGGGAATGGGCGCCAGGATACGTACCCGGGCGGCGCGTAAAGCAAGCGCAATATCATTCTCCAGGGCCGTTATCCGGCCCACTTTCACGCCGCTGGAAGGCTGTAAGTCATAACGGGTAATAACCGGACCAGGATGGATTTCTACAACCTGAGCTTCGATGCCAAAATTCGCCAGGGTTTGCTGTAAGAGATTGGCATTCTGCTGCAATTCCCCTTCATCCATCTGGACCTTATCTTTACTGCGGTCATTAAGAAGTGACATGGGAGGTAACTGGAATGTTCCGGCGATCCTGGGTTTTTTAGGCGCAGGCTCGAGCTTAACCGCCGGCGGGGTATTGATTGTCGGATTTTGTGGTTTACGTTCCTGGTTTAAATGGATCAAGGGCTTGGCTGGTTTATCAGTAACCTTGATATCTGGCAATTCCCTGGTTTTTCTGATCACAGGCTTAGCTTCCCTGGGCAGGGATGATCTTTTGGCAAATATCTTCATTTCCTTAAGATCTTCCATTTTTGCTTTGAGCATATTAAAAAATTCAACCAAAGAAAATTCAGTGGTGAAGACAATACTGACAATAAGGCTGGAACCCAGCAGCAACCCGGCACCGACATTGCCAAATCCACGGCGCAGAAACTTGCTAAAGAACGTACCGACATAACCGCCCCACATGCCGCCGGCTATATATTCATCAGCTTTGATCAGGCTGATCAGGGTGCAGCTGGTAACCAACAGCAGCAATACCCCGGCAATCTGCAAATAGAAGCGTCCTTCATCTGCTTCATGTTCGATCCGCTCATAGCTCCAGATAACCATGATCAAGGGAATAAAATACGCACCGAACATGCCGAATATTTCTTTCAGGTACATGGAGAAATAGCGGCCAAAAGCGCCGATGATATTTTTCCCTCCCGGGCCAGGGAACAGGGATAAAAAAATTAATAATGATACAGTCACTAAAAACAAGCCATAGATTTCATGCCGTCTTTTGTCTTTGCGCAGGGAACGGAATAATTTCATGTATTTATAGCACCTCAGCGGTTAAAGTAAAATAAGATCAGGATCGCCCCGAATACAAACCGGTACCAGACAAAAATGACTAAGTCTGCCTTTTTAAGGTACTGCAAAAAGAACTTGATACACAGCAGCCCTACTATAGCCGCAGTCAACATGCCCACGACAAAATATCCCAGGGGGACTGATAAGCCGGACTGGTAAAGCTTTTTTAGCGGGATGATCGCTGATCCTAAAATAATCGGAGTGGAAAGTAAAAAAGAAAAACGCGCCGCACTCTCCCGGTCCAATCCCAGTATTCTCGCACAACTGATCGTACTGCCGGAACGGGACACACCGGGAATAATAGCTAAAGCCTGGCTAAAACCGATCCCTAAGCTTTGCCAAAAATTTATCTTTTGCAGATTTACTTTCTGGCTTCCGTACCGGTCGCAGAGATATAAAACCATCCCCATAACGATCAAGCTGATCCCGACCAGCCCGATATTACGGAAATATGATTCCACAACATCATCCATCCAATAACCAATGATCGCCCCGGGAATAGTGGCTGCTATCAAGTACCAGAACATTTTCCCATCCCTGGTACCGGTGCCGCGTATTCCGCCTCTAAAAAGAAGGGACCAATCATGCCAAAAATAGATCAGGACCGCGACCAGTGTGCCCCAATGCAGGGCAATGTCAAATTCCAGTCCCTGGTCAGCCCAACCTAGAAGCTGCGGTACGGCGATCAAGTGCCCGGAGCTGGAGATCGGTAAAAACTCCCCGGTTCCCTGTATAATTCCATAGATAATTGCTTGAAGTATAGTCATAAAATCCTTTTCTATTGTAGCACACGGAACAAAAAAAAACAACCATAATAAATATGGTTGTTTTCTAATAAGGACAAACTAAAATGAGTTAGATCTTACAGTTCATCAGAGACATCATCAGGAGTGGTTTCGTACATCTCCAAGATGGCTTTATTGATATCTTCTTTGATACTGGAATTCTTTATATATACAGTGTCACTGTATTTGCCGTCGCTTCTTTTTCGGCCAGGCATGCCTACAAACAAGCCCTTTTCACCATTTAAAACCCTGATATCCCTCATTACAATACTATCGTTAATGGTGATAGTCGCCCAAGCTTTCAGGTTTCCTTCCTTTTTCACCTTCTTGATCTTGACTCCAGTTATCTCGAAAGACTTTTCCACTACCATGTAATCCCCCGTATCAGGTTAAATTACTTTAAGGAAACTTTCACATCTTTCTTGGCATCTTTTATATTCAGCTTATCTTCACGGGCTAACCAGCCTATCCCCATGCATACCAGGCTGCTTGACAGTTTTAATCCGGTTTTTAGTTTTAAAACTGAAACTTCCCCGTTCTTTTCCAGATACTGGAATATTTTCCCAGCTGAGTCACCGACTTTGTCGATCATGATATTCACCTCCTTTACTATCATAGTAATCTATAAGTTTTATTAACTTTGTTAAATAGGGTAGCAACACTAATTAACTTTGTCAAGAAATAAATTAAGGCATAACCAGTATTAGCGGTTGGTTGCTGTCTACGCGTTGGGCATTTTCGACCAGTATCTTGATCACCTTACCGCTGGTCTCTGACTGTATTTCGTTCATCATTTTCATGGCCTCAATAATGCAGATAGTCTGGCCTTTTTTGATGTCATCGCCGACAGAGACAAAACTGGCTGCCCCGGGAGCCGGTGACCGGTAAAAGACGCCGCCTAATGGGGCATTCACTTTTACGGCGCCAGCCGGGATATTTATTTCCAGCGGTACTTTATTTAAGACGGGCGATACTGCTGGTGCAGGCGAGAGCGGAGCATAATACTGCGTCTTTGCTTCTTTGCGGCGCAGCTTAAGCTTGCCTGCCTGGTCCTGGATATCAAGCTCTACCAGGTCCTCTTTAACCATGAACTTAAAGACCTTTTTTATTTCTTTTAGATCTTCTTCACCCACGATCAGTCCTCTCCCCTATTTTTTTTCACGCAAAACAGCTTTGCGGCTCAGGTTGATGCGGCCCTGAGAATCGATCTCTACTACTTTGACTTCGATCTCATCGCCTTCCTTGACCACATCTTCTACTTTTTCAGTGCGCCCCTCTGCCAGCTGGGAAATATGCACCAGTCCCTCTTTACCCGGCAGGATCTCGACAAAAGCGCCGAAGTTCATCAAGCGGGTAACTTTGCCTTTATAATTCCGGCCGATCTCAGCGTCTGCCGTCAGATAGCCGATCATTTCCACAGCAGCGTCAACTGATTCCTGATTCGGTCCGGAAACAAATACTTTGCCGTCATCTTCTATGTTGATCTCAGCTTTGGTGTCCTCAATGATTTTCTTGATGACTTTACCACCGGGGCCAATGACATACTTAATTTTATCAGTAGGTATCTGGATAATGCATATCTTGGGTGCCAGGCTGGAAATATCCTTACGGCTAGCCGGCAAGACAGCGGTCATCTTATCCAGGATATGGAGCCGCCCTGTTTTGGCTTTGGTCAGGGCTTCAGACAGGATCTCATAACTTAACCCCTCTACCTTTATATCCAATTGAATTGCGGTAATACCATTCTGCGTACCGGCAACTTTGAAATCCATATCTCCATAATGGTCTTCATGGCCGCTGATATCGGTAAAGGTAGCATATTTATCTTTTTCCAGTACTAAACCAATAGAAATACCAGCTACTGGATTCATAATGGGAACGCCTGCATCCATCAGGGAAAGAGTACCGCCGCAGACACTGGCCATAGATGAAGAGCCATTAGATTCCAGGATATCTGACACGATCCTGATCGTATACGGGAACTTTTCCTCTCCCGGCAGGATTGGAGACAGCGATCTTTCAGCTAATGCGCCGTGGCCTATTTCTCTCCGGCCAGTACCGCGCAGAGGTTTCACTTCGCCAGTCGCAAATGGGGGGAAATTATAGTGCAGCATAAATTTCTTTTTATATTCCCCTTCCAGTTCATCCATGATCTGGCGGTCATCCATTGTACCTAAGGTCGTGGTGACCAGGGCCTGGGTTTGGCCGCGGGTAAACACCGCTGACCCGTGGGTCCGGGGTAAAACCCCAACTTGGGCGCTAATATCGCGGATCTGGTCAAACGTGCGCCCGTCAAGCCGCTTATTCTCTTCCAGGATCAGCCGGCGTATTTCTTTTTCCAGCATTTTGTCAATGACTTGCTTGATCGACTTTTCCTGCTCCGGGTATTTTTCAGCAAAATGGGTTACGGTTTCCGTAATGCCATTATCTAATACTTTTTCGCGGTCTTTTTTCTCAATAACTTTCACCGCCTCCAGTACATATTTCTTGGCAAAAGCTTCCACTTCCTGCGTGAGCGCCGGGTCTACCGCGGCAAAAGCATATTCATTTGGCTTAGCTCCGCACTTTTTGAGCAATTCTTCCTGCAAGGCAACTATATCTTTGATATGTTTATGGCCAAATTTTATGGCTTCCAGGACTTCTTCTTCTGAAACTTCAGCAGAACCGCCTTCGATCATGGTCACCGCGTCTTTAGTGCCGGCAATGATAATGTCAAAACAGCTATTTTTCAATTCATCCATAGTGGGGTTAAGGACCAACTGCCCTTCAATTTTACCGACTCTTACCCCGGCGACCATTTTGGCAAATGGCGCTCCGGCTAATCCCAAGGCCAGGGAACTGGCGCAGATGGAAAGCACATCCGGATCGTTCTGGGTATCGACAGACAATACGGTCACCATGACCTGTATCTCATTGCGGAATCTTTCATCAAAGAGCGGACGCAGCGGTCGGTCAATCAATCGCGACGTTAACACTTCTTTTTCGCGCGGCCGTCCTTCTCTCTTGAAAAAACCGCCCGGGATCTTGCCGGCGGCATAGGTTCTTTCCCGGTACTCTACGGTCAACGGGAAGAAATCGATCGCTTCCCTGGGTTGATTGGCTATCCCGACCGTAGCCAATACTACAGTCTCGGCATATGACGCAATGACTGCGCCCTGGGCTTGTTTGGCCAGTTCGCCGCTTTCAAATTTTAAGGTCTTGCCGTTTAACTCTACGCTTACTGATTGCTTTTTATTTTCCAATTTTATTCCCCTTCTTTACCCCGTTAGAGATATTCTAACAGAGCTTACATACCCGCCATAGAGATTTTCTAAGCTTGAATAATCTCTAACAGGTTTACTTGCGTAAATCTAATTTTTCGAGCATAGCCCGATATTTCATTAAATCATACTTCTTAAGATAATCCAGGAGACTCCGTCTCTGTCCGACCAGTTTCAATAAACCCTGCCTGGAATGATGGTCCTTTTTGTGAGTTTTAAAATGCCCGGTCAACTGGTTGATGCGTTCAGTGATCAAGGCTACCTGCACTTCAGTCGAGCCGGTATCTTTCTCGCTCTTTTTGAATTTTTCGATTACTTCCTTCTTCTTTTCCTTGGGTAATACCATGGTTTTTACTCCTCTCTGGAATAGTACTAATATTTTCGAATCACGCTAATTACAGCGAATTACACGAATACTTTCCCTTATAAAAATAATATTATAGCATTAAACAATTGATTTTACAAGAATTTTATTCGTTTTTTTAGCATTTTAGCGGCGGCGGCCGCATCCCTGGCTATTTGCCGGGCCAGCAGAGCGTGCGTACGGAATACGCGGACATCGCGTATCTTCCTGACCAGGTCCAGATTCATTGTCTTCCCGTAAATCCGCCCTTGGAAACCAAGCAAATGCGCTTCCACTACCGGCTCCTTAGGCGCTGCTTCAACACTGGTACGGTAGCCAACAAATACAGCTGCCGGCCAGGATCTATTTCCTACTGTAGCTCGGGCGGCATATACTCCCAGCGGTAATACGTTCCGCTTATCGATATCCAGATTAGCGGTAGGAAAATTCAATTGCGCTCCTAAACCCTGCCCTTTTATGATCCGGCCGCTAAGAATATACTTATGTCCCAGCAATATTGACGCCGTCCTTATCTGCCCGGACCGCAATAGCTCCCTGATCTTGCTGGAAGACACTTTTTGTCCATGCCGGTACACCGTGGGCATAACCTTTACTGCATAATCCCACTGTTTTCCAAAGAGCCTTAAGGTTTCAATACTGCCTATTTGGCCGCTGCCGAAACGGTAATTTTCTCCCACCCACAGGCTTTTGACACCAAGCTTCTTAACCAGAATATCCCGGACAAATTTCCCGGGACCGATCCCAGCCAGGCGCCTGTTAAATTTCAGCACTACGATCACTTGCACGCCCAATTTATTGATCAGGCCGATTTTAGCCGCGGTAGTGGTCAATAATACGCCCTGGGAATTTTTCTTAAGTATTTCCCGGGGGATATGGTCAAAAGTCAGGACCACACTGGTACCGCCGGATTGCCGGGCTTCGGCCACTGCCGCCTTAATCAGTTGCTGGTGGCCTAGATGCACCCCGTCAAATGTACCTAAGGCAATAACCGGATCTTTCAGTTTCTTAATCTTTTTTAAGCCGTAATAGATTTTCATATTATTAAGCTAACTGTTTTGAGACCTGGGAAAACACTTTTTTCCGGACTTTGTCCAGGGACCCTTCCAGGAAGAATCCTGCGGCTTTTTTGTGGCCGCCGCCGCCGAACTCGACCGCAATGGCATTGACATCAACATGGCCTTTAGAACGCATGCTTACCTTAAATCCATTATTCTGCTCCCTGAAGACGATGGCCACTTTCACGCCTTTCAAGGAACGGACATGCCGGATAATGCCTTCACTGTCTTCCTCCGTAGCGCCTGTCTGGCGAAAAACCTGCTTCGTCACTACCGCATACGCCACTTGTCCTTTATGGCTTACTTCTATCCCGGACAAGCTGGTTCCCAGCAGTTTCAACTGCGGCAAATTGTTCTCTTCGTAAAGCTTCCGCCCCAGTTCGCAGGGATCAACCCCTGCTGCCACCAGCAAGGCCGCAGTCTTTAAAGCATCCGGATTAGTATTGGCTTCCTGGAACTTATTAGTTTCCGTAACCAGGCCAGTATATAAACAGATAGCCATATCCCTGGTAATTTTTTTAGACTTAGCCCTGATCACATTATATATTTGCTCGGCGCAGGAAGCGCTGTTCTTGTCCAGGTAATTAAGATCGCCAAAAGGTATTGCGCTTAAATGATGATCAATAACGATCACTTTTTTAGCCTGTACCGGTAAATCAATGATATTGCCGGTGCGCTGGATATCGCTGGCATCCAGGATCAGGGCTATATCAAAAATACCCTGCACCCGGTCAGTTTTGACGATCTTCCCGGCCCGGGGCAAAAAACGATAGAGCGCCGGGCAACCATCCCGGTTGGCGATCAGGTAATTCTTTTTACCCAACTGTTCCAGGAATAAAGCCATAGCTGTTTCACAGGATATGGAATCCCCGTCAGGATTGATATGGGACGTGAGAAAAAATGAACGGCCGGCACTGATAGCTTTTACTATATCCCTGATCACTGTCCCGGGCATTTGTTTTCTTCTTCCTTTTTGAGCTTGTTCAGGATCTCAAAAACATGCTCTGCTTTTTCCGCGGTCTGGTCATAATAAAAACGCAGCTGTGGCACAAATCTTAATTGGATCCGGTGGGCAATTTCCTTACGGAAAAAAGGAGTGGCTTCCTCCAGTATCTTTTGGGTCTGCCTCTGCTTTTCCGGCGGGCCGTAAACGCTGAAAAAGATCTTGGCCAGCTTCAAGTCAGGAGTCAGATCCACATCAGTAATGGTGATAAAACCGACTTCCTGGTTCTTAAAATCCGCGATCATGATCTTGCTCATTTCCCTCTTGATCAGCTCAGCTACCCGAATTACCCGTCTGTTCATATTAAACCCCGTCACGAGTCACGAGTCGCGGGTCACGAGTCGTTACTAGCGACTAGCGACCAGAGACTAGCGACTGCGTTTGTTTAGCTGTTAGCTTCCAGTTTGCGCATGACTTTTTCGAGCTTATACGCTTCAATACTGTCACCGGCTTTCAAGTCATTGAAATTCTCAATGCCGATGCCACATTCAAATCCCGCGGCTACTTCCTTGACATCGTCCTTGAACCGGCGCAAAGAAGCCAGCTTGCCTTCAAAAATAACGACATTATCCCTTACTAGCCGCACGTTGGCAGTGCGGGGGATCAGCCCCTCATTAATATAACTGCCGGCAATTACGCCGCCTTTAGGCAATTTAAATATCTGCCGCACCACAGCCTGGCCAAGTTTAATTTCCTTAACGTCCGGCTCCAGCATGCCTTCGAGCGCCTTCTTCACATCATCAATGACTTCGTAAATAATGCGGTAGAGACGCATATCCACTTTTTCTTTTTCTACCAGCGCTTCCATCCCGGTCTGCGGACGGACATTGAAGCCGATAATAATGGCATTGGAAATACTGGCCAGGATGACATCACTTTCCGTAATCCCGCCGATACCGCAGTGAATAACGTTGATCTTGACTTCTTTATTAGGCAGCTTCAACAGTGATTCTTTCAAGGCTTCGGCTGAACCCTGAACGTCAGCTTTGATGATGATCTTTAATTCCTTGAGCTTGCCCTGCTTGATCTGTTCATATAATTCATCCAAGCTGATCTTGGCTTTATTCAGGTGGATCTGGTCTAATTTCTTGATTTCCTGCCGCATGGAGGAAATATGCCGGGCTTCGCGTTCATCCGCCACTACCTGAAATGAATCGCCAGCCTGCGGCAGACCATTGAGACCTAATACCTCTACCGGGGTAGCTGGTCCGGCGGTCAGCACTTTTTCCAGTTTATCATTGAGCATGGCCCGGACTTTGCCGTAAATCTGCCCGGCCACAAAAAGATCCCCGGGGTACAAGGTCCCTTTTTGAATGAGCAGCGTAGCCACAGGCCCCCGGCCTTTGTCCAGTTTAGCTTCCACTACCACACCCCTGGCCTTGGTCTTGGGGTTGGCTTTCAATTCTTTCATTTCCGCTTCCAGCAGGATCATTTCCAGCAAAGTTTCGATACCAATTTTCTTCTTCGCGGAAACTTCCACGAATATTGTTTTGCCACCCCAGTCCTCGCTGGCCAGGTCCATGCCGGCCAATTCTTGTTTTATCTTCTGGACATTGGCAGCCGGCATGTCGATCTTATTAACTGCTACGATAATAGGCACATTGGCTGCTTTAGCATGATTGATAGCTTCGATGGTTTGCGGCATTACACCGTCATCGGCAGCTACTACGAGTACGACAATATCAGTTGACTGGGCACCGCGGGCGCGCATGGCGGTGAAAGCCTCATGGCCGGGTGTATCCAAAAATACAATATCTCCTTTGGGCAAGCTGACCTTATAGGCGCCGATGTGCTGGGTAATCCCGCCAGCTTCTCCGCCAGCTACGTTAGTTTCCCTGATGGCATCCAGCAGGGATGTCTTGCCATGGTCCACATGCCCCATAATGGTGACAACCGGAGGCCTGGATATCAGGTCAACAGGATTATCTTTTTCATCTTCTTTAGCCAGGATATCTTCGCCGTATAAGGGCACTATCTCTGCTTCGAACCCGTAATCTTCAGCTATGATCGAAACCACTTCCGGATCCAGCCGCTGATTGATCGTAGCCAGTATCTTTATCAACATCAACTTTTTGATCAATTCAGGTGGTTTTACCTTGAGCTTTTCAGCTAATTCCCCAACCGTAATGATCTGCGGTATTTTGAGTTTTATTTTAGCGACAACTACAGGCACAACCGGAGGAGCCGGAGCTGGGGCTGGTTTAGCTATAGGAGCCGTTTTGGTCGGTTGAGGTGGCGGTTGGACTGGAGGCACTGCCTGGTGTTTTGGTTCAATTTTTGGTTTGGCAGGTTTGGGAGCTGCCGGTGCTTTTGCCGGCGCCGGCGAAGCTGGTTTGGGAGTAGTAGGCACCGTAATTTCTTTTTTTACTTTAGTTTTGGCAATTTTCTTTTCTTTGGGAACTACTGCTGCCTTAACCAGCCTTAGGGCCGGTTTCTTGGCCTTTTTAGTTTCTTTTTCGACAGGCTTAGCCGCTGCTACTTTCTTTTTCTTTTCCGGCTTGAGCTCAGCTGTTGCCTCTTTTTTTAGTATCTTTTTGGGTTTCTTTTCATCATCTTTGGTTGTTGTCTTTTTGACCATACTTGGCCCCCACTGGGTACTACATTATTTTGTTCTTATTTAACTCTTACTAATAATTTCTTTCGCTGCGGCAATGATCTTTTCAGCTTTCTTCGGACCAATACCCGGTACCTGAGTAAGGTCTTCTACAGGAGCATTGGCAATTTTCTCCAGGGTATCAAACCCTTTATTGATCAATTCAGCCTGCAGTTTTTCACCGACTGACGGCAGCCGGGTCAGTTCGCCACCTGCTGCCGGGGCACCCCCGGCATCAGGTGTTTCTGACTCCTGGGTAGCGGCAGCTGCAGCTTCAGCAGCGGCAATGCTAGCCTGGGCCTGGAGTTTCTTGTCAGACTGGCTCTTGATATCAATGTGCCAGCCGGTAAGCTTGGCAGCCAGGCGTACATTCTGTCCGGCTTTGCCAATAGCCAGGGATAATTGGTCATCCGGCACAAGCACTTCAGCTTTTTTATTCGGGGTATCAACAGTAACGCTCTCGGTTTTTGCCGGGGACAGAGCCTTGGCAATATAGGTAGCTGGATCATTGTTGAAAATGATGACATCGATCCGCTCGCCTTTAAGCTCATCAATGATCGTCCGGATGCGCGATCCCTTGACCCCAACACAGGCACCGACCGGGTCTACTTTATCATTATTGCTGGCAACAGCTATCTTTGCCCGCTGGCCTGGTTCGCGCACGACATTCTTGATTTCCACGATCTTCTCATAGATCTCCGGTACTTCCAATTCGAACAGGCGCTTGATCAAGTTCGGATGTGTCCGGGAAACGATCACATGCGGTCCTTTAGTGGTCTTATTGACTTTTAAAATGATCACCTTGATCCGTTCACCGTTGTTATAAGTTTCGCCCTTGATATGTTCACGCTGCGGCAAGTGTGCTTCGATCTTACC
>JAQTPL010000031.1 GCA_028712895.1 bacterium | reverse complement strand
GGCATTGCCTAATGATGAAATGAAAGGTCGTGTGATCGGACGCGAAGGGCGGAATATCCGTGCTTTTGAAGCAGCTACCGGAGTGGACCTGATCATTGATGATACACCGGAAGCTATTACCCTTTCCTCGTTTGACGGGGTCAGGAGAGAGATCAGCCGGATCGCTTTGCAGAAACTGATCTCCGACGGACGGATCCATCCCGCGCGGATAGAAGAAGAAGTCAATAAAGCCAAGCAGGAAATGGACCAGACTATTAAAGAAACCGGTGAAGAAGCCTGCTTTGAATTAGGTATCACCAATGCCCATCCGGAAATGATCAAATTGCTCGGCCGGCTGAAGTTCCGCACCAGTTACGGGCAGAACGTATTGCAACATTCCAAAGAAGTAGCCTATATCGCCGGTATTATGGCAGCTGAACTGGGCGTCGACGTGACCCAGGCTAAGCGCGCTGGATTATTCCACGATATCGGTAAATCCGTTGATCATGAAGTAGAAGGAACGCATGCTACGATCGGAGTGGACCTGGCCCGTAAATACGGGGAATCAGCCAAGGTCCTGGATGCTATTTTGTCACATCACGGAGACAGCCAGGCAGCCAGCGTAGAAGCAGTATTAGTTGCTGCCGCTGACGCTGTTAGTGCTTCGCGTCCCGGAGCCAGGCGTGAAACCCTGGAAAATTATATAAAACGGTTGGAGAAACTGGAAACACTGGCTGAGTCATTCAAAGGCGTGGAAAAATGTTATGCCATCCAAGCCGGGCGTGAAGTCCGGGTCATGGTAGACGCTGAGAATATAGATGATGTACAGGCAGCGCAGTTGGCCAGGGATATCGTCAAGAAAATTGAAAAGGAATTAGAATATCCGGGCCAGATCAAAGTCACTTTGATCAGGGAAATGCGCGTTGTGGAAACCGCAAAGTAAGAACAGTCAGCGGTCAACGGTCGGCGGTCAGCAGTTGCTGTTGACTGCGAACCGCGGACTGCGGACTTGTATTGAAGGAGTACCATGAAGGTTCTATTTATTGCTGATATAATGGGCCAGGCCGGCCGTGAGGCTGTGGCTAGGATACTGCCTGAACTTAAAAGCAAAGAGCAGGTTGACCTGGTCATAGCCAATGGCGAAAATGCCGCTCATGGTATGGGACTTACCCCGAATATAGCCAGGGACCTTTTTCATTTGGGTATTGATGTTCTCACTATGGGGAACCATACCTGGGATAAAAAGGAGATACTGGATATAATCGATGATGAACCCATTGTCCGGCCGGCGAATTACGCGCCCGGCGTACCTGGCCGAGGGGCTATACTGGCTACCACCACGAATGGTGTTAAAGTGGGGATACTTAATTTGATCGGCAGGGTTTTTATGCCGCCTAATGATTGCCCATTCCGTTCGGCTGATAAAGTGATCGAAGAGCTGAAAAAGGAAACGCCGGTGATCATTGTGGATATCCACGCAGAGGCAACCAGCGAAAAAGTGGCCATGGGCTGGTACCTGGACGGTAAAGTGAGCGCAGTGATCGGCACTCATACCCATGTACAGACTGCTGATGACAGGATCCTGCCTGAAGGGACCGCGTATCTCACTGATGTCGGCATGACCGGGCCATTTGACTCAGTGATCGGTATAAAAAAGGAGATCATTCTCCAGCGATTCTTAAGGCAGATGCCGATACGCTTTGAGGTTAGTGAAAAGGATGTCTGGTTCAATGGGGCGCTCATAGAAATTGACGAGAAATCAGGCAAAGCCTTATCGATACAAAGACTGCAAATAAAAGCATGAAAGAACGATGATAAGATTATAAGATGATACGATGATAAGTGAATACTGGAACTTACATATCATCTTGTCATCGCCTTGCTCTTACTTATCATCGCTGTGAGGTAAAAAAATGACGGCAAATATCATTGACGGAAAAGCCATAGCCACTGCTATGCGGGCGGAAATTGCCCAAAATGTCAGGAATATGGTAGAAAAAGGCATCACGCCTCCAGGACTGGCAGTCATCCTGGTAGGGGATGACCCAGCCAGCCAAATCTATGTCCGCAATAAGAAGAACGACTGCATTAAAGTGGGTTTCTATACTGAAGAACACTTATTGCCGGCAGTGACCTCGGAAGAAGAGCTGAAAAAACTTATTATACGCTTGAACCAGAATCCCAAGATCCATGGCATTCTGCTGCAATTGCCTTTGCCAGCGGGGTTGAATGAAAAAGCCATGCTGGAGCTGATTGCCCCGGAAAAGGATGTTGATTGTTTCCATCCCCTGAATGTCGGCAATCTTTTCCTCGGGATACCGCGTTTTCTGCCGTGTACTCCTGCGGGAGTAATGGAAATGCTGAAATATGAGAAAGTTAACCTGCAAGGTAAACGGGCAGTAGTAGTTGGCCGCTCCAATATTGTCGGTAAACCTATGGCTCTGCTATTAATGAATGAACATGCTACTGTGACCATCTGCCATTCCCGTACAATTGACCTACCTAAGATTACCCGTGAAGCAGATATCGTAGTGGTAGCTATCGGCAAAGCTAAATTCCTGACTGAAGACATGGTTTCTAAGGGACAGATCATTATAGATGTCGGCCAGAACAGGGTTGGTGAAAAACTGGTCGGGGATGTTGATTTTGACAGGGTGGCGCAGATTGTGGCGTTGATCACGCCGGTGCCGGGCGGAGTAGGGCCGATGACCCGGGCGATGCTGCTGAAAAATACCATGCAGGCGGAGAGACTTGCCAGAAAAGGGTAATAAGGTATTTAGGCTCGCTGTCTCCGTGTATCAGGTCACTGGTTATTTTTATTTCCGCCAAAGAGACTGGCGGACTCCCTATGGTTGCGCTTGTTAAAGGTCCTTAAATTCAATGATTGCTTCAGCCGCAGGCTGATCCGCCGATCTTTTTGGAGGATTGGCTGAAATCGACAAGCTCGCTCAAAATAATGATCAGTTCCCTGATCTGTACAGCTACCGTTATCATCAAGTAACTGGGGGTGGCGAGGGTTTGATTTTTGCCAGGGTTATTGATACTTTTGCGAGCACGGTGTCCCGATGTCTTCTATCGGGACGAGCAAAAGTTGAACTAAAGTGCAGCGCAACCGCTGGGTGGAGCAAACGTCCCTGTAAAATCAACCCGAGACAGGACCCCGGTAAGCCAATGTAAATGTAATTTAATACATGATTAGGACTATTATGCAGCAGGAAAGATATGTTTTTAAAGTAAGCGAGCTGAATAGTCTGTTGAAGGACCGGCTGGAGGCAGAGTTTCCCGATATTTGGCTGGAGGGGGAGATATCCAATTACCGGCCGAATGCGAGCGGGCATCTTTATTTTACTTTGAAGGATGAAAGCGGGCAGATCGGCGCAGTGATGTTCCGTTTTGCCGCGGCTGTCCTGAAATTCAAGGTAGAAGACGGTTTGAAAGTGATCGTCCGCGGCAAGGTCAGTATTTATGTCCAGGGCGGTAAATACCAGGTCATCATTTCGCAAATGGAGCCAGCCGGATTAGGCGCGCTGGCCCTGGCTTTTGAACAACTAAAAGAAAAATTAAAAAAAGAAGGTCTCTTCGATCCCGCGCATAAGAAACCGATCCCGGTCCTGCCGCAAAAACTCGGTATTGTTACGTCGCTCACCGGCGCGGCTATACGGGACATGCTGAAGATCCTTTGTGACCGTTATAGCAACCTGGAAATATTGATCTACCCGGTGCAAGTCCAGGGAGACGATGCCAAAAATCAGATCGCCCAGGCAATTAATGACTTGAACCAATTTTATCCTGAGCTGGATGTTATGATCGTAGGCCGGGGCGGGGGCAGTATTGAAGACCTGTGGGCGTTTAATGAAGAGATCGTCGCCAGGGCTATTTATGCTTCTAATATCCCGGTCATTAGCGCTGTAGGACATGAATATGATGTGACGATCGCTGATTTTGTGGCTGACCTGAGGGCAGCTACACCAAGTAATGCCGCGGAACTGGTAGTGAAGGAAAAGAAAACCCTGGTCGAACGGGTGCAAAATGCCCAAAACAGGTTGGTGACATATTTTACGCATGTTGTGGAAAATTATCGGCTTCGGGTAGAGCACGCTACTTCTTCGGCGGTACTGACCCGGCCGTTGGAACGTTTGGAAGAACTGCAGCAGCATGTGGACGAACTACTGGAGAGAATTGCCCAGAAATCCGGCCATCTTTTTGAAGTATACAGGAATAAGTTCAAAGAGATGGAAAATATGCTCCTAGTCCAGTTTGAACATTATTTTGAAGGTAAAAAAACAAAAATGTCTTACTTGGCGGGACAATTGAACGCGTTCAGCCCGCTGGGAGTGCTGGAGCGCGGGTATTCGATCGTGTACGCGCCGTCGGGGAAGATTATTAATTCTACTAAGGAAATTAAGGTTAAAGACGATATAAAAATTAAGTTGTTCAAAGGCGAAATTGCTGGGACGGTGAAGGAGATCAAGTGAAGTTTGAACGGTTTGAGGATGTGCCGGTTTGGAAGGATGGAGTGAAATTAACAGTACAAGTGTTTACATTGACTGAAGATAAGCGTTTCTGTTACAGAGGCGATATTGCGAACCAAATTCAAAGAGCGTCTTTATCTATTTCTAATAATATTGCAGAGGGATTTGAGCGGGGAAGCACACAGGAATTGATTGCTTTTTTGTATTATGCTCGCGGGTCAGCAGGCGAAGTCCGGTCTATTTTAGCAGTGATAGAGCAGATGCCGGTTTTTAATGATTTGAAATCTCAAATTTCAGATTTGAAATCACAGGCTGAGTCTATTTCCCGGCAGATTAGGGGATGGACCAATACCCTGCAGAATACAAAGATCCCAGGGCAACGGCATCTTAATGATAGTTCAAGAAGAACGTATGAACAAGAGAAGGATCGTCGAGAATTTCAGGAAGTTCTAAAAAAATATTGGCAACCCAAAGAAGATTAAAACGGGGGATTCGATGGCTAAAGTGAAGGATGAAGGAAACGAGAAGATCAGGTTTGAGGACGCGCTGGAACGGCTGGAGAAGATCGTTTCCCAATTGGAAGAGGGAGAACTGGCCCTGGATGAGAGTTTGAAGATATTTGAAGAGGGGATAAAGTTGTCACGGCTGTGTTCCGGCAAACTGGAAGAAGCGGAAAAGAAAATTGAAGTCTTGATGAAGAACAAAGAAGGACAGTTGGAAAAGAAACCTTTAAAAAAGAAAGAAGAAGATGGAGATGGGAACGAGTTATTCTAATTGTGGTCCTGAGTTAAATCGAAGGATCAACCTGAAAAAATATCTGCATGAAAAAGCTTTGATCATTAATGATGCTCTTAATAAATATTTAAAAGAGCAATATCCGCCGTTGATGTACCAGGCGATGCGCTATAGTATTTTTGCCGGTGGCAAACGGTTGAGACCGTTCCTGGTGCTGGAAGGCGCCCGGATCTGCGGCGGTAATGAAAAGAAAGTAATGCCCACTGCCTGCGCTTTGGAATATATTCATACCTATTCATTGATCCATGATGACTTGCCGGCGATGGATAATGATGATTTTCGCCGGGGGATGCTGACCAGCCATAAAAATTTTGGCGAGGATGTAGCGATCCTGGCAGGCGACGCGCTATTGACCGAAGCTTTTGGTTTGCTGGCTGCCAATGCCGCAGTTAAAGGGATAAGTAAAGCGAATGTGCTCAAGGTGATTGCCCTTGTCTCTGAGCAGGCTGGTGTGCAAGGCATGATCGGCGGGCAATTAGTGGATACGCACCAGAGTTCTGATACTAAGGAAACAGTAGAAGCAAAAAAGCAGGTCCTACTGTATATTCATGAGCATAAGACTGTAGCTTTGATCAAAGCCAGCTTGTTATCCGGCGCTATATTAGCCGGGGCTACGGGGCGGCAGCTTAAAGCCCTGGACAGGTACGCGGAGAAGATCGGTTTGGCCTTCCAGATCATGGATGATGTCCTGGATGTCATCGGAGATAAGAAAAAATTAGGCAAAAAAGGCAGCGACCTGCAGAACAAAAAATTAACCTATGTCTCGCTATATGGCTTAGAATGGTCGCAAAAGGAAGCAGCCAGGCTGGTCCTTGAGGCAAAAAAAGCTTTAAGTGTTTTTGGACGCAAAAAATATATACTGGAAGCGCTGGCTGATTATATAATTGAACGAGAGTACTAACAAGAAGTAAGTTATTGGTTGTAGAAGTAAGTATGGAAGTAGGTCTAAGGTTTGTGGTTTAAAGCCTGACATCCTTAGACCTCAGACTAAACTTACTTCCAAAACTTTCACCTGGTTACAGAGGATAAAAATGGGTATTTTAGAAAAAATAGACAAGCCGGCAGATTTAAAGATGATCAAGAAAGAATTACTGCCACAATTAGCTGAGGAGATCAGGACCAAGATAATTGAGACTGTTTCCCATACCGGCGGCCATTTGGCTTCCAGCCTGGGAGCAGTGGAGTTGACGATCGCCTTGCATTATATTTTTAACACACCGCAGGATAAAATAATCTGGGACGTAGGCCATCAGGCGTACGCTCACAAATTATTGACCGGCCGACGGGATAAGTTCCACACTTTGCGGCAGTATGGCGGCATCAGCGGTTTCCCTAAACCAGAAGAGAGCGAGTATGATACTTTTGTGGTTGGCCACGCGTCTACCTCTATCAGCGCTGCTTTGGGGATGGCCGTAGCCAGGGACCTGCGTAAAGAGAATTACAAAGTGATCGCAGTAGTCGGGGATGGATCGATGACCGGAGGCTTGGCTTTTGAAGCGCTCAATAATGCCGGCCACGTGAATAAAGATATGATCGTCATCTTAAATGATAATGAAATGTTCATTTCGCGCAAGATCGGCGCTTTTGCCGGATATTTGACCAAGATCATTACCGGCGGACTCTATAAAAAGTTGACCAAAAAGGCGGAACGTTTCCTGACCAGGACATCGGTGATGGGCGTGCGCATGACAACGATCGCCAAGAGAGTAAAAGTCCTGCTTTTCCCGGGTATGTTGTTTGAAGAAATGGGATTCGCCTATCTCGGGCCTTTTGAGGGCCATGATCTTAACCGTTTGACCGAAGTCTTTGAAACAGTCAAAGGCATGACCGGCCCGGTTTGCATTCATGTGGTGACTAAGAAAGGCAAAGGTTACAAACCGGCGGAAAAGGAACCAACAAAGTTTCACGGTATCGGTGAGTTTAATATTATTACCGGTGAACCGGAAGGAAAAACTAAAGATACTTCTTATACCGAAGTTTTTGGCAAAACGATAGTGCGGCTGGCCAGGGAAAACAGTAAGATCATTGGCGTCACCGCGGCGATGAGTGACGGCACAGGATTGAGCTATTTCGCGGCAGAGTTCCCTAACCGCTTTTTTGATGTCGGGATCGCTGAAGGGCACGCTGTTGTTTTTGCCGGTGGATTGGCGGCTGGCGGATTTAAGCCTGTAGTCTCTATTTATTCAACTTTTATGCAGCGGGCTTATGACCAGGTGATCCATGATATTGCGTTGCAGAAGCTGCCGGTTGTATTTATACTGGATCGTGCCGGCGTGGTTGGTGAAGATGGTCCGACGCATCATGGCTTGTTCGATCTTTCTTTTTTGCGCGTTGTGCCCAATCTTGTGGTCATGTCGCCAAAAGATGAGAATGAACTGCAGCATATGGTCACTACGGCGATCGCTCATCAGGGGCCGGTGGCCATTCGCTATCCCCGCGGCCAGGGACTGGGCATTAAGCTGGATAAGGAATTAAAAAAACTGGAAATAGGCAAAGCGGAGATATTGCAGGAAGGTAAAGATGTGGCGATATTGGCGATCGGGACCATGGTCCAGCCAGCCTTGGAAGCAGCAGAAATGTTGCTGCAAGATAAGATCTTGGCTACGGTGGTGAACGCCCGTTTTGCTAGTCCTTTGGATGAAAAAATGATCTTAGCTTTGGCCAATAAGGTACAGTGCCTGGTAACAATCGAAGAAAATGTGATTGCCGGCGGGTTTGGCAGTGCCGTAACCGAGTTATTAAGTGAACAGGGTGTGAGAGTGAGGAGTATTGGTTTTCCTGATCAATTCATAGAGCACGGCAGTATGCGAATACTCCGCGATAAATACGGTTTGACCGGTAAAGGTATATACCTTTCAGTTAAAGAGTTTTTGAATAAGAAGTAAGTTATTGGTTGTGGAAATAAGTATGGAAGTGAGTCTAAAGTTTGTGGTTTAGAGCCTAATACCCATAGACCTCAGACCAAACTTACTTCCAAAACTTACACCCATTAACTATATTGAGGATCGATTAATGGCAAATGTAGGTAAGATGCGGCTGGATCAGTTGATGGTCATCAGGGAATTAACGGAAAGCCGCGAAAAGGCACAGGCTTTAATTATGGCTGGGGAAGTTTTGGTAAACGGTAACACAGTGATCAAAGCTGCTACCATGGTTTCCACAGGATCGGAAGTAGATATTAAACATCCTTTAATGTATGTTTCCCGTGGTGGGCATAAACTGGAAAAAGCGCTTAAAGTTTTTAATATAAAGTTGAAAGATAAGACCTGCCTTGATGTCGGGGCTTCTACCGGCGGATTTACTGACTGCCTGTTAAAACACGGGGCCAAAAAAGTATATTGTATCGATGTCGGGTACGGCCAGCTGGATGTAAAACTGCGTTTTGACCCGCGGGTAGTTAATATTGAAGAGACTAATATCCGGTATTGTGAAAAAAATATAATACCGGAAACTCCCGATCTGGCGACCATTGATGTAAGTTTTATTTCCCTGGAAAGGGTCCTGCCGGTGGTATACAAGCTGATCAAGCAGGAAGGGGAGATCATTGCTTTGATCAAACCCCAGTTTGAGGCTGGTCCAAAAAATGTAGGCAAAGGCGGTGTGGTTAGAGATCCGGCTATTCACGAAAAGATCATTAACCAGATCACGGTATATTCCCAGATCAATGCGATGGAAGTTAAGGGTGTGACTGAATCGCCATTAATAGGCCCAGCCGGGAATAAGGAGTTTCTGATATATTTGGTCAAGTCTTAGTAAGATGATTACACCGATTAAGTAAAGAGATTACCCGCCACTAATCCTCCAACAAGCTCTGGCGGACTAAAGAACTTCGGCGGGCGCGGCACTGATTAAGGCAAAAGAGGTATATTGTTTTATGGTGGAGCAAACGTACCATCCGCAGGAAGTAGAAGCTAAGTGGCAGAAATACTGGACAGACCACAAGCTTTTCCAAGCTCTGGAAGATAAAAATAAGAAAAAATTCTATATTCTGGAAATGTTCCCATATCCCAGCGGCCGCCTGCATATGGGGCATGTGCGTAATTATACCCTGGGCGACCTGATCAACCGTTACCGGAAGATGAGAGGCTTTAACGTCCTGCACCCGATCGGGTGGGATGCTTTTGGCCTGCCAGCGGAAAATGCAGCCATTAAAAACAAGATCCATCCGGAGAAATGGACTAAGGACAATATTGCCTATATGGCCGGCCAGCTCAAGAAAATGGGCATTGGCTATGACTGGTCCCGGGAATTTGCCACCTGCGATCCGGGATATTATAAATGGAACCAGTGGTTTTTTATTAAATTGATGGAAAAGGGACTGGTGTACCGGAAAAAGTCATTAGTTAATTTCTGTCCCTCTTGTGAAACAGTATTAGCCAATGAACAGGTTGAGCAGGGGCTGTGCTGGCGCTGCGATAATGAAGTGCACCAGAAAGAACTGGAGCAATGGTATTTTAAAACTACGGCATATACCGAAGAAATATTGTCAGGACATGAGTTGATCAAAAATGGCTGGGCGCAAAAAGTGCTGGCCATGCAGGAAAACTGGATCGGCAAGAGTTATGGCACAGAGATCGATTTTCCCCTGGTCGACAGGGACCAGGTGATCAAAGTATTCACCACCCGGCCGGATACTTTATGCGGCGTCACCTATATGGTGCTGGCTCCTGAACATCCTTTGGTTGAGGAGCTGACCGCGGGCACAAAACTTGCCGGTGAAGTGCGCGCTTTTGCGGATAAAGTAAAAAAACAGAATAAGATCTTGCGCGTGTCCGAAGAGGCCAAGAAAGAGGGCATGTTCATCGGAGCCTATTGCCAAAACCCGATCACCAATGATAAAGTGCCGATCTGGATCGCTAATTATGTCTTGCTGGAATATGGTACCGGCGCAGTAATGGCTGTGCCGGCTCATGACATCCGCGATTTCGCTTTCGCCAAGGAGTACAAACTACCAATCAAAGAAGTGATCAGCAAGGACGGCCAACCAACTGCCGGCGGATTAAAAGAAGCTTATATAGATGAAGGACTGATGATCAACTCCGGCCAGTTTAACGGCAGTCCCAATAAGGAAGGAATGGATAAAGTTACCGCTTTCCTGGCGCAAGGGAAAAAAGGCAAAAAAGTAGTGAATTACCGTTTCCGTGACTGGCTAATTTCCCGGCAAAGATTCTGGGGGACGCCGATACCTGTGGTATACTGTGAAAAATGCGGCCTGGTCCCGGTAGCTGAACAGGATCTGCCAGTGGTCTTGCCTAAAAATGTGGAATTTACCGGCAAAGGTGAATCACCTTTGTCCCAAGTGGCTGAATTTGTCAATACTACCTGTCCTAAATGCCAAGGTCCGGCGAAGCGGGAAACAGATACCATGGATACTTTTGTCGATTCCAGCTGGTATTTTGCCCGTTATTGCGATGCGCGTAATGAACAGCTGCCGTTTAGCCGGGAAAAGGCAGATTACTGGCTGCCGGTAGACCAGTATATCGGCGGAGCGGAACATGCCTGCATGCATCTGATCTATTCCCGGTTTTTCTTCAAGGTCATGCGCGATATGGGTTTATTAAAAGGAGATGAACCGTTTACTAATCTGCTGAACCAGGGGATGGTGACCCTGGGCGGCACAGCGATGAGTAAATCCAAAGGCAATATTGTTGACCCTGACCATATCATTGAAAAGTATGGCGCTGACACCATGCGCTTATTCATCTTATTTGCTTCTCCCCCGGAAAAAGACCTGGAATACAGCGATACCGGCGTAGAAGGAGCCTGGCGGTTCCTGACCAGGATCTGGCGGCTAGTGGAAAGGGTGACGGAAAATCCAGTAGCTCGTGATCAACGCAATGAGCAGGCTGCTCGTGCCCTGGATCGTAAGGTTCATGCCACTGTTAAAAAAGTTACCAATGACCTGGAAAAGGAATTTGGTTTTAATACTGCTATTGCCGCCCTGATGGAGTTGGTCAATACGATCCATGATCTGGAGCCGCAGGTTACGGCTGATGATATCCGCAAAGCCGCGGAAAAGGTAGTCATACTTATTGCACCATTTACGCCTCATATTGCTGCGGAAATGTGGCAGCGTTTAGGGCAGGAAGAGAACCTGATTTCTCTTCCCTGGCCGGCTTATGATGAAAGCGCGATCAAGGAAGAGGCTATAGAGATCGTTGTGCAAGTCAATGGCAAAGTGCGCGGCCGCGTGTCAGTACGCCCTGGCGTGCCTGAGGAAGAAGTAAAGCGACTGGCTGCCGAAGATGAAAAAGTCAAAGCCCAAGTCAGCGGAAAAAAGATCATAAAGATCGTCTATGTTCCAAATAAATTAGTAAATATAGTAGTAGCATAAAAACAGTTTTGAGTTAAGGTAGATGACTCAAAATTAAATACTGTTAGAGGAGGAGATCGTGATCGCAAAAATTAAGCTCGGTATCATCGTAATATTCTTGCTCATGCTAGGCCTGCTCGGTTGCGGCAAACCGCCTGTGTCTGTATTGCCAACGTATATAAAAAAGATAGCGATTAATAATTTCAGCAATAATATTGTGCAGTATGGCATCGAAGATAAGCTTACTAAAAAAGTGATTGAAGAGTTTCTCCGCGACGGCCGGCTGGAGGTCGTGAAAGCAGAAGAGGCGGATGCTTTATTGACTGGAGTGATCGTTCGTTATAGCTTGGAGCCAGTCAGTTATGATGCCCAAAGTGTAATTGAACAATACAAACTATTTATCGGCGTGGATGTTACTTTCAAAGACCAGGTCCAGGGCACCATAATGTGGACCGAAAGCAATATTCACGAAGATTATACCTACTATGTCACAGCCAAAGCGGGGCAATTGGTAGAAACGGAAAATGACGCGCAAGAGGCGGTGACGGACTTATTATCCCGTGATATAGTCAAGCGGACAATTATAGGTTGGTGGTGAGTATAACCTGGGTATAGGGTTAGGAAGTAAGTTTAGTCTGAGGTCTATGGGTTTTAGGCTCTAAACTATAAACTTAGACCTACTTCCATACTTACCTCTACAACCAACAACTTATGGGGTTAGCAGTGAAATACCAGGATCTGTTACAGCAAATCAGTAAGAAGGAGTTCGCGCCAGTCTATTTCTTTTCCGGAGATGAGGAGTTCCTTAAGAAAGAAGCGTTACAGCTCTTGTACCAGAGCCTGATAACCGAGGACCAGAAAGATTTTAATTATGCTCTTTTATATGGCAAGGAAACTTCTGCCAGGGATATCTTGGACCAGGCCCAGTCTTTGCCGTTCCTGTCTGACCGCCGACTGGTAGTAGTCCAGGAGATTGAAAAACTGGGCGATAAAGATAAACTTCAGGAATATCTCGGTCATCCTAATCCGGCAACCTGCCTGGTCCTGGTTGCCGGGAAAATGGAAAGCCGTGACCGTAAACACAAGCTTTATTCCGCTCTCAAAGAATTTGAAGTTGTTTTTTGGCCTTTATTCAAAAGTGACCTGAAAAAATGGGTAGTACAAAAATTCCGCAGCCACCAAAAAACAGTTGATGCCGCTGCTGTAGATTTCTTAATTGAGGCAGCCGGGCCGGAACTGGCTAACCTGGCTTCAGAGATCACCAAGCTGGTGATCGCCTTGCCGGACAAGAAAACGATCACGATCGCGGAAGCGCAAAAGAATATATTCCGGATGTTTACTGAAAATGACAAACGCTTAGAGCGCTCCCTGGCTGCACGTAACCTGGACCGGGCTTTAATCGCCTTGCAGCATGTAGTGGCAGAAGGAAAAGGTGAAATGTACGCATTGTGGATCATTTCCCAGGCCTGGCGGAAATTGATCGTGGCCAAGGAAATGCAATCAAGGCAGACCAGCGTTGAAGAGATCATGAAAAAATTCAATATCCGCAAATCTGACGATCAAAATGAATTTAAAGCCAGCTTGCCGCAGTTCAATTTGGCAGAATTGGTTAAAAAGCACAAAAAAATAGCGGATACTGATAAAACTCTTAAAAGCAGCAATCAGGACCCGCTTTGGGTTTTGGAACATTTATTGATCGATCTATGCGGTTAATGTTTTTAGCTTCAGGGCCATTCTTGATTTTTTACGGTTAGCATTATTCTTATGCAGGATGTTTTTCTTGGCGGCTTTATCCAAGGCCGCAAAGGCCTTCAGCATAATGCTTTTTGCTGCAGCCTGGTCTTTTTTGGCAATGGCTGCGTTCACATCTTTGATCAATTGCTTGATCTGGTTCTTGATCTTGGTGTTGGCGCGGTGATGGACGATGTTTTGACGTGATTCCTTGATCGCCGAAGTATGGCGGCCCATTTTTAGTTTGGTCATTCGGTGTTTCCTCCTTTAAACTCTAATAACGCAAATGATAGCGAATAAGTGCCGAATGTAATATTCGAGTAATTCGCTGAAATTCGTGTAATTCAAAAAATAATAGCATTTTTATCAGAGATTGTCAAGGGTTATTAATACTATGTCCACCAAAATTGCCAAATCTATCGGTACTGTGTCTGGCGCGACTCTTTTATCCCGGGTCCTGGGATATGTGCGGGATATGGTAGTGGCCAGTCGTTTTGGCAATGGCTGGGCGGCAGATGCCTTCTATTTGGCTTTTCGGATCCCTAATGTACTGCGCGATCTGCTGGGAGAAGGATCTTTATCCAGCGGCTTTATCCCGGTATTCAGCGAATGCCTGGTAAAGAAGGGTAAGAATGAAGCAGCTACACTCTATAGCGCTTGCCTGGGGATCCTGCTGGTCATTCTCTCCGGAGTGACCTTGCTGGGCATGATCTTTGCCCCGGCTGTAGTCAGGCTCATTGCCTGGGGCTGGTGGAATAAGCCTGACCAATTGGCTTTAGCCATAAAGCTTACCAGGATCATGTTCCCTTTCATTGCTTTCATTAGCCTGTCAGCTTTAGCTATGGGAGCGTTAAATTCCTTGCAGGTTTTTTTTATACCGGCAGCCGCGCCGATGATGCTGTCTGTTTTTGAAATAGCGGCTGTCCTCTGGTTGGTTCCCTTAATGAAAGTACCAATAGAAGGATTAGCCTGGGGAGTATTACTGGGTGGATTGTTCCAGTTCCTCTGGCAGGTACCGTACCTGGCCAAAAACGGATTTCTGCATAGAATAATCTTCAGGATCACACCGCTGGTCAGGAAGATAGGTATTTTAATGATCCCGGTGGCGATCGGCAGCGGTGTCAGACAGCTTAACGTGCTCATTGATCAGGTCTGCGCCAGTTTCCTGCAGGATGGCAGTATCATGGCCTTGTATTATGCCAACCGTCTCTATCAACTGCCGTTGGCGCTTTTTGGTCTTTCTATAGTCACGGTAGCTTTGCCGGCGATGAGCTTGTCTGCCGCGAAAAAGGACCTGGACCAATTAAAGCATACTTTTTCTTTGAGCATACGCATGACCATGTTTACCCTGATCCCGTCAACGATCGGGCTTATCGTCTTAGGACAGCCAATCATCAGGTTATTGTTCGAACACGGTTCTTTCAATGCCCAGGGGACAGCTTTGACTGCGCTGGCTTTAGCTTTTTATGCTCTGGGTTTGATTTTCTTCGCCGGCGCGAAGATCGGGGCGTCTGCTTTTTATGCTTTACAGGATACGAAAACCCCGGTGAAAATAGCTATTGCCGCCATGGTCTTAAATACAGTCTTAAATATTATCCTGATGAAATTCCTGCGCGTTGGCGGTCTGGCTTTGGCCACCAGTATATCTGCCGCTTTTAATATGGCTGCCTTAGTCTATATTTTGCGGCAGCGGATCGGCGCCTTGGGAGCCAGCCGGATCTGGGCCAGTATGCAGAAAGTCCTGCTGGCAGCAGCAGCGATGGGGGTGGTTTGTTTTTTCACGAGGCCATGGATTATTATTGCCTTAGTCCTGGGAGTTCTGGTATATATAGGTATGGCTTATTTGCTTAAAATTGAAGAATTGAAATATGTGCAGAATTTTTTCAGGAGACAGCGTTCCGTGGACAGCGTACAGCAACAACACCCTTAAAAGCTTTTCTGATATCTGACCGCTGACCGCTGAAAAGTGTACGCTGAAAAAAAATGACTGAGCCATTGCTGGAAAAAATTAAGCAGCTGCCTGACCAAAGCGGTGTGTACCTGATGAAGAACCGCCGGGGGGAAATTATTTATGTGGGCAAAGCTACCAGCCTGAAAAAAAGGGTCAGCAGTTATTTCCAGGGCAAGGGTTTTTCTCCTAAAGTGCAAGCCCTGGTCTCTCATATCGTTGCTATTGATTATATACCGACAAGGTCAGAAAAAGCCGCGTTACTTTTAGAGTTTGAATTAATTAAGCGCTATCGTCCCCGCTACAATGTCATGTACCGGGATGATAAAAGTTATCCGTACTTAAAAATAACTATGAAGGAACAATGGCCACGCCTGATGGTGACCAGGATAGTACGCAAAGATGGAGCCAAGTATTATGGGCCATACCCTGATGGCAGTCATTTGCGCCGGATCGTGCGCGCTGTCCGGAAATATTTTCCACTGCGCTATTGTAGGCAAACGAATATACCAGTCAAGTCCTGTTTATATTTTCATTTAAAACGTTGCGCCGCGCCTTGCCTCGGCAAGGTCAGCCGGGAACAGTATCTGCGTATGCTCAGGGAAGTGGACCTGTTCCTGCGGAACCGGCCCCGGCAACTACTGCAATATCTGGACCAGCAATTGGCTAACTATAGCCAGACTATGGAGTATGAACAAGCGCAAAGGGTATACCAGGAAAAACAGTTTATAGAAGAGATCCTGGCGCATATCAATTTCCGGCAAGTTGATCCAACGGCTTTATTGCAGAGTCATTTGCCGGAACTGCCCCAGCAGCAAATGTTGCCGCTGCTGCAAAAAGAATTGGGATTGCCGTGTTTGCCTCGCCGTATCGAAGCTTTTGATATTTCCAATATTAGCGGGCAACTAGCGGTCGGTTCAATGGTAACTTTTATTAATGGCAAACCGGCGCAGCAGGAGTACCGCCGGTTCCGGATCAAAAGTATATCCGGGATAGATGACTACGCCATGTTAGGAGAAGTATTGCACCGCCGGTATAGCTACCTGGCAGAATGCCAGGCAAAAAGGCCTGACTTGATCCTGATCGACGGCGGTAAAGGGCAATTATCACAGGCAGTAAGTAAATTACGGGAACTGGACGAACAAATTCCCCTGGCCAGTATTGCCAAGCGTGAAGAAAAAATATTTTTGCCGGGACAAGCTGACCCACTGGCTCTGGACCGGCGTTCCCCGGCTTTACAATTAGTCAGGCATATACGTGACGAAGCGCACCGCTTTGCCATTTCCTATCACCGTCTTTTACGCCGTAAGACACTGAAAGAGAAAGGATGAGTAATGAAGCTTAAATGGAAAACACGTCTGTTAATATGTATGGTTTTTGCTTTACCACTCTACCACTTTACCACTCTTTCACTTCTCTATGCCAATGGACGGGAATACAAAGTCATGTTGAAGAATGGCAATACCTTTTATGGTGTTTTAGTGGAAAAGAGTAGCGACAGCTATATTTTCAGGGTCAAAGGCGGAGAGCTTAATTTCTACCAGAACGAGATTAAAGATTACATTCCCACAGGCCGTACTATTTCGGCGCGGGCCCAAGCCAAGCCGGCAGCTAAAGCGAAGAAAAAGATATCCCCAAAGAATATTGTCAACTTCGATGAATTGATCGCTGTTTTCGCTAAAAAACATAATCTTGAACCAGCTTTGATCAAAGCGGTAATTAAAGCAGAAAGTGATTTTGACCAGTACTGTGTTTCCCATAAAGGAGCCAAGGGATTGATGCAACTAATGCCTAAAACAGCTGAATGCTTAGGGGTCTTTGATATTTACAGCCCGCGTCAGAATATAGAGGGCGGTACCCGTTACCTGGCGGAACAATTACGCAATTTCGGCGATATTAAATTGGCGTTAGCTGCCTATAATGCCGGGCCAGACGCGGTTAGAAAATATAACGGCATTCCTCCATTCAGGGAAACAAAAAATTATATTATCGCGGTGCTGACCTACTGGCAATATTATGCCAACCGTCCGATTAGTATCCAAAAACCGCTTTTTATCTATACTGATGATCAAGGCAATATATTTCTTTCTGATATATCAAAGGGACCGAAATATAGGAAGCTGCAGTGAGCAGCTCATAGTTCGTAGTTCATAGCTGGTAGCAAAAACAATGAAAAAAGAAAAATCAAAAAAAAGAAAAATAACTGAGTTTGAAAAAAAGGTTTATGCAGCGTGTAAAACTATTCCAAGGGGTGAGACTAGGTCTTATGCCTGGATCGCAAAAAAGATCGGGCAGCCGCGGGCCTGCCGCGCTGTTGGCAACGCCCTGCATAAAAATCCTTTTGCTCCGGCAGTGCCTTGTCACCGGGTTATCCGCAGCGACGGTAATCTCGGCGGATTTGCCAGTGGCACAGCTAAAAAGATCAGGCTTCTTGGCGCTGAAAAAAGAGCTAAATAAGCAAAATTTTTAATCTGTGTAATCGTTTTTAAAATTTTTTTGTTGACAAAAATTTTGATATTATATACAATATGCGCGGAAAGGTAAATTATACAACAGGCTGTGTAATAATTTTAAACCACACTATATTTTGTTGTCTTTAAGAATGTTAAACAAACCCTTTTTAGGGTTAATAGAAAAGGTTTTTTTTAGCATTCTTGATCAGGAAGAGAACCATAGAAAGCTCTATAAAACAAACTAAGAGAGAAAATATGGTGATGGTGACAAAAAAACAAATGCGCAAAAGATTTTTGGCCCAGTTGATCCTTGCTGTTTTTATCCTGTTATTGTTTCAATCTTTTTCTTTAGCTGAAAATATCATTATTATCAAGAGCCAGAACCTGCCCCAGTATAATATGGCTTTGGAAGGATTTAAGAAAGAGATGAGAAGTAAGGGATACGCCGAAGGCGGCAATCTTAAGGTAACATACTCTGACCTGGCGGGTATCCCGGGGAATATTGGCAGTTTTGATCTGATTTACGCTATCGGCACAGAAGCAGTGAAAGCTGCTTCGGAAAAAGTATCCAATAAACCGATAGTTTTTTCCATGGTCCTTAGTCCCGCAAAACAAAAGATCCTCAAAAGTAACGTTTCTGGTGTAGCCCTCGATATCCCGGTCAAACAATCCTTAGAAACGATCAAAGAGATCGTCCCTAATGCTAAAAGCGTTGGGATCATTTATGACCCCACCTATAGCCAGTCCATAGCCACTGAAGCCAAAGCTGTGGCTGCTAACTATGGTTTGTCCATTGTTGCCACTTCTGTAGCTTCTTCGCCTGATGTCGTCAAAGCGATCAAAGATATGGTTGGCAAGATACAGGTCTTCTGGCTGATCCTCGATCCTACCGTTGCCACTAAAGATACGATCCCGTTCATAATGAACCAATGTCAGCAGGGAAGTGTAGCGGTATTTGGCTTTGCTTCCTTCCTGGTCAAAGTAGGAGCTATAGCTTCGCCGGTGCTGGATTATGAAGATATCGGCCGGCAATCCGGGGCTATGGCTGGTGATATATTAGCCAAGGGCGGAGCCGGAGAATTACCGCCACTGGCATATCCGCGTAACCTGAACCTGGCGATCAATACTAAGACCGCCGGAGCGCTGGGCATTAAGATCAGTTCTGATGTGACCAAACGGGCAGTGGAAACATATAATTGATCCACCTTTTATATAAATTAATTAAAAAGGGAGACAAAAGTGGTACTGAATCTACAAAATAAGCTTATTATGTTTACAGCCGGACTAGTCGTGCTGATTGCCTTATTTTTTAGTACGTACCTGATCAATCACGAGAGCACATTATTGCTGAATGCCTTGGAAAAAAGAGGAGAAACGATCGCGAATGGTATTGCCAATAACTGCCAGTTCAGCATCCTGGCGGAGGATCGGACCAGCCTGGGGAATTTTGTAGATAGCGCCATGAAGGAAAAAGATGTGGCTACAGCGAGCGTCATCAACAAGGACGGCCGGTTCCTATCGCATAACGACCAGACTAAAATTGACAAAACAGTAGAAACAGAGATTGAAAAGAAAGCCCTGGAAGGAAAAGAGGCGTCCTTCCAGAAACCGGATAGCAAAACCATAGTCATTTCTGTCCCCGTGGTCAGTAAAGTGACCCAGTCGGCAGCTTCGTCTGGAGGGTCAGACCTGGAATCAATGATGGGACTGGGTGTCGGGCAGTCTGAAAAATCCGGGACCTCGGAAGTAAAGAAGGAAATTATCGGAGCGGTGCAAATCAGTATGAAAACCACTGGCATTAGCGATGAGCTGCGCAAGATAAAATATCTTATATTCTTATTTACCTTAATTATTATCTTAATTGGCATTGCCCTTATTATTATGGCTTCCCGTATTACCTTAAATCCGTTAAAGCAAGTGATCCACAAGATCCAGAAGATCTCCCAGGGAGAAATTGAAGAAGAATTACAGATCAAGTCTAATGATGAAATAGGCGACCTGGGACGAGCTTTCAATCAAATGGTCAAATATATTGAAGGGATTGCGAAAAATGCCAACCTGGTAGCCCAGGGTGAGTTAAACACTGAGATCACGCCGCGGTCTGATCAAGATGTGTTGGGAAATGCTTTTAAGGAAATGGTTGTTTACCTGCAGGAAATGGCAGAACTGGCCCAAAATATTTCCCAGGGTAATATCAGCGGCAATATCCATCCGCGCAGTGACAAAGATATCCTGGGCGTGGCCTTCAAGGAAATGGTCAGTTATTTCCAGGAAATGAGCCAGATGGCCCAGGAAATTTCCCAAGGCAATATCAGCGGCAATATCAGGGTGCGGTCGCAATTTGACGTGTTAGGCACTTCTTTCAAACAGATCGTGGAGTATTTGCAGGAAATGGCCAATATTACCCAGGATGTATCGCGCGGCAACCTGACTACTGCTATTAAGCCTCGCTCCTCTAAAGACCTGATCGGCAATGCGCTTTCAGCCATGATCACCGGCTTGCGCGACTTGATCTCCCAAATACAGGAGTCTTCCAACCAGATCCATTCACGGGCTAATGAAATGGCTTCCTTATCCCGGACTTCCAGCGAAGCGATCTCCCAGATGGCTTCTAATGTCAGCCAGATCTCTGTATCTATTACCAAGATATCTGATACTACCCAGACCATAGCTACCGTAGCGCAGAAATCAGCCAAGACTGCAGAGACCGGCGATGAAAATATCAGCGGGGTCATTGCTAAAGTGTCCCATTCCAAGGACAGCGCTTACCAGTCTGCGGAACTGATCAAGAACCTGGGTAAGCGTTCCATGCAGATCGGCGAGATCATTAATTATATTACCAAAGTCGCAGATCAAACGAATTTGCTTTCACTTAATGCAGCGATCGAAGCAGCCAGGGCCGGAGAAGCGGGCCGCGGCTTTGCTGTGGTCGCTGATGAAGTCAGGAAACTGGCTGAAGGCTCAGCCCAGAGCGCCAGTGAAATTGCCCGGCTCATCAGTGAAGTGCAGGCTGAAACAGCTAAGGCGGTCACCGCGGTAGAAATAGTAGCCAAGGATGTCGGTGAATCAGCGAATGTCACAACCGATGCCGGTAAGAGTTTTAAAGATATCAGCCAGGCGGCGAAAAATATCGCGGGACAGATCGAAGATATAGCCGCCAGTTCAGAAGAAACTGCTGCCAGCGCTGAAGAGGCCAGCGCCTCCAGCGAAGAACAGGTCGCTACTTTTGAGGAGATTTCTACTTCGATCGAAAACCTGAAGGAGATCGCCGAAAGCTTAAAAGATTCCGCCAGCAAATTTAAATTGTCATAAGATGCGAATAAAGGCCGAATTAGAAGATACGAATTTCACGAATAGTTTAAAATTAAATATTTTAAATGGACTAAACATATAAAAAAATATTTTATTCGAGGAATTCGCTATCCTGCCTACCGACAGGCAGGCATTCGCATAATTCGTATTTTCTAAATTTTTTACTTTACAAGATTTTTAAGTAGTGATATAATAAGACAGCCAAAAATAATCTCTTATTATATATAGAAAGAGATGGATTATACATAACAGAAGGAGGTGAGCTGCTGAAAATAAACAGTTTTGCCGAAAATAAAATTTAGAAAGGGGTGTAAATGATGGAATTGAATAAAGTTTTAAAAAGTTTAGTTTGTCCTTTATTTATCTTAGTTATCATGATCAGTTTAGTTGTGCCGGTAATAGCAGAAGAAGCAGCTGTAACTGAGTTGGCCCTCTTCGGTGAAGATATGGTCAGCGGTGTTACCAAACGTACAGAAAAAACGTACGAAGCTGCGGCTAACGTTACTGTTATTTCTGGGAAGTTCCTGGAAAGATATGCCATCACGAACATCAATGACCTTTTTGAGGTGATTGAAGGTGGTTGGCATACTTATAAGGGGCAAGATGAAGTCTTGGTGTTGAGAGGCGTATCTGGATATGCTAATGACAAGATTCTCTTCCTTTATGATGGTATGCTTTTTCCGACATTCTTGGGCTTGGGCGAAAACAATTGGCCGAATAGTTTTGATGATGTCGAGAGGATCGAAATCATCAAAGGGCCCAATACCTCAGTGTGGGGCGGACAGGGAACCCAAGGCACCATCAATATCGTGCATAAAGGCGCGCAGCAGTTCCAGGGCTTGATGACCAGCGTAGTAGTTGGTAAGGGATCAATGGCCCGTTATAACCTTAACTATGCGCAGAAGCCGTCAGATGACTTGAGCTATCAGTTCTTGGTGAACACCACCTATAATTATGGCATGTCCAGGACTTTGGAAGAATGGGGTGGGTTTAGTGAAAGAATAGTAGATGGCCATACTGCGACCAATCCTCTGCCTGATTATCAGGTGTTTGCAAATATGAATTATAAAGATATGACCATTGCCTATCGTCGTCTGGAATCCAGGACAGATCGCCATAATATCAGCGCAGCAGACAATATAATTCGCATAGAAAACTTTGCTGACGATGTGAACATTATGATCAAGAAACCCGAATACTGGAAAAACACTGATTGGAACACGACGGTACGGTTCAATAATTTCTACCAGATGTATGATGTGTTTAATCCGAACAACCGCAGCGGCGGCGGCTATGAAATGAAAACCGAGAAGAGATATGAAGTCGATTCAAACGTCTTGGTGGCGCCAACTGAGGCCTTGAGCGTTGTGCTCGGTGCGCAGGGCGGTGTATGGTCTCCACAAGGTTCTGGCCCATCTGCGGGCTGGGATCCATATACCAGACCATGGAGTCCGAACGTACCCAATAGCGGCAGCTACTTTGATCCGCCTGAATTCCTGCCCACCTTCACTGAAATGGGCAATGATATTGCCGCAGTTGAAGGTTACATTGATGCTAAGTATCAATTGCTCAGCAATTTAAGCTTAACCGGTGGCGGACGTTATGTGGGTGAATTCAACCCCGGCGACCAGTTCCGTGATCCCCGTGAAAAACTACACAAATTCTTCCCGAAAGCAGCCGTTGTATATAGCCCAATGGAGAACTTGTTTGTCAAAGGCATCTACCAACAGGGCTTTACCCGGTTGAATACTTTCGAAAGATACTCTGAACAGAATAACATTGACCTAAGAGGTACCCAGAAAGCAACCACGGCTGAATCAACAGAATTGGTAATTGATGTCAGGCCAATAAAGAACATGAAAATACTGGCCAGCTATTACCAGTCAATACTGTATGACTTTGTTAACTTTGTGTATACCGGTGTAGCGTGGCCAGCTCTGGACGCTTCACTTGGACAGCTCCGTGGTTTCTTCAATGTAGGAGACATTAAGACTAACGGTATTGAAGCTAACATCTCCTATGATGCTGATAAATTTGGCGGATTTGTATCTGGTAGCCAACTGCTGAAGAACAGGAACGCTAACTTTGTACCCAATCTCTACAGCGGTTCCGGCGGAGTTACGGGAGAGGTTGATGCTGATTTCAATAAGGCTGCAGTACCGAGATGGAATATGTCTATTGGCGGTTATGTTGACTTCTTGGAGAACTATAGCGTTTCCGGTATTTACAAGATACATGAGAAGTTGATGAATCGTGGTCGCGCAATGGATGATCCTTGGGTCAATGGCTGGGACTATGGTTATGAGTTTGGCGGTGGCGGACAGCTCGACCTCGCCGCTACAGCAAAGAACGTTCTGGTCAAGAACCTGAATCTGAGCATTATCGGCAAGAACGTACAGAAGGCTGTATGGTCTTCCGGCAGCTCAATGGATCCAGAGCATATGGAACAGATTCAAAAGCAGTATTATGAAGTCAAGGCCAGCTATCTCTGGTAATCAATACTGAGCAACGTCGAATGTATTGACAAAAAAGAAATTTTAGTGTATTATTAAGTAAGTTAAGCGGGGTCTTTCCCCAGGTTTCTGGGGAAAGACCCTGTAATTTAAAAGAAAAGTTCTTTGAAATTTAATCATTACTAAAGCTAAATATTGGAACTTTCCTCAGTGTAGGAAGTCTAAACTATTAAAAGACAGGTATTTAGTTTTGGCAATGGTTAAAATCAGGACAGGAGGGAATTATGAGTAAGGTATTAGTAAGTTTAGTAATAACGGTATTGCTCAGTCTTGGTGCAGGCAATAGTTTTGCGGCAGATTCACTGCTCATTGATAGTTTTGAAGGCGAGATTATTCCGGCAGGGATCACCTCTGGCTCGATGAGCGGTAATGTGGATTACGGCGCGGGCGGCGGGTCTTCCGTGGAAGTGTATGCGGATGATGCGGATAAAGTAGATGGTAAACAATCGATAAAAGTAGTATTTTTTGCCATGCCTGGCGGCTGGATCTGGATAGCCAGGGGATATAATATTGATGTCAAGGGCGCCGGGGCCTGGAATGTAAAGCCCCAGGATATAAAATGGGATAAATATAATGCTTTTAGTTTTTGGATGAAGGGAACCAATTCCGGGAAACAGCTGGCTCTGGATATTATCGACGCTAAAAAGGAGTATTTCC
>JAQTPL010000063.1 GCA_028712895.1 bacterium | reverse complement strand
CGTAAACATAGCCGATGCGGGTAGTCGAAGTATCAGGGACACTGACCCCAACCATGAAAATAATAGTAAACAACAAGATAGCCAGGACAAAATTCATAACCGGGCCGAAAGCTACGATAAAAGCCCGTTTATACCATTTTTGCGCCAAATAACTCCGCGGTGAGTTTGCCTGGGGATCCCCCGCTTCATCGCCTAACATGCGCACGTAGCCGCCTAAAGGGAACAGATTTACGCTGTAATGGGTTTCTTTACCCTTAAAACCAAACCATTCCGGCCCAAATCCGATAGCGAATTTTTCTACTTTGACTTTTAGCAGTTTGGCAATGATATAATGCCCAAATTCATGAAAAACAACCAGCAGGCTGAAAGCAATAATAATGATCAGAGCAACCAGCATTTCTTATCCTAACTTTTTAATATATTTTTTGGCTTCGGTCCTGGCCCAGTCAGCAGCCTTGATTACTCTACTTAATGTGGGCTGGGCTATTGATTTGTGCTTTTTCATTACGTTATCAATAATCTTGCTGATCTGAATAAAACCAATTTTATTTTCCAGAAAGCTTTGCACCGCTATTTCATCGGCTGCGCTCATCACCGCCGGCATAGTACCGCCAATTTTGGCTGCCTGAAAAGCATATTTAAGGCACGGGAACCTGGTAAAATCAGGTTTGGTGAAAGTTAATTTTCCTATCCTGGCTAAATCCAGTTTAGGCAGATCATTAGCCGGCCGGTCCGGATAACACAGCGCATATTGGATAGGCAATTTCATATCCGGGATAGCCAACTGGGCAATGACGGAACCATCAGTGAATTCAACCATGGAATGTACAATACTTTCCGGATGTATGACTATGTGTATTTTTGAAAGCTCTATGCCAAAAAGATGATGGGCTTCTATTACTTCAAAGCCCTTATTCATCAAAGTAGCCGAATCCACAGTCACTTTGCGGCCCATATTCCAGGTCGGATGAGCTAGCGTTCGGTTAACATCTACAAAAAATAATTCTTGCCGGCTCAACTGCCAAAACGGGCCTCCGGAAGCAGTCAGGATCAGGCGCGAAACATTTTTAGCTGATTCATTTTTAAGGCACTGCCAGAGAGCGGAATGCTCGCTGTCAATCGGCAGTATTTTTACTTTACAGCGGCTGGCTTCAGCCATAACAAAAGGGCCGGCCATGACCAGCACTTCTTTATTGGCTAAAGCTATATCACGGCCCTTGGCAATAGCCGCCAAAGTCGGTTCTAAACCCAAAGCTCCAACTAATGAAGAGACAACCAGGTCTACCCCGGGCCAGGTCGCAGCAGATAATAAACCCGCTGGTCCATGCAAGATCCGTATCTTCTGCCGGTATTTCTTTTTTAGCCTGGCTGCTGCTTCGGCAGTACTGACCACTACGACTTCCGGACGAAAGCGCTGGATCTGTTTTTCCAGTAAATCAAGATTGTTATTACCGGTCAGGCCTATTATCCGAAATCGGTTACGGTTGGCAGCAGCGACTTCCAAGGTGCTTACGCCTATTGATCCGGTTGATCCCAGAATGACTATTTTCTTCATAGGCATCAGAGCATCCATTTAATTAGGTAATACGCCAGCGGGCTGGTTAAAATAAAACTGTCAAAACGATCAAGCATGCCGCCATGCCCGGGAATTAACCCGCTGCTGTCTTTGGTATTAAAATTTCTTTTTAAAGACGATTCTGCCAGGTCGCTTAACTGCGCGATGATGGTAATAGCCAGGATCAAGCCAAGTGTGGATAGCCAGGGTTTTTGCGGTAAGAGAAAGAATTTGACAGTGCTGCCGGCTATCAGCCCGGCTAAAATTCCGCTCCCTGCCCCCTCCCATGATTTATGAGGACTTATTGCGGGAGCCATTTTGTTTTTGCCAAAACGTTTGCCCATGATATAAGCGGCTATATCAACCGCCCAGATCACTATGAATACTAAATACGTATATTCGCGGCCTAAGGGGAATTCTTCCCTGATCAATAATAAATAAGTTAAGGTCCAGCCCAGGTAAAACACTCCGGTAAAGGCTAAGGCAGTTTGCTGCCAGGAGACAACAGTGGTGCTGGAGAAAGCAGTAATCAAGATTATGACGGTAAGAAAAATCGTGGTAAGCAAATCCGCAGGATTATGATGAAATGATTGATTTTGCCCGTTATTCAAATATATCAGTAAGCTCAATAAGAGGGCAGCGGCAAAACTGGTCAGTTTCAAGCTGCGTTGCGATATATTAGCCAGGTTCAGGAATTCAGCCAGACCAGCGATAATTATTATTTCGATTAATAGCAAGTATACCGGCCCGCCCAGGTAAATAGCGGTGAGTATTAACGGTACGCCGATGATACTGGATAGAAATCTTTTATTATATTCCTCCAAAACGCCTCTCCCTTTTCTGATAAGCTATTATTGCTTTTAAGAGATCAATTTTGGTGAAATCAGGCCACATGACCGGAGTAAAATACAGCTCGCTATAAGCTAACTGCCAGAGCAAAAAATTACTGATCCTCTCTTCTCCGCTGGTCCTGATCATGAGATCAATATCTCCAAGCTCGGGATGATAGATATACTGGCCTACTAACTGTTCGTCTATTTCAGCGATTGACAATTGACCGGTATTGACTTGTTTGATCAGCGCGCGGCAAGCATCGGTCAATTCCCGCCGACCACCATAGTTTAGGCACAGGTTAAAGATCATTCCCCGATGTTGTTTTGAACTTTCCATGGTCTGGTTGATTACCGCTTTGGCTGCTGCCGGGAGCTCCTCAAGATGTCCGGATACGACTAATTTAACATCTTTGCGCACCAGGTTTTTCAGTTCTTTTTTTAAGTACTTAACCAGCAAAGACATAAGAAAAGAAACTTCATGTTCCGGCCGGGACCAATTTTCCGTAGAAAACGCATATAAGCTTAAGGCTTGAATCCCCAGGTCAGAAGCAGCAGTCACGATCTCCGAAACCCTCTTAGCGCCCATGGCATGTCCGGATATCCTGGGTAAATGCTTATTTTTAGCCCAGCGCCCGTTGCCATCCAAGATAATAGCTACATGCCCGGGAATTCTTAGCGGGTCCAGCTCTTGCTCCAATGAGGTGCTGTTGACTTTGGACATTTTATTCCTGACTGATAGCTTCTACCGGGCAATTGCCTGCGCAGGCTCCGCAATCAGTGCATTTATCAGCGGCAATTTTATATTTCTCCCCGTCTTCTGAGATAGCCGAGACCGGGCAGGTATCAACACATGCTCCACACGCTATACAGGCATCACTTATTTTATAAGTCATTTAATCTTTCTCCTTTTTCCTACGCGCTATACGCTACATGCTATACGCCGTATTTTAAACTTCCATTATTTCTTTTTGCTTATGCAAAAAAACTTCATCGATCTTCTTGATCATTTCATCGGTTGTCTTTTGTACATGTTCCAACCCTTTAAATTTCTCGTCTTCGGTAACTTCTTTATCTTTTTCCATTTTTTCGATCACTTTATTGTACTGATGGCGGATATTGCGCACTTCCACCTTTTTGTCTTCCGCGAATTTATGCGCGCGTTTCACTAGTTCCTTGCGCCCTTCTTCAGTCGGGGTTGGCATCACGAGACGGATAATTTGTCCGTCATCAAGCGGAGTAATGCCAAGGGTTGATTTAAGAATGGCTTTTTTGATCTCAGCCATGGCGCTCTTATCCCATGGTTTGATTTCCAATACCTTTGCTTCAGGCACAGAAATACTGGCAACTTGTTGGATCGGGACCAGGTTGCCGTAATATTCTACTTTCAGGTCATGCAGCAACGAAGGATGAGCTCTGCCGGTCCTGATACCGCTATACTCTTCCTTGAGTTTTTCCAGGGCTTTATTCATTTTATCAAGCAGTTCTGCGTTTACCGTATTAAGATTCATTCTGTAAACACTCCTATCTTATAATCGTTCCTACCTGCTCTCCTAAAATAGCTTTCCTGATATTGTTTTTTTTGTAAATATTAAAAACTATGATCGGCATTTTATTATCCATACATAAACTGAGCGCAGTCGTATCCATCACTTTAAGACCTTTTCTGAGCGCATCCATATAGGAGATTTCTCTGAACTTTTTGGCCTGGCTGTTCTTCATCGGGTCATCATCATAGACCCCGTCAACCTTGGTCGCCTTGAGCACTACTTCCGCCCCTATTTCCACTGCCCGCAAGGCAGCGGTAGTATCAGTAGTAAAGTATGGATTGCCTGTCCCGCCGGCAAAAATAACCACCCGCTTCTTCTGCAAATGGCGGATAGCTTTGCGGCGGATATAGGGTTCAGCTATCTTCTGCATTTCGATAGCTGTTTGCACCCGGGTATTTATACCGTGTTTCCGTTCTAAATAATCCTGTAAAGCCAGGGCATTAATAACCGTAGCCAGCATCCCCATGTAGTCAGCTGCTACCCGGTCAATACCGTGCTTATCTGCCGTGATCCCGCGGAAAATGTTGCCTCCCCCGATGACCACGGCGATTTGCACTCCTAGCGAGCTCAGGTCCTTGATCTGGCTGGTGACAAAATCAACCATGCCGGAATCAATGCCAAATTTCTTATTACCGCTTAAGACCTCGCCGCTCAGCTTCAGCAATACCCGCTTATACATTGGTTCTTTCATGCCAGCTCCCCTTTAAAGACGATTACACCGATTAAGTGAGCTTTTATTCACCAAGCTTGATCCTGGCAAAACGCCGCACGGTAATATTTTCTCCGAGTTTAGCAATGGTGTTCTTTAAATGATCCGCTATCTTGATCTTGTCATCCTTGATAAAAGGCTGGTCCAGCAGGCAAAACTGTTCATAATATTTCTCCAGCTTGCCTTCTACTATTTTCTCCAGGACATTGGCCGGCTTGCCGGTTACCTGCGCTTTGGCTATTTCACGCTCTTTATCTAAAACCTCCGCGGGGATATCCTGCCTCTTTACGTACAAAGGATTAACTGCCGCCACTTGCATGGCAATATCATGAGCCAAGGCCTTAAAATCATCGGTGCGGGCCACAAAATCAGTCTCGCAATTGATCTCTACCAATACGCCTAATTGGCCCCCTAAATGAACATAGGAAGCAACCAGTCCCTGGGAGGTAGTGCGCGTTGATTTTTTTTCTGCCTGGGCAATGCCCTTGGTGCGCAGGATCTTAATCGCTTCATCAATCACGCCTTTAGATTCTTCCAGGGCTTTTTTGCATTCCAATACCCCAGCCCCGGTAGTCTGGCGCAATTTCTGCACCATCTCCATATTAATCGACATTTTCGTACTCCTTCTGATTTATGCCTGATCGACTACATTGGTCAATCCGGTAATAGTGCCTTTGTCATCTGCTGCTGCTTTTTGTGCCTCCCGCGCTTCCTGGGCCTGTATGGCTGCGTCTTTCCGTAACTGCTGGCCCTCCAGCACTGCATCTGCCACGATCGAAGACAACAATTTAATGGCTCTAATCGCGTCATCATTGGCCGGTATGATATGGTCAACCTGGTCCGGGTCGCAATCACTGTCAATCACTCCCACGATAGGTATTTCCATCTTACGGCATTCTTTCACCGCGTTCTGCTCAACATTGGTATCAACTATAAATACCAGGGCTGGCAGTTTTTTCATACCTTTGATGCCGCCTAAAAGCTTCTCCATTTTTGCCCGTTCTTTTTCTATTAATGACTGTTCTTTCTTTGTAAGCATCTCAATACGTCCGCTGGTTTTCATCTCTTCTATCTCAGCTAAACGTTCGATGCTTTTATGGATGGTCTGGTAATTAGTGAGCAACCCTCCAACCCAGCG
>JAQTPL010000030.1 GCA_028712895.1 bacterium | reverse complement strand
TACAAGGGCGGTTTGCGTTTACATCCCAGCGTCACCTTCAGTATCTTAAAGTTTTTGGCGTTTGAACAAGTATTTAAAAACAGCCTGACCACGTTGCCTATGGGCGGCGGCAAGGGCGGTTCTGATTTTGACCCGAAGGGCAAGAGTGATAATGAAGTAATGAGATTCTGTCAGAGTTTTATGACCGAATTGCAAAGACATATCGGGCCGGATACTGACGTGCCGGCTGGAGATATAGGAGTAGGCGGACGTGAAATTGGTTTCATGTTCGGACAATATAAAAGATTGCGCAATGAGTTTACCGGCGTATTGACCGGCAAAGGCCTCAATTGGGGCGGCAGCCTGATCCGTCCGGAAGCGACTGGTTATGGCGCGACCTATTTTGCCCAGGAAATGCTCAAGACCCGCGGCGAATCAATGGAAGGCAAAGTTGTGACAGTGAGCGGATCCGGCAATGTAGCCCAATATACCGTAGAAAAAGTAAATGAGCTGGGCGGCAAGTGCGTCACCCTGTCTGATTCAGACGGCTATATCTATGATGCTGACGGGATCGATGCCCAGAAGCTGGCCTATGTCATGGAACTAAAGAACGTGAAACGCGGCCGGATCAAGGAATATGCGGCGAAATATGGCTGTAAGTTCATTCCGGGTAAGCGGCCTTGGGATGTAAAGTGCGATGTAGCTTTCCCTTCAGCCACCCAGAATGAGATCAATGAAGCAGAGGCTAAAAAATTGGTCAAGAACGGCTGTATCTGCGTTTCAGAAGGCGCCAATATGCCTTCTACCCCGGAAGCAGTCAAGGTATTCCTGCAGGCTAAGATCCTCTATGGCCCTGGCAAAGCTGCCAATGCCGGTGGTGTGGCTACCAGCGGCCTGGAAATGTCCCAGAACAGCGAAAGATTGTCCTGGACCAGGGAACAGGTTGATGAGATGCTGCATAATATCATGATCAATATTCATAAATCCTGCGTCAAATACGGCAAGGAAGGCGACTTTGTGAATTATGTAAAAGGCGCGAATATCGCCGGCTTTGTGAAAGTAGCTGACGCCATGATCGATCAAGGCTTGGTATAGCGCTTACAGCAGGTTTATAAGAAATGGGTTGGGCTCCTTTGGTGTCCAACCCGTTTTTATTTAGGATTCCGTCTTGACTTATGTCCGGTAGAGAGATTATAATACTAATGTTTATAAATAAGAAATACTTCGCCCTGATGGCAGGAAGGATACTAAGGTGAAAAGAACCTCAGTCCGTATGATTTTGTCCATAGCTTTGCTTGCTTTGATTAATCTCTCTAACGTGGCCTATGCAGTAGAAGTAGATAATGCTGCAGTTTATTATAGTAAAGCTTTTGATCTGCAAAAGTATAATGAAAGTGCTGAAATGAAAGAAAGGATCCAGAAAGTCATCCGCAAGGGGTGGTCTGGCCAGGATCCTGAATTAGAACAATTTATATTGGACAATGAAGCAGCGCTCAAAGAAGTTGTAGAGGGATTAAAATTGGGAAAATGTGATTTTGATTATGGCCGCCGCTATTCATATATAGTCGAAAAGAAGACCCCTCCTTTAACTAAAATTATGCGTTTGTCTACTTTATTTCTTTTACGCGGGAGGTATTTGGAGAGCCAGGATAGATCCAGCGCAGCAGTTAATGACTATTTCTATGCCCTGCAAATAGCCCGGCAATTGGCCCTGGATATGGCGACCATTTCCAAGCTTTCCGCACTGCAGATAGAAGAACGCGCTACGCCAGTTATACGTGACTTTATCAATAAAAGAGCGAATAAGAAAGACGCTGAAAATGCCGTCAATTTTCTAAAAGGGTATTTAAAAGATCATTTTTCCATGCGGCAAGTGGTCAAAGATGAAAAAGCCATGTTTCTTTCCACGATTAAAACGATCACTGATAAACTGGCCCCGGATTTGGCTTTTAAAAAAGAATTCGTGAAAGAAGCCGGCGTGCTGGCGGATAAATACTACAACCTGATCGCTGATGCCACTGATCCCGGTAACCAGGACCTTTTTGCGGCTGTTGAGCGGGAAATTAGCAGCTTGCGCCAGGAGTTAAAAGGGATTGACCGGCAATATCTTGAACGGATCATCAAAAACGAAGAAAAAGATTTAAATAAGGTTACTGGCACACAAGTAGTCAAATATTTGCTGGTGATCGGCCTGCCTGAGCTTAAAAAAACATCAGCTTATTACCATGGCCGGATTTTTGACCTGCGGGCCTTGCAAGAAGCAGCGGAGAAGAAAAAAGAAACTTTTAGTGCGGTACAGGCAGATACTACGACTAATACCAATGATGTGAAGGGAATGGTTAAAACAACGAAGAAATAGGGAGGATAGATGAAAAAAACTATACTCTGCATCTTAGCCTTAGCGATGTTTGTTTTTTTCTCTTATCCGGCGTTGGCCGAGCCATGGAAAGTAACTATCGAAGACAGCTTGATGGTTACGCAAAATGCGTACACTAAAAACTGGGCCGGCAGCGAATCCGGATCGCTTTCCTGGACGGCAAATTCCAATACTCTGGCGGAAAAGCAAATAACGCTCAAAATGAACAGCCGGAATACCGTCAAATTGTCATATGGCCTGACTTATGTCCAGGATACAATTACGAATAAATGGGGCGCACCGGTAAAATCTACTGACCTGATCGATGCTGAATCTATTCTCCGTTTCACTTTGCACAAGTTTGTTGATCCTTACACCTCGTTGCGTTTTGAATCACAATTTTATGATTCCTCAGACCCAGCCAAAACGCGCTATATTAATCCTACTACTTTTACGGAAAGTGGCGGTGTCGCCAAAGAGCTGATAAAAAAAGATAAGAGGGAGTGGCTCACCAGATTAGGCCTGGCTTTAAAACAAAAAACTGATCGAGATCGCCTGGATCCAGCTACCTTGGAACGCCAGAACAAAACCCAGAGCAGCGGCGGCATAGAATTCATCAGCAATTTTACCTCCCCTTATTCTGAGAATAAGATAACCTACACCAATAACCTGACTGTCTATCAAGCCTTGGCGAACTCTGAAGCGAACAGCCTGAGCGGTTTGCCGAATGAAGATTATTGGCGGGCCGTGGATGTCAACTGGGAACATATCCTCTCCGTCAGCATCAGCAGATACGTCATGGTTAATTTTTATGCCCAGTGGCTTTATGATAAAGAGATCGCTTTGGGCGGACGGTTTAAAGAAACCCTGGCCTTAGGAGTGACCTATAAATTATCTTACTAAAATAGTTCGGTCTTCAGCAAAGAAATCACGGTTAGGGTTCACTCTGATCGAGCTATTAATTGTGGTCGCTCTGATCAGCCTGTTGTTAAGCGCTTCGTTCCCGTATTTCCGCAATATGACATTGGAAGGTCAAAAAACCAAGGTCAAAGCAAACCTTGATACGTTACGCAAAGCAATTGAAGCTTATGCCGTTGCACCTCGCACTAACGGCATGGGTAAATTTCCCGATGCTACCGATCTTGGCAACCAGGGAAACTATAATGGCCCGCGTGCCGAAGGCACAGGTTGGCAAACCACGCACTTGATGGTACAGTATACCAGTCCGGCGGTGAATCCTCTTGGTACCACCGGCCCGCTCATAGCTCCAGCCGAACTCCTTGATCCTTTTTGCCCGGCCGGGACCAGTCTTGAATATGGCTATTATGTTAATACCCGGGGTTACTATATCATCTGGTCCAATGGCCTTAACCGGGTAAATATAAATTGTACCGTAAATCTCGCCGGTGTAGTTAATGCTCCCGGTTCTGCGATCTATGTCACCAACGCTCAATAAATAGTGATGAAGGAGGCAGCCCCCATGTCAATGATGAAAGAATTCAAGGATTTCGCGGTCAAAGGTAATGTCGTAGATATGGCTGTAGGTATTATCGTTGGCGCTTCATTCGGCACGATCGTCAGTTCATTAGTGGCAGATGTGCTTATGCCACCGATAGGATTATTACTGGGCCGGGTAGATTTTTCTAACCTGTTTTTTGTGCTCAAAGAAGGGCTTACTGCTCCAGGCCCGTACAATTCAGTAGCAGCGGCTAAGACTGCGGGGGCAATCACTATCAACTATGGCCAATTCATCAACCAGATCATTAGTTTTGTCATTGTCGCTTTTGCTGTATTTGTTTTAGTTTATAATATTAACAAACTGAAAAAACAGCCGGCAGCCGCATCAGCGGTGCCAACTACTAAAGAATGTCCTTTCTGCGCCTCAACCATTCCGATCAAGGCAACTCGTTGCCCAAACTGTACCTCTGAGCTTAAATAAGAGGCTATTACTGGGCGACTCAACAGGTGACTAAAATGTTAAAATGGATCTTAAGGCTATTAGCTGTTCTGTTAATCCTGGGACTATTTTTTCTTTTACTAATGGGTAATCCGCAATCAGAGTTTGAGCCTGAAGGGCTTCGTCTCTTCCGTCTTACCGTGACCGGGGAATATCTGGGCCATGTCGGGCATGGCTTGTGGCATCCGCACCTACTGTTTTCCGGGGCCAACACTGCTGAACGTACCTTACCCTTACCAGGGGATAAAATCATCCTCGAACCCAAGATACAGATGACGAGGGCTATTACTATTGATGCTCCGGCCAAGGACATCTGGCCCTGGCTGCTGCAAATGGGGTATGGCCGTGGCGGTTGGTACTCTTGGTCACCGTTAAGCAAAGATAAAGAATATGGCGAGAAAATTGCCAATGCTAAAAAGATCCTGCCGGAATTCCAAAATTTAAAGATTGGCGATGTTTTGCTCGATGGCCCTGGCAGTTATAAGAAGAAAGGAAACTGGACCATAAAATTGTTTTATCAGAGCCGGGCCCTGGTTCTATATTCTGCCCGGGAGATATATTCAGGTAAAGAGTTTGACGTTAAAGGCCTAAGACCAATTGAAAAGTATATGATTTGTAGCTGGGCCTTTGTGCTTGAGCCAATTAATACCAGCAGGACTCGTCTGGTTTTGCGGTCCAGGGTAGAAACCGGACCGGATTCCGCAGGCTGGCTAAATCAATATATCCTTTGGTTAGGAGATACAGCCAGGCAACGGTCTATCCTGGACGGGATCAAAATGCGCGTCGAACAGGGTAATGAAGTTAAAGAACCTCCTGAAGTATTTCAAGAATAAAATCAAAGGAGTGTCATATGCAGATTTTCAGGTTACTGGGAATATATACCGTTATCCCGGCTACGGTATTCTTAACTATTAGTTACTTTGTGATGTTAACCCTGCGCAAAGTAGAAAACCGGGGATCCAGAGCATTTGGCAATTTAGTGGTTTTTTTACTTTGGGTTTGCGCCCTGGTAATATTCTTGTCGGGCGTATATGCGATGGTGACCGGGCGTCATCCAATAGTCATGATCATTCACCAGGCGATCAAGACACCTATGTGAGGCAAAGGAATAATAATGAGATTAAAAAGTGATGCTGGATTTACCCTGGTTGAGTTATTGATCGTGATCGTCATCTTGGGTATACTATCAGCAGTAGTCATTGCCAGGTTTGGCGGGGCCACCAGGGAAACCAGGGAGGCCAGCCTGAAAGGCAATTTAAAAACAATGCGCTCTTCCCTGGAAGCATATAAAGCTAATTCCCTAAGCAATAACTATCCTGCTGTCCTGGATGACTTATGGAATGGGACAGCTTCTGATGTGGACAGCAAAACTTTCCTGGAAAGAATTCCTGTTGACCCTTTTTTCCGCAAAAAAGACGTTTATCAGGTAACTGCTGCTTCTCCCCTTGACCCGTCTGACTCTGTCAGCGTCAGGGACAGCAAGATCTCTGGCGGGGGCGGCTGGGCTTTTGATTCCCGGGTGGGGCGGGTTTGCGCTAATTATCATTCGACGACCGATCGCGCGATCATTGGTGACGCTCCGGAAGATACCAGCTGGGGAGAACGTTACAATGTTTGGTAGGACGCGATATAAAACTGAAAGGAGAACTATGTATGCGTAAGGCATTTTTTCTTTTACTGATAATCGTTATAACTGCCGGTTGTGTCTCCAGCGGGAAATATAAAATAAAGACCGACGAAGCCATTAAATATCAGGCCCAGTCCCAGGACCTGAATGCTAAAGTGGACAGGCTGGAAAAGACTATCGCGGAGCAAGATGGCACAAACAAGAAATTATCCGAAGCTCTCTCTGCCACCAGCAACAGTAAAGACAAAATGATCAGCGATCTAACCCAGGAAAAAAAAGCCCTGCAGGACATGGTTAATAAATTAAATAAAGAGAAAGAAGACTCGATCTCCAGCCTTAAAAAAACTTATGACAGCCTGATGCAGGATATGCAGTCAGAGATTAAGAACGGGGAAATACAGATCACCCAGTTAAAAGATAAGCTGACGGTAAACATGGTTGACCGGATCCTGTTTAATTCCGGCCAGGCTGAAGTTAATAAACAGGGGCAGAATACTTTGGAAAAAGTAGGCGCTATCCTGAAAAGCATCAAGGATAAGCAGTTCCGCATAGAAGGACATACGGATAATATACCTATCAGCCGGGAATTGAAAACAAAGTACGAGACTAATTGGGAGCTTTCCGCGTCCCGGGCCACTCATGTAGCCCGCTACTTAATTGAAAAAACAGGGCTTGACCCAAAACTCGTGGCTATCACCGGCTATGCTGATACCCGTCCGGTAGCGGATAATGCCGCTCCCGAAGGCCGCGCCAAGAACCGCCGGATAGAAATAGTCCTGGTCCCGCTGGACGCCGTAACAGTCGCGCCTATCGCGGCACCGGCGCCTGAACCCGGGCAATAATGATGACGAGTACGATAATAGCCAATATCCGGGCAGAGCTTAAAAAACAGGCAGATAAAAAAACCCGGGAAAGCGCGCAAAGGTTTTTTAAAGAAGAGATCAAATTTTATGGGGTCAAATCCGCCCTGGTGAAGAAGATCACCAGGGCTTATTTTAAACAGATCAAAACCCTGGACAAGAAAGAAATATTTTACTTGTGTGAGGAATTATTTACCTCGGATTACAGTGAAGAAGCATTTATTGCCGCAGAGTGGGCCTTCCGCCTGGAAAAGAAATATGTACCGGAAGATTTCCAATTATTTGCCAAGTGGGTCAAAAAATATATAAATAATTGGGCCAAGTGCGATACTTTTTGTAACCACGCGGTCGGCGCTTTAGTAGAAAAATATCCTGCCTTATTGCCGGAATTAAAAGTGTGGGCCAGATCTGATAACCGTTGGGTCAAGCGGGCTGCCGCTGTGACCCTGATCCTGCCGGCCAGGAGAGGAAAATTCCTCAAGGAAGCTTTGGAGATAGCGGATATCCTTCTGCTGGACCAGGATGACCTGGTGCAAAAAGGATATGGCTGGCTGTTGAAGGAGGCCAGCCGGCAGCATCAACAGGAAGTTTTTGCTTACCTGATGAAACATAAAAAAATTATTCCCCGTACTGCTTTCAGATATGCCCTGGAAAAAATGTCCCCCCCGCTAAAAAATCTGGCAATGGCAAAATAGAAGGAGAAGAAAGTATTAATAATTGCAGAAAGCATGGCCAGCCACCATATACCATAGCCGTGATTCATGGCGGACCCGGTGCTGCCGGCGAAATGGCCCCGGTAGCGCAAATACTGGCTGAAAATTGGGGCGTGCTGGAACCATGGCAAACAGCTATGTCGCTTAATGGACAAGTTGAAGAACTAAAAAGCATCTTGGAAGAAAACTGTAAGAAGCCTATCACCTTAGTTGGTTATTCCTGGGGAGCGTGGCTTAGCCTGATCCTGGCTGCCCGGTATCCAGCCTTCGTCAAGAAAATTATCCTGGTCAGCAGCGGACCTTTTACCGCAGAATATGCCGCACAGATACAAAATACCCGGCTGTCCCGTCTTAGCGCACGGGAGCAGGAAGAAGTGAAAATCGCTGCTTTTGCACGACGCGGTGAATTGTTTTCCAAAGCTGATGCTTTTGATCCCTTGCCAGGTTCATCATCCGGGATGACCGTTAATGGCGAGATCTTTAAACAGGTTTGGCCAGAGGCCGCGAACCTCAGGAAAAGCGGTAAGCTATTGACCTTGGCCCAACAGGTTAAGTGCCCGGTCGTAGCCCTGCATGGTGATCATGATCCTCATCCGGCTGAAGGCGTCCAAAAACCGCTCTCTGCCGTTCTCAATAATTTCGGGTTCCATTTGCTTGCGCACTGTGGCCATAAACCCTGGCAGGAAAAGCAAGCCAGGGATAATTTCTTTACTATTCTGCGGGAAGAGCTGAATAGGGAATAGGAGCATATATGTCTAATAAAATATTGGTTATTTCCGGAAGTCCCGTAAAAAACGGCAATACTGCCACGCTTGTCAACTGGTTTACCGCGGGAGCCAGGGCTAAAGGCGCCCCGGTTGAAATTATTAATACCGCCTTTCTTAAATACAAAGTCAATGGCTGCATCTCCTGCCGCCGGTGCCAGAAAATTGCCGCTTATGAATGCGTGATCAATGATGCCGCTAAGCCCATCCTGGCTAAAATGAATGACGCTGATGTGATCGTCATGGCGACCCCGCTGTATTTTTATGGGCCCAGCGCGCAGCTTAAGCTGGTCATGGACCGCATGTTCTCACTCTTTAAATGGGACAATAAGAATGATACTATGACTACCCGGCTTACTGGTAAAACATTCGTCTTGATCGCCAGTGCCTTTGAGGATGTCGGCTTAAAGGACCTGGAGAGGCCTTTTGCCATTACCGCTGATTACGCGGGCATGAAATTCAGGTCATTACTGGTACCCAATGCCGGGGAATCCGGCGAAGTCAAAAAAATACCCGGTATCCGGACCAAAACCATTGCTTTTGGCAAGAAACTCGGGTAAAATCGTACTATTTCTGAAAAACAAAAACAATCCTGAAAGCGCAGGATTGTTTTTTTATAGTTGACAATATAATTATAGTATGCTATATTAATAATGGGTACTTTAAATAGAAAGGGGCTTTTATGGCACAGGAAGCATATTCCCTAAGAGAAAGAAAACACGCGAAAACCAAGCTCGCCCTGATGCGCGCCTTTATCGAGCGCCTTAAAACGCAGCGTTTCGAAGAGATCAGCATCAGCGAATTATGCGCTGATCTGGATGTCGCGGAGGGGACTTTTTTCAACTATTTCCCGCGCAAAATAGATGTCATCCGGTATTTCACTGATTTGAGTAGTATCCATGTTATTTGGCAAACAGAACAAAGAATGAATAAGAAAACTTATCTAGATAAGATTGATAATATTTTTTATTATTTAGGTGAGGAAATTGAAAATAATACTAATCTGATCTATGAGATCATTGCCGCCAGTATAGGGCAGAAACAAGCTATGGAACAAATGACCAAGATCACCAAAGCGGAAAAGCATTTTGCTTTTCCTGGCTGCGCGGGGATAGAGGATATCCGTCCGCCCTCCATGCTCTTTGAGGGATACTTTGAAGAGGTGATTAAAAAAGCTGTTAAGAGTGAGGAATTACCGCAGGCAGTTAATATCCGTACCACAGTGCTTTTCCTCAATATGCTTATGGCTGGATTGCCGTTAGCGATCAAAAAGGATAAGCTTAAGAATATCAGGTCTATAAATAGGGAAATGCTGGAATTGCTATGGAAAGCTTTAGGCAGAAAATATGACAGGGGTAATCAATGAGCATAAAAAAGGTACTAATAGCAGCGATAATGACCGGCCTTCTTTATCCGGTGGCCAGCCAGGCACAGGGACAGGAAATACTGAGCCTGAATTTGGAGCAGGTGATAAACAAGGCGGTCGCCGAGAGTGAAGCATATCGGATCCAGGATAATACGGTACAGAAGTTACAGCAGCAATACCGCGAAGTAAAGGCAACGATATATCCGCAGGTGAATGGCGCGGTTGCCTGGGTAAACAATTATGAATATCCTGATAAAGCGAAAGCGCAAATGACTGATTATACGTTTGATGCCGGTATAACCGCGAGCCAGGTGGTCTGGTCCTTTGGCAAAGTTTCGTCAGCGGTGCGTTTAGCTGACAAATTGCTGGCAGGCAGCCGGATGAATAAGGATACGACAAAACTTGAAGTTGTCTATGCAGCCAAGATACGCTATTACAGTACCCTGCTGGCGAACAGTTCCGTGGATATCTTACGGGGATCCCTGGAAAATACCAGGCATAACAAGGAGCTAGTGATCCAGCGTTCTTCCGGAGGCCGCAGTTCCCGGCGGGATATCATTAAAATGGACGCTGATATTGCCGCGCGTGTTCCCCAGGTCAATGAAGCCAATACCGGTTTAAGCTCGGCCTTGCGCGGTTTGAAAGTAATGATCGGCGCGGCTTCCGAAGCAGAGATCGTCATGACAGATGCTTTTGCCACTGAATATAAGCCATTGGATGCACCGGCTCTGGTTAAGAGCATGAGGGAAAATGAGCCGACACTGCGAGCCTTACGCCAGAATATAGCTGTATATGAAGAACTGACCAAGATCAGGAAAGCCGGATATTATCCGACCATTGCCGCTTTTGCCACCTGGGATTACATGGGTGGCGGATCTGATTATTATATCGGGGGCAATAATCTCGATGGTTATAATGCAATTGGCCTGAAGATGAATGTCCCTTTATGGACGAGCGGACAGACATCCTCCCAATTACAACAGGCCAAGATAGATCTGCAAAATGCCCGGTTGCAGCTGCAGATGGTTGATAAGGGAATGGTCTTGGAGCTTAATAACGCGGTAGCTGAATACAATCAGTATATTGATACCCTGGCGGCCAATCAAGCTGCGGTAAAACTGGCCCAGGATTCATTTAACATGATGCAGGATATGCTGGCTTCAGGACAAGTTTCTTTAACTGACCTGAATGATTCAGAGCTGTTGCTGACGAGCGGAAAGCTTAAACTGCAAGTTACTTTGTTCAACATAAACGCGACGATAGCTAAAATCGAGAAAATGGCAGGGAAACTAATATGGCAAAATTAATGAGCAAGTTCAGTCTCAGGGCGCAAATGTATGTTCTGATTATCCTGGTTTTCGTGCTGGCTGTTTTTTGGAAGCAGAACGTGATCAAAGGGCATCGGACCGAGCAGATCGTTAGTATGCTGGAGGAATGGGACCGGCTGGGCAAGCCGGTACAAGTTCACCGGATAACGGAAAAAACAGTTAAGGAATATACAAAAGTATCCATTCGGCTGGCTGCTCCCGAGAGCGGCCATGGTTTCGTGGTCAGGGATGTGCGCAACAAGCTGGCTGCGGGCCAGGAAGCGTATGCTGAAACCCCTCAAGGGCAAGTCAGGGGCGGCGTAGCCTCTGTCGCCGATAATCTGGATATCAGTACCGGGATGTTTCCCGTACGGATCACATTTAACGGGACAGTTGGCAAATCAGGGCAATCCCTGTTGTCTTATGTCTGCACCACCACATATGAGAAGGCGATATCTGTTCCTAATGAGATCGTTGATATCGTCGGTGACAAATATTATGTCTGGAAGATTAAAGACGATATGGCGGTAAAAACCCAGATATTCGTTAAAAACAGGAATGGTTACGGATCTATAGTCAGCTCAGGCCTAAAGCCGGACGACATAGTGATTTACCAGGGCCAGGCTTTGATTAAGCCCGGCGACCGGGTGCGGATCATGGATGGGGGAGATAAATAATGATTGAATTTTTTGTAAAACGTCCGGTTACTACCATAATGTTTGTATTGGTTTTTGTGGTCTTGGGTATATTTTCCATGACCAAGATACCCATAGAAAGCACGCCAAAGATTGATTTCCCGATCGTCACCATTGCGGTCACTTACCCTGGCGCCACGCCGGTGGAAGTAGAGACCCTGGTCGTCAAAAAGATCGAAGATGTAGTTTCGCAATTATCAGAGATCAAAAATATCACCAGCCAATCATATGATAACTACGGGATGATCTTTATTGAATTCCAACTGGGAACGAGTGTTAACGTCAAATCGATCGAAGTCAAGGATAAGGTTGAGGCGATCCAGAATGATTTACCGGCTGGATGTGAAAAGCCGGTTATTGAAAAATTCGACCCGCTCATGACCCCGATCATGGACTTGGTGCTTTACAGTGATGATCTGGACGGCCTGAAGCTTTATGAGTACGCGGATAAAACTTTAAAGAATAAAGTATCTTCCGTATCCGGTGTGGCCAAGGTAGATGTTTATGGCGGACAAGAACGCCAGATAGAAGTAAAACTGGACCCGGTGCTGATGAAACAGCATTATATCACTATTTCTGAAGTGATCGACGCGATCAAGGCCCAGAACCAGAATATCCCCGGTGGCCTGCTGGAAAAAGACCATTCTTCCCTGAATGTCCGTTTTATCGGGGAATTCCAAGATGTGTCTAAAATAGCGGATATGGTGATCACCTCCAAGGATGGAACCTCCTTTCCCTTGAAGGAGATCGGCAAGGTTGAGGACAGCTACAAGAAAGTGGAGACTATGGCCCGCTATAACGGCAAGAACGTGGTGGGACTGTCAGTGAATATGGTCAGCGACGGTAACGCGGTCAATATTTCCCGGGCCATAAACAAACGGCTGGAGGAATTCCGCGCTGGTTTGCCCAAAGGAATGAAGCTGGATATTGCCTCAGACACTACGCCGGTCATTATCAGTAATACCAATAGTACATACTGGAGCATTTTTATCGGTATTCTCTTAACAGTGCTCATTTTATACTTCTTTACCGGGGAAGCTAAGTTGACTTTTATTGCCGGCATAGTCATTCCCACTTCACTGGTTTCTACCCTGGCTGCGATCAACGGATCCGGCTTCTCCATCAATATGATCACGCTGATGGCGATCGCTACTTCCCTGGGCACTTTGATCGCGAATGCCATTGTGATCGTGGAAAGCGTCCTGGTGCATATGGAACGTCATGAAGATCCGCAACAGGCAGCGATTTCCGGCACTAAGGAAGTGGCGGTGGCTGTCTTTGCTTCCACCGGCACTAACCTGGTGGTATTCGCGCCCTTGGCTATGATGGGAGGAATAATAGGTTTATTCATGCACCAGTTTGGACTGACCATTATCTATGCCACCACGTTTTCCTTGCTGGCATCGTATAGCTTAACACCCATGCTTTGTGGATTGTTATTGAAAAAAGAAGATATAAAATCGGAACAAAAGAAAAGCAATAATCCTTTACAGCTGGTGGTGAATTGGACCACTAAAATGGTTGATTTCCTAAGACAGGAAACTAAGTATTTATTCGACCTGCAGTTTAAATTCCCGAAAACCACTATATTGGCTGTGGTCATCCTTTTAGCTTCGCTGTTATTCATCCTGCCCTATATAGACTCTGATTTCATGGCTTCATCAGATGAGGACACTGTCGGTATCAAGGTCACCATGCCGCAAGGATCAACTATTGAACGCACTTTGGAAATAGTGACTATTATTGAAAAAAGGTTGAATAGTATCCCGGAAAAAAAGTCAATACTGTCTAATATCGGCAAGAATGGGGTGGAAAACGCCAGCATAACGCTTGATCTTAAACCTGCCAAGGAGCGGCAGCGTAGTGATATGGATATTATCAATGAGCTTATCCCCTTTATGGCGCAATTACCGGATGCAGAGATCGAGGTCAGCCGCAGCCAGCATATGTCTGGCATGTCTGGTGATGTTTCTATCGATCTCTATGGCGTTGATTACGATAAGATGATCGAACTTTCCCAGCTCATGAAAACAGAGATGGAAAGAACCGGATATTTCCGTTCAGTAAGCTGTTCTTATAAGACACCTAAAGCGGAACTGCAATTCATACCTGACCAGAATAAGCTGGTCCTATTTGGCCTGACCGCCGATAAGATCGGTCCGGCGATACGCTCTTCCATCTACGGTAATGATGATAATAAGTATAAAGAACAGGGAGAAGAATATGATATTCATGTCGGATTAGATAAAGGTTATACTGTGGATTTCAATGACCTGCGGGAGATCTCCTTAGTATCTACCAGGGGATTGATCCCGATCACAGCCCTGGGGACACTGAAGAATGATAAATCCCTGCCTTCGATCAAGCACGCGGACAAGAGACGGGTCATTCGCCTGGAAGGATATCTGTCCAAGTCGTCCCTTGGCTACGTGAGACAAGTGCTAAATGCGCGGTTCAGCAAACTGCCGTTCACCGAAGGGTATGGCTATGATTATGTCGGCATGGCTGAAATGCAAGAAGAATCTACCCAGGAGATAAGTTCAGCTTTTATCCTGGCTGTGATCCTGACCTTCATGCTCTTATGCGCGGTCCTGGATTCTGTGATCTATCCACTGGTGGTCATGACTACGGTAGCTACTTCATATATTGGCGTAATGTATGCGTTATTCTTTATGGAGATGTCCATAAATATGGCCTCCATGTTAACGATGGTTATGGTCGTGGGTATTGTGGTCAATAACGCGATCCTGATGCTGGATTATGCTTTGCAAAAGATGAAAGAAGGAATTGAAGTTAAAGAAGCGCTCTGGCTGAGCGCTTCTGACAAGTTCAGGGCCATATTAATGACTTCGCTGGCCATTATCCTGGGAGTGTTGCCGCAGCTATGGTCAAGTAAAGCCATGGAAAGGTCCATGGGCGCAGTGATGGTAGGCGGCATCTTTGCCTCGATCCTGTTCACTTTTGTCTTTGTGCCGGTTTGTTTCTGGTATATTGAAAGGCTTAAAGTCTGGTTCACTGGCAAGTTTAGTAAAGCCAAAACTCCGGTTAATAATTAATACATAAAAAGTAACGCGATCGATCCTGAAACTTTTACTGGTTGAAGATAGTCTAAGTTATGAGAAAGCCAAATTGAGGAAGGAGGATAAGGTATGAAAAAGTTGTTAGCGATAATGATAGTTGGTATTTTTATGCTGGGGAGCGGGCTGGTATTAGCTAAGGATATGGAATGCCAGTGTAAGTGCCAGGGACCCCCGAATAAGGAAATGGGGCAAATGCAGGAGGATTGGGAAGCCAGGCGGCTCGACCGGATGGCCAAAGAGTTGAACCTGACAGCGGATCAGAAAGCCAAGATAGGCGCCATTATGGACAAAACGAAGGAAGATATGGCTGCGGTCCGTGATGCCAGCGAAAAAAAAGTGAAAGCAGTCTTGACCCCGGACCAGGCAAAGAAATTAGATGAAATGAAAGCAGAGATGCGGAAGAGAATGGATGAAAGAAAAGGCAAGGGCATGGAAATGAGGGAAAAGCACAGGCATGGTGATGGGCCTATGAAAGAACAGTAAATATATGAGGCAATATATACACCTCTGCGAATAACTTCGCGGAGGTGTTTTGTTTTATACAAGGTCTGGAAAAAAGTCAATAAAAAGTGGATTCTGCCAATTTACTATTTACCCGGAAGTGTTAAAATATGAACAACAATAAGCACAACGCGTTAGCTAAAAAATAAATAGAGCCACGTTTATATATTAGCCCAATAGCTTTCATTGAGAGACGTTTTGAACATTTGCTGGAAAAGCAATGTCACGTCAAATTCTTTAAAGAAAGCTTTTGGGTTTTTTTTTATGGGCGCAGGTAGATAAAAGTCAATAATTAGCGGAATCAACCGCTGGTCAAATATTCGTCCGGGAGGTAAAATATAATAAATTTAAAAGGAGGTAACTATATGAAAAATCCAGTAGTACATTTTGAAATACCGGCAGATGATGTCGAGAGAGCCAAAGCGTTCTACCAGAAGACTTTTGGCTGGGGATTCAATGAATATAAGATGCCCGGGGCAGACTCTTATTGGCTGATCCAGACAGTCGAAGTAGACAAGAACATGATGCCGAAAGAGCCGGGGGCCATCAATGGCGGTATGATGAAACGCCATATGCCGCAGCAGAGTTTCACGAATTACATCCAGGTAGACTCAATTGACGAAATGCTAAAAACTATTATTGCCAACGGCGGGACATTGATCGTCCCCAAACAGGAAATCGACAAAGATATGGGTTGGCTCGCCGCTTTCAAAGATACCGAAGGCAACATCATGGGGCTGATCGAAATGACCAAAGAGCAGAAGACCAAGAACAAGAAGTAATAAAAGACAGGGGGATTTTATGCACGCGTTATGGTCAGGGATGGTTTCATTCGGATTGGTCAATATCCCGGTAAATATACAGACAGCCGTAAAACCTGATACCTTATCCATGAATTATCTCCGGAAGGACGACCTCTGCCCGATACAGTATAAAAAGGTGTGCCGTAAGACCGGTGAGGAAGTGCCTTTTGAGGACATCGTGCGCGGGTACCAGTATAAGAAAGACGATTACGTGATCCTTAAGGAAGAGGATTTCCAGAAAGCTGCTTCCAAAAAAACCAACACCATAGACATCGAGCTGTTCGTTGACGAAAAAGAGGTTGATCCTAAATACATCGAAAAGCCCTATTTCCTGGAACCGCAAAAAAAGGCCGGGGCTACCTACGCTCTTTTCCGCGCCGCGCTCGCAGAATCAAAAAAAGTGGGCATCGGCAGGTTTGTCTTAAAGGACCGCGAGCACCTGGTAATGTTGAAAGCGGATCATGAAGTGATCCTGCTGATAGTCATGCGTTTTGCCGATACTTTCAAAAAAACATCGGAATTGGATTTGCCGAAAACCGGCGATATTCCCCGCAACCAGAAAGAACTGGCTCTTGAACTGATCGAAAAACTTAACGGCCATTTTAAGCCGGAACATTTCAAGGATAACTATAACGAACGGCTCTTACATGTCATTGAAGCCAGGAAACACGGCAAAACAGTTCATGTGGAGAAGGAAACTCCAAAAGAAACCGCTGCCAACGATATTCTGGATAAACTTAAGAAAAGTTTAGTAGCGGTAAAGTAGCTGACCATGCCATTAAAAGAGTATGTTAAGAAAAGAAATTTTTCCAAGACTCCCGAGCCTTCCGCTAAAGCGCGAAAGGCCGGGGGTTTTCGTTTTGTGGTGCAGAAACATCATGCCAGCCACTTGCATTATGACCTGCGGCTGGAACACAAGGGAGTGCTAAAAAGCTGGGCCATACCAAAGGGTATCTCTACTAATCCGGCTGATAAGCATCTGGCGATACAAGTGGAGGATCACCCGTTCGATTATAGGAATTTCGAAGGGCTTATCCCGAAAGGCAATTATGGCGCCGGCAGTGTGATCATCTGGGATGAAGGCACCTATGATTTTGTGGGTGATGGAAATATGCAACAGGGCCTGGCCAAAGGCCACCTGAGCGTCATCTTTAAAGGGAAAAAACTCTGCGGCGAATATTCCCTGGTGAAATTAAAGAACCGGGATAACCAGTGGCTCATAATCAAGAAAGCTGATGAATGCGCGACCCCGGCCGGCATGACAGATGAGCGTTCCGTTCGCTCAGGGAAAACCCTGGAGAATATAGAAAATGAAAAGCCGATTGAGCCCGAGACTGCTCCCGCGCTATCGCTGGCTGGGATAGATTTTAAAGGAGTTCCCAGGCGCGCGCAGCCGTCTTTTGTGGAACCAATGCTGGCTACCCTGGTAAAAGAACCCTTCGACCGGACTGACTGGATATTCGAGGTCAAGTGGGACGGCTACCGTTCCATCGCGATAGTCAAAGATGGCACTGTTAAACTATTTTCCCGTGCCGGAAAAGTTTATACGGGTAAATTTCCAGCTATTGAGGAAGCGTTAAAAGGATTGCCATTCAATGCTATTTTTGACGGTGAGATAGTGGTATTGGATAAGGAAGGGCGCTCCGATTTCCAGATGCTCCAAGAATACCTGATGAGCAGGAAAGGGGCTCTGGCATATTACGTTTTTGATTGCCTGTATGCCGGGTCGTACGATTTGCGGTCCCTGCCTCTCGCCAGGAGAAGACAGATACTGGAACAGATACTGCCGATGTCTGCCACAGTGCGTTTGAGCGGCTATGTCGCTAAAACCGGGAAAGAATTTTACCGGGCCGCGGAGAAGAACGGGGTAGAGGGAGTTATGGCAAAAAATATTCACAGCCATTATCTCTCGGGAACCCGCTCGCGTGACTGGCAAAAGATCAAGGCGCAAAAGCGCCAGGAAGCAATAGTCTGCGGCTTTACCGAGGGCCGGTCTTCGCGTAAGTATTTCGGCTCACTGGTACTGGGTGTTTACCGGGATGGCGAGCTGGCTTTCGCCGGGCATGCTGGCAGCGGATTTGACGAAAAAGGCCTGCAAGCCATGCACGGGAAACTTAAACCTTTGATCACAGACACCAGCCCATTCGCCCGCCTGCCAAAGACGAATATGCCTGTGACCTGGGTCAAACCTGAACTGGTCGTAGAAGTGAAATTCCGGGAATGGACCAAAGAGGGATTAATGAGACAGCCGGTAGTCCTTGGGCTCGCGGACAGCAAAGATCCAGCCAGAGTCGTTCGCGAAGAGGGCTCCCCCTCTGCCCACACCAAAGCGAAATTAACCAATCTCTACAAGATATACTGGCCTAAGGAACAACTAACCAAGAAAGATCTTATCCGCTATTACTGGCGGATGGCAGACTATATATTACCTTACCTGAAAGACCGTCCCCAGTCGCTCAATCGTTTCCCGGATGGCATAACTGGTGAAAGCTTCTTCCAAAAGGATATGGGAACGACAGCCCCGGAATGGGTCGAAACCATCAAGATACGGGATACCTCAGGTAAAGAGGACAATTATCTTATCTGCCAGAACACTGACACATTGATCTATATGGCCAACCTGGGCTGTATCGAGATCAATGTTTGGAACTCTACCAAGAACCGGCTGGATAAGCCAGACTATGTAGTGTTTGACTTTGACCCGGTAGAGGTGCCTTATTCCCGGGTAGTGGAAGCAGCCCTGGCGACGAAAAAAGTCCTTGACGAGATAGGGGCGCCGGCTTATGTCAAAACCTCCGGCGGGAAAGGCATGCATATTTACGTTCCAATCAAACCAGTCTATACTTATGAACAAGCGCAAAATTTCGCCCATCTCGTAAATATGGCGGTTAATAAACGTCTCCCCGATATTACGAGCCTGGAGCGAATGCCTGATAAACGTAAGAGGCGCGTCTATCTCGATTATTTGCAGAATAAGCTGGGCGCGACCATGGCAGCGCCCTATTCACTGCGGCCCAGGGCAGGGGCGCCGGTATCCACGCCCCTGGATTGGAAAGAGGTCACTGCCAAGCTTGATCCCCTAAAGTTCAACATCCGCACGGTCATCAAAAGGGTGGAGAAAAAGAGCGATCCCTGGAAAAACATGTTCAAGCACCGGCTCAACCTGGCCAAAACTCTTAGTAAATTGCAAAAATTACTGAAATAACCTGGAGGCTATATGTTCATCGGGCATTTTGCCATCGCGTTCGGGGCCAAAAAGATAGCGCCGAAAGTCTCACTGGTCACTTTGATATTCGCCGCGCAATTCCTGGATTTTTTATGGCCGGCGCTGATCTACCTGGGGATAGAGCATGTCCGCATTATTCCGGGGATCACAGTGATGAACCCGCTTGACTTCTACGATTATCCCTATTCGCACAGTTTATTCATGGCCCTGATATATTCATTTTGTTTCGGCGGGATATATTTCGCGGTGCGGCGCTCGGTGAAAGAAGCGTGGGTCCTGGCAGTGTGCGTTTTCAGCCACTGGGTCCTGGACTTGGTCACTCACAGGCCTGACCTGCCGCTGGCTCCGGGTGTAAACATGGTTTTTGGTTTGGGATTGTGGAACAATGTCTCTGCCAGCGTACTAGTGGAGGTCGCGCTCTATATTGTGGGAGTGATGTTGTATTTGCAGGCTACCAGGGCCAAAAAATGGACCGGGACCGTTTCTTTCTGGTCCCTGGCTATGGTTCTCGCTTTGGGTTGGGTAGTGAATATTTTTGGCCCGCCGCTTCCGGATCCAAAAGTGCTGGGAGCTTTCGGCGTAGTCATGTCAGTAATTACGATCTTCTGGGCCTGGTGGATAGAAAGTACCAGGGAAACTCTCGTTTGACTATAATAATCTCCGCCTTTTGAAGAAAATAAGCATAAAGACCAGGGTCAAGAGCAATATTACCCAGACAAAAATATACCCCGCCAAACCCCATTCAAATTCCGGGGCCTTCACATTCATCCCGTAAAAACTGGTGATCAGGGTCAAGGGCATCATGATCGTAGCCACGACTGTGAGAGTCTTCATGATCTCATTGAGCCGGTTGGAAGTATTGGCCAGGTGCGCTTCCATGATCGTATTGAACATATCCCGGAAATTTTCCACCATATCGTACAATAGCATGACATGGTCATAAACGTCCCGGTAATAGACCAGGGACTTGGCTTTAACAAAGATAGTATTAGTGCGGATCAACTGTGACATTACCGCGCGCAAAGGCCCCAGGTACTTCCTGACCGTGAGCAGGCTCTTCTTGGCTTTTAATATTTTTCCCATCAATATGGGATTAGAATCTTTGAATATTTTATCATCGAGGATATCAAAAAGCGTGTTGTAATTTTCGATCACTGGGAAGTAGCTGTCAATGATCCTATCCAGTAAAGTATAAACAGCGTAGTCTATACCTTTGGTAAGCCCGGCATTCTGGGCCTTGCTATTATCCCCGGCCAGGAGTTCATTGATGATCTTCACCGGGTATTCATGGACCGTCACGATAAAATTGCGTCCCAGGAAAACATCTGTTTCTTCTGATGTCAGGGAGATCTCAAATTCCTTGACACTAGAGACAAAACTATGAATGGTCAGGAAAATATAATCGTCAAAGAAGGCGATCTTCGCGTGCTGCTGGGGGATCAGGCAGTCTTCTACGGTGAGCTGGTGAAAATGCATGGTTTCCAGGAGGAAGTCGATCTCCGCGTCTTCAGGATCCTGGATATCGATCCAGACCGAAGCTTTGCTGTTATCCAGCAAGGCTTTTAACTTTTCCCGGTCAAGCCCGTCAATAGTTCCCTGGTTCTTGTTCTCATCCAGATAGACTGCTTTAAACATAATAACCCCCTGAGATTGTTACGCCTATTATAACCATAAATCAAGCAAAAGTAAATGCCTGCGGGATTAAAACTTGACAAGGACATAAAAAAAGTGTCTTATGTAGGTATAGAAGGGAGGGCTAATATGAAGCCCACTGAAATATTGAGGAAAGAACATGACGACATCAAGATCATGCTGGAAATATTCGAAAGACTCGTTTATAAGCTTGAGGCTACGGAAGGGGCAAGCCTGGAGCATGTCGAGCTGGCGCTGAACTATTTGGAATTATACGTTGGCAAATGCCATTTTGGCAAAGAAGAAGAACTATTCTTCCCGGCTTTGGAAAAAATCGGCATACCTAAGGATGGCGGACCACTGGGGGCGATGATCCAGGAACATGATTCCTGCCGCAGTAACATGAAAGAGATGAGGATGTGGTTTGAGAAATATAAAGCCGGTGATCATACCGTGGCTAATAATATAGTCAAACCAGGGCATAAATACGTAATTACCCTCAAAGGCCACTTTGATACTGAAACTAATATCCTGTTCCCCATGGCTGATAAAGGATTGCTGGCCGGTAAACAGGAAGAACTGGCGGCGAAATTCGGGCAGTACGAGATCACCAAGCTCGGCGCCGGCACCCACGAAACATTGACCCAATCGCTCCAACAGCTTAAAGGCATTTACCTGGTGTAGCCTGGAAATGAAAAAAAACCCTAAAATATTCCTGAGCTTCCTTAAGATCGGCGCCTTCACTATCGGCGGCGGTTTTGTCATGCTGCCTTTGATCAGGCAAGAGGTGGTTGACCGGAGGAAATGGATCAGCGAAGAGCAATTCATGCATTTCCTGACCATTGCCCAGTCCTCACCCGGAGTGATGGCGGTTAATCTTTCTTTGGCTATCGGCTGGGAAGTGAATGGCTTTAGCGGGGCTTTAAGCGGGCTACTGGGAGCTGTCCTGCCTTCTTTTGTTTCCATCCTGCTGATCGCGATGTTGTTCCTGAAGTATTTTGAGAGTGCCTGGCTGACAGCTTTCTTTAAAGGAGCTGTGCCTGCCACCAGCGGAGTGATCGGGGCAGTAGTCTTTGTCCTGGCGCGGAAGAACCTTAAAAGCTTTTCCCAATATGCGGCCTTGCTCGTCACTACAGCCTTGCTGGTATTCTGGCAGGCGAATCCGGTACTAGTAATTATTTTGGGAATGGTAGTCGCGCTATGGGTCACTTACCGGAGGCAAGTATGATCTTCTGGCAGTTATTCCTTTCATTTTTCAGGATCGGGATCTTTAGTTTTGGCGGCGGCTATGCCACTATCCCTTTGATCGAAAAAGAGATAATCGTCGCGCATCATTGGCTGACCTTACCCCAATTCTACCAAGTAGTGGCGGTTGCGGGCATGACCCCTGGCCCGGTCGGGATAAATTGCGCTACTTTTGTTGGCTACCGGGTGGGCGGAGTGCTGGGCAGCATTGTCGCGACAATAGCCGTGGTATTACCGTCCATAATCATTGTGTCTGCACTCTACTATATATTAAAGAAATACCTGGCTAAGGGCGAAGAATCAGTTACCGTCTTTCTCTCAGCCATGGCCCCGGTAGTCCTCTCGATGGTCCTGACTGCCGCCATCTCTATCGCCAGGGAGGGAATCAGCGACTTCCGCGCCATCCTTATAGCGTTAGCTGCTTTTATCCTGGCTACCGCGACAAAGCTGAATATCCTTTACATCCTTGGCGGCGCCGGCCTGGCAGGAATATTGCTCTATAAATAGAAAAATGGATTGACAGGGGGCAAGGCAAAGGGTATAAATAAAAATGATAAGAAAAAGGAAGCGTCCAATTTCTTGGAGGTGGATATGAAGAAAGTGATCATTATTTTACTTAATCTGATTTTCGCTTTTGTTTTTTCCCAATTTGTTTTCGCCGCGGATCCTGCTGAAGCTCCCCTTAATCCTGGTTTTATTCAGTATTTGGAGGATTTTAGCGAGGGGAAAATCCATACCCAGTCTGCTGGCGGCCATTCCACCGGATATATACCGCCAACTGTTGATCTTGCCCATTTAAAGGGGCAACAGATTACCTGGCCGTTCTCGGTCCAGGCTTTTGATGCCAGTTATGATCTGCGGAATGAAAATAAACTCACCGCGGTGAGAAACCAGGGAGCATATGGTACCTGCTGGGCTCATGCTAGTATGGCTTCATTGGAATCATGTCTTATGCCTACTGAAACCTGGGATTTTTCTGAAAATAATATGGTTAATAAAGATGGTTTTGACTGGGATTATAGTGACGGCGGCAATCAATTTATGTCTACAGCTTATTTAGTCAGGTGGCTCGGGCCAGTAAATGAGACAGATGATCCTTATCCTACTCCGAACTCTACTCCTAGTTCTCCAGCAGGATTATCTCTTAAGAAGCATGTCCAGGAAGTTCTTTTCCTGCCAACCAGGAGCTCTTACGCCAGTGATCCTACGGCTAATGACACTATTAAGCAGGCGGTTATCAGCTATGGCGCGGTATATACCTCCCTCTATACTAATGGCGGGAGTATTGACAGTTATTATAATTCTACTAACCATGCTTATTATTACAGCGGCAGCGCGGCCAGTGATCACACTGTTGCCATTGTCGGCTGGGATGATAATTATAGCAGCAGTAATTTTGTCACTGCTCCGGCGGGAAATGGCGCTTTTCTCGCCAAAAACAGCTGGGGTACAGCCTGGGGAGACGATGGCTATTTTTATATTTCCTATTATGACTCTGTTATCGGTACGGGCAATGCTGTTTTTAATAACGCTGAATCAATTACCAATTATTATAAAATCTATCAATATGACCCGCTTGGCTGGATTAATAGCTACGGGTATAGCAGCACCACTGGCTGGTTTGGCAATATTTTCACCGCCACTGGCACTGAATCGCTTAAAGCTGTCGGTTTTTATACCGGGGCTTTAAATTCAAGTTATGATATATACATTCATCAAGGTGGCACTTCTGAAACCACTCCAATAGATGGGACGCTAGTGTTGACCCAATCCGGCACTATTGCCGTCACTGGTTATCACACTATTGTCTTGGATACACCTATAGCACTTGTCTCTGGGCAGAAGTTTTCGATAATAGTCAAACTTACTACTCCAGGATTTAATTATCCAATCCCGATAGAATATCCTTACTATAATAGCGCTACCGGCGAATGGTGGAGCAGTGAAGCTACAGCAAATACCGGGGAGAGTTTTGTCAGTTCTAACGGTTTAATCTGGTCGGATATTGCCGACCAGGGGTTTGCCGATCATATCGATAATTGTAATGTCTGCCTGAAAGCTTACGCCGGATCAGATGATACTACTGCCCCATCGAATATTACGGCGGTAAACGATGGTATTGGCACTGATATTGATACGGTTAATTCGCGGACGACCTTGTCTGCCAACTGGCCAGCTTCAACTGACACGGGCAGCGGTATTGCCAGGTATTGGTATGGCATAGGTACGACTGCGGGTGATACTGATGTCGTGAGCTGGACCGATGTCGGGGTCAGTACATATGTAGTAAAGGCTGGATTGACCTTAATTGACAAAACAAAATATTATTTTACCGTGAAGGCAGAGAATGGGGCGGGATTATTATCTGCCGTAACCAATTCAGACGGGCAAACCGTGGCCTTGGCCAATAACCTCTCCCAGGTATATAGCTGGCCTAATCCCGTTAACCCTAAGAGTGGCCAAGCCATCACCATCAATGAATTGCCCTTAGACAAAACCATTACTATTAAGATATATACCCTAACCGGTGAATTAGTACGGACCTTAAATGACGGGGAAGAAATTGTCACTGGAACAGCCACGTGGGACGGGAAAAATGAAGGCGGCGAATATGTGGCCAGCGGCGTATATCTTTATGTGGTAGATAGCGGTGATGAGCAGAAAGTCGGTAAGATTGCCATCGTAAAATGAGTAAAATCTTGACTCTGCGAAGATTTTATGATAAATAAGTAGTGTTTATTGAAGACATAAATAGCCTACTATATTATTTGGTGTTCTGTTTATGTTTTCAAGAGATAATAACAGGAAAATATGACTGCGCCAACCATATCATGTATATGGTTGGCTTTATTTTTGGTCTAAGGATATTATTATATGGACAGAATAAGTTATATCGATTATAGAGGCAATACCATCCTGTATATTAATTTTTCCAAATGCCATCCCCGGGAAATCCAATCGACCATAGATGAAGTTAAAAAAATAGTCGCTCACCAATCCCCGGGCACCTTGCTGACCCTTACCAATGTCACCGATATGATGTTTGACAAAACAACCAGCCAAAAAATGAAAGACCTGTCTGCTCATAATGGCCTCTTCTCCAAAGCCGAGGCAGTGATCGGCGCGACGGGAATATTAAAAGTGATGTTTGATTCCATCATCAAGACGAAGAAGAATAAAATGAAGATCCTTGACACTCTTCTTGCAGCCAAAAACTGGCTGGTCGAACAATAGCTGAAAGGGTAAAATAGTATTTTCGGTTGACAGGGGACGGCCGCGGGAGATATAAATAAAGTGATCCGGTAAGATCCGGGTTGCTTTTTTATATTTTTAGGGGATCATAAATGGAATTGATAAAATTAGGGTTTGACGATTGGTTTGAAGACAAAGCCCGGCTTTACGCGCTATCAGGATATCAACTGGCCAGGATAGCGGCAGTTGATAAGGATAGCTAAGTAGTTATAGGCGAGAAAAATGAAGTATTCGCGGAAATAGAAGG
>JAQTPL010000029.1 GCA_028712895.1 bacterium | reverse complement strand
TCTTCCGATCTAAACAGAAGCGAACCTGCGCCTGACTTCGCGCCGCGTGATGGGCGTGTCAGTGCCGGTGATCAATCTCCAGATGAAAGACCATCCGCCTTATTTCAGCTCCTTGAAAGTGAATATGGCGGCTGAGGATGCGACTGACCGGTTCAAGAAAATACTGGTCTTGCTGGCGCGGCTGGCAGAGCTGAAGATCACTACTTTACGGTTGGCCCAGGAAGCGCAAAAGACCATCCGGAAGGTCAATGCCCTGGAAAAAGTGTATATACCTTATTATCAGGAAGCGGAAAAAAATATCAATGACCGCCTGGAAGAAGAATCCCGGGATGCTTTTTCCATGCTCAAACTGATTAAACAAAAAATAAAAAAGTAAAGGTGCAAAGATGCCCATTAAAAACATCATGGTAGCAGTCGCGGGCGGCGCGGCTTCTATCATTACAGCCAAGTACGCAATTTACCTGGCCCGGGTCATGTCTTCGAAACTCACCGCTGTATATGTAGTGAATGAGCGTTTATTGCAGGACCTGATGCGCAGCCGGGTAGTAGTGGATATCGAGGCGAAAGTCTATGAGAAAGACCTGGAAGAACAGGGAAAGCTTTTCCTGGAGCGGATCAAGAAAGCGGCTGAAACCAAAAAGATTGAATTCGAGAGCATGGTTCTGCGCGGCATGGTACATGAAGAAATAATCAAGAAAGCCCAGGAGACCAGCACCTGCCTGCTGGTGATGGGAAATCCTAAGGAAATAACCTCACGCAAAGAAGTTTTTTCAGATGAAGGGGAACTGCTCTTCCGGGAAGCGAAGTGCCCGGTAGTGATAGTCAAAAATCCCGAAGAAGTCGAGAAGTTATATAAGGAGATAACCTAGATGGAAAGAATATCAGAGTATTTGCAAAAAGATGCCTGCCTGATGGACCTGAAGGCGACGACCAAGGAAGAAGCGATACGGGAATTGTCCGGCCATATGGCCCGGGTTGGCCTGGTTAATGATGAGCAGCTATTCATCCATGACCTGCTGGAGCGGGAAAAACTGGGTTCGACAGGCATTGGCCACAAAGTGGCCATACCGCACGCGCCGACCCAATCCGTGGATGGGTTTGTAATAGGATTCGCCCGTTCCAGCGCCGGGGTTGATTTCGCCTCAATGGATGGGGATGAAGTGAACTTGATCTTTGCCATGGGTACTAATCCGCAGGCTCTCAGCTTGTACCTGCAGTTGCTGTCCCAACTATCCAAGCTGCTGCGCAATGAAACTTTTCGTAATGATCTGATCCATGCTACCAAGACACCAGCAGATGTCATTAACCTGTTCAAGAAATTCGAGAAGGAGGGCTAAAATGAAAAAAATAGAAGCCGTGATCCGGCCGGAAAAAGTCGGCGAGGTGCGCAAAGCCCTGAGCGAAGTAGGTTACCCCGGCTTGATGATCAGTAATATTGAAGGCCACGGCACGCACAAAGGCAAGGAACAACAATGGCGGGGCGAGACCATGAAAGTGGATTTTGTGCCCAAAGTAAAACTGGAGATCATTGCCAGGGACGCGGATGTGGACAAGATCACGGACGCGATCATAAAATTTGCCAAGACCGGGGAGATCGGTGACGGCAAGATATTTATCTATCCCATTGTTGACGCGATCAGGATCAGGACCTCGGAAAAGGGAGTGGAGGCGCTATAGTTACCAAGAGCGGCAGATTTTTACTTGTATTAATAGTAGGCAACAACTGAATAAAAATTAGGCACAAGGTAGTGCTGAAATAGATAGATAACACTGAACACAGACGTTCAATTTGGTCAATGATATTGACTTTGTTGGACGTTTTTTTTATTTTAGGCCCACTGTTTTACCGGTTTTAAATGGCTATTAGAGCAGTTAAGTGGGGATTCCGCGGATTAGAAGGACAGATTACGCGAATTAAAAAATATTAGGAGGGGAAGAAGATGAATGTCAGGCATAGCGTATTGAAGAACATCGGTAGTGTGGAGTTGGTGAAGGACGAAAAGCCGAAAAAAGTCACCAGTTATTTTGGGGTGAATACTTTCAACCAGGCGGAAATGCAGAAGAGGGTCAGCAAGAAGACTATGGACTCTTTTAAGCTGTGGCTCAGTGAAGGCAAAAGCATCAATGAGAAAGAAGCTGATGAAATAGCCGAGGCAATGAAGAACTGGGCCGTGGAAAGAGGAGTGGACTTCTATGCCCATTGGTTCCAGCCGATGACTGGTTTGACCGCCGAGAAGCATGATACTTTCCTGACCTTTAAAGGCGGCAAAGTGATCGAGAAATTCTCCGGGTCCAAGCTGATCCTGGGTGAGCCGGATGCTTCCAGTTTCCCTTCCGGCGGTATCAGGAGCACTTTTGAAGCCCGCGGTTATACAGCCTGGGATCCTTCCAGCCCGGCTTTTATCAGCGAAACCGCGTTAGGCAAAACTTTATGCATACCTTGTATCTTTGTTTCTTACCATGGCTATGCTTTGGATAAAAAACTGCCGTTGCTAAGATCTGATGAAGCGATCAGCAAAGCCGCGGTGAAATTATTGAAAGTATTCAAGAAGAATGTGCGGAAAGTAGTTTCCACCTGCGGCCCGGAACAGGAATATTTCCTGATCGATAAGCATTACAATAATATGAGACAGGACCTGATGCTGACCGGACGCACTTTGATCGGTGCTCCGTCGCCGAAAGGCCAACAACTGGAAGACCAGTATTTCGGTTCGATCAAGGACCGGGCGCTGAACTATATGCAGGAAGTGTGCGCCGAAGCCTATAAAGTCGGTATCCCGGTAAGCACCCGCCATAATGAAGTAGCGCCGCACCAGTATGAGTTTGCCCCGATCTTCGAGGAATCCAACCTGGCGGCGGACCATAACCAGATGTTGATGGATATAATGAAGAAGGTAGCCCTGCGCCATGACCTGGTTTGTCTGATGCATGAAAAACCCTTTGCCGGTATTAACGGCAGCGGCAAACATTTGAACTGGTCCATGGCTGATGACCAGGGAAATAATTTATTGAATCCGGGGCATTCGCCGCAGGAGAATCTGCAATTCCTGGCAGTCCTGACCGCGATCCTGCGCGCCGTGTATAATCATGCCGACCTGCTGAGAGCCAGTATTGCTTTTGCCGGTAATGAACATCGCCTGGGCGCAAATGAAGCACCGCCGGCGATCGTCTCGGTGTTTTTGGGAGAGCAATTGACCGTGATCCTCGATACTATCGAGAAAGGCACCAAACAAAAAGTCAGCAAACAGGATATAATCAACCTGGGAGTAGGCAAACTGCCGACTATTAACAAAGATGCCACTGACCGCAACCGTACTTCGCCCTTTGCTTTTACCGGGGCCAAGTTCGAGTTCCGGGCCCTGGGTTCTTCCCAGAATATTTCCACTCCGATCATGATCCTGAATACGATCATCGCGGATTCTCTGACCTATGTGGCGGAGCAGATCGAGAAACAAACCAAATCCAAAGATCTCGAGAGCGCGGTCATGGCGGTGGTCACTTCTTTGGTGAAAGAGACCAAGAAGATCCGTTTCGAGGGCAATAACTACGCGGCAGAATGGGTCACAGAAGCAGCCAAGAGGGGCTTGCCCAATATTGCCGCTACCTATGAAGCATTGAAAGCCATCAGCAAGAAAGACAATATTGCTATTTTCGAAAAACTGGGAGTTTTGACCAGAGATGAGCTGGTGTCCCGTTACCATATCTGGATCGAAATGTACAATACCATGCTCACTATCGAAGCTAATACCCTCAAAGAAATGGTCAATGCCAACGTCGTGCCGTCAGGACTGGATTACCAGAGTCAACTGGCGAAGATCGTTTCTGAACTTACCCAACTCAAGACCAGCGCCGGTTTAAAAATTGACGAAGCTGCCTATGCTGACATGAAAGATCATTTATCAGAAGTCACTTACAAGATCTACTATGTCCGGAAGCATACCGTGGCTATGGCCAAACTGCTGGAAAAAGCAGCTGGAGAAGAAGGGCCGGAAAAAGCAGAGACGTATTTCAACGAGCTGAAGCCTTTGATGGAACATATCCGCAGGCATTGCGATGACCTGGAGACCGTGATCTCAGATGAGCATTGGGACCTGCCGAAATACCGCGAAATGCTGTTCGTGATGTAGCGGGAGCCAATGAAAAAGAAAATTTTGGTCGTAAAACATGTTGAAAATGAGGGCCCGGGCAGTATTGGGGATTTTTTCCGCAATTCTGCCTGGGAACTTCATACAATAGACTTATTCAGGGGAGAGCGCCTGGACCTCGGCCTGGAACAGGTAGCGGCAGTTGTGGTAATGGGCGGCCCGATGAATGTGTATGAAGAGGATAAATACCCTTTCCTGAAAGAGGAAAATGTTTTTATCAAGAAAGTAGTGGAGCAGGAGATCCCGTACCTGGGCATTTGCCTGGGCTCCCAGCTGCTGGCTAAAGCCTGCGGCGCGGCAGTGATCAAGGCTCCGGAAAAAGAGGTCGGCTGGTTTAACGTGTCCTTGACCCTGGAAGCTGCCCATGATCCGCTCCTGCAGGGAGTGGACGGGCCTTTAGAAGTGTTCCAGTGGCATGAAGATACTTTTACGATTCCTGACGGTGGAGTATTGTTAGCGACTGCCGAGACCTGCCGGAACCAGGCCTTCCGCTGCGGTAAAAATGCTTATGGCCTGCAATTTCATGTAGAAGTTAGTACAGATATGATCTGGTCCTGGGTTAAGGCAGATGAAAGCCTGCCTGATCCGGTGGAATTGCTTATGGGTGCGTATAAAAGGAAAGAGATAATGGAACAACAGGCAAAAAAACTATATACTAATTTATCAACTTTACTTAAAGCTTAATTTTTTTAACTTTTACTGATTAATTTATAGGCAATAAATGGTGAATTTATGATAACTGTACTTATCGCGGAAAACGAAAAAAAGATCCAGGAAATAGTCAGCCAGATGCTTAAAGCTGAAGGCTATGGCGTAGTAGAGGAAAAAAGCGGTGTCCTCTATAAGACGGTAATGGCTAAAGTAGAAAAACAGCTGGTTGATTTTGTTTTAGAACAAACCGAAGGAAATCAATTGAAAACTGCCAGGATATTAGGTATAAATAGAAATACCCTTCGTACCAAGATCAAAAAACTGGGAATTGACATTATGAGATGGAAGGAAGCCAGATGAAACAACAAGGGTTGTACGATCCGCGGTATGAACATGATTCTTGCGGGGTTGGCTTTGTCTGTAATATTAAAGGACAACGCTCCAATGAGATAGTCAAGCAAGGATTAGAAGTGCTTAACCGGCTAGCTCACCGCGGAGCGACGGGATCTGATCCCAAGACCGGTGACGGGGCAGGCATCCTGATCCAGCTGCCGCATGAATTCTTCAGCCAGGTGTGCCGGGGAGCCGGCATTAATTTGCCTGCTGCCGGGAAGTATGGCGCTGGTATGGTGTTTTTGCCTACAGACACCAAAGAAAGGGAATACTGTAAAAAGAAATTTGCCGCGATCGCTCAGAATGAAAAATGCGATCTGCTGGGCTGGCGCAAAGTACCGGTAGATAACTCGGTTATAGGCAAGACTGCCCGCGAAACCGAGCCAATGATCGAACAGGTATTCATCGTTTCTGCCGGCACTAATACCGGACAGGATAGTCTCTATCTTGAAAGAAAACTCTACATTATCCGCAAATTAGCTGAAAACGCTATCCGCGATTCACACCTTAAACAGAAATCATTTTTCTATATTACTAACCTGTCCAGCCGGACTTTCTCCTATAAAGGCCTATTGATGCCGGAGCAGGTGGTAGAATATTTTGTCGACCTGAAAAATCCGGATCTGCATAGCGCGATCTGCCTGGTGCATTCGCGTTATAGCACCAACACTTTCCCGACCTGGGACCTGGCCCAGCCGTTCCGTTTCCTGGCGCATAATGGCGAGATCAATACCCTGCGGGGCAATATCAACTGGATGCGGGCTAAGGAAGGGTTGCTGAAAAGTAAATTATTCGGCGACGATCTGAAAAAGATCATGCCGACGATCGTGCCTAACGGTAGTGATTCTGCGTCAATCGATAATGTTTTCGAATTAATGGTTTTGTCCGGCCGGTCTTTGGCTCAGGCCATGACTATGCTGATACCGTCTGCCTGGGAGCACAATGACTTGATGGATCAGCAGTTGAAAGATTTTTATATGTACCATACCTGCCTGATGGAGCCCTGGGACGGCCCGGCAGCGATCGCATTTACCGACGGCCGGCAGATCGGCGCGGTATTGGACCGCAATGGCTTGCGGCCAGCCCGGTACCTGGTAACCAAAAAAGACCTGGTGGTTATGGCTTCGGAAGTGGGAGTAGCGGATATAGCGCCGCAGGATATCCTGTATTCTGGCCGCCTGGAGCCGGGGAAAATGTTCTTTATCGATACTGAAGCTGGACGGATCATCGCTGACCGGGAATTGAAAGAACAAATGTCCGGACGCAATCCGTATGGCGAATGGATCAAAGATAATATGCTGGAACTGGACAGCCTGCCGGAAGCAGTGATGATGCCCCTGGACAAGAGTTCGTATTTAAAATCAACAGATATACTGACTGATATGAAAGCGTTCGGCTACAGCCGGGAAGACCTGAAAACCATTATCAAGCCGATGGTGGAAAATGGACAGGAACCAGTCGGTTCCATGGGTAATGATACGCCGCACGCGGTGTTAAGCAAGAAACCGCAATTACCCTATACGTATTTCCGGATGCTTTTTGCCCAGGTGACCAATCCGCCGATCGACCCGATCCGGGAAGAGCTGGTCATGAGCCTGGAAAGTTTCATGGGCCCGCGGAAGAATTTGCTCGAAGAAGTACCCCAAAATTGCCGCAAGCTCCGGGTACCGCTGCCAGTCATAACTAACGATGAGCTTACCCGGATACATTCTATTAAAGAGCCGGGATTTCGCGCCAAGCGGATCTCGATCCTGTTCCCGGTACAAGGGGATGAAGTAGAGGATGAAAAAGAATTCCTGAAAGCACTTGACCGCATCTGCGCTGACGCGCGGGAAGCGATCAGTGAAGGATTTACCTTCATTATTTTGAGCGACCGGGGAGTCAGCCGGAAACAAGCCGCGGTACCGGCCCTGCTGGCGACCGGGGCGGTCCACCAATACCTGGTGAAAAAAGGATTACGCGCGCAGATCGCCATAATTGTGGAAAGCGCTGAGCCTAGGGAAGTGAATCATTTTACCCTCTTGTTAGCTTTCGGCGCGGGAGTGGTAAATCCTTACCTGGCTTATGAAGCTATCGAGCACCTTATCCTGGAAGGGGACGTGCATCTCCGCCTGGACAAGGCTGTGGATAATTATATTAAAGCAGTTAATAAGGGTATTAAAAAAGTTCTTTCGAAAATGGGAATTTCAACTTTGCAAAGCTATCGCGGAGCCCAGATCTACGAAGCTCTTGGTTTGGCTGACGAGGTGATCGAGAGATGTTTTGCCGGCACTGTTTCCCGTATCGGCGGGGCGAATATGAAAACCCTGGCCCGGGAAACTATTTTGCGTCATCAGCAGGCGTATCCTTTGCGCGAAGAATTCAAAACCCCGCATTTGATCACCGGCGGATTATACCAGTGGAAACAGGATGGGGAATTCCATCTATGGAATCCGGAAAGTATTGCCGCGCTGCAGGATGCCACTCGTAGCGGGGATTACCAGAAGTATCAAGAGTTTGCCGGCCTGATCAATGACCAATCGGGACATCCGACGACTTTGCGCAGTTTGCTGAAATTTAAAAAAGCCAACCCAATTTCTTTGGATAAAGTGGAACCAATTGAAAGCATAGTCAAACATTTTGTGACCGGAGCCATGAGCTTCGGCTCGATCAGCAAGGAAACGCATGAAACCATGGCTATCGCCATGAACCGCCTTGGCGGCAGGTCAAATACCGGGGAAGGCGGAGAGGACCCGGCGAGGTTCGCGCCATTGCCGAACGGGGATTCGGCACGCAGCGCGATCAAACAAGTCGCTTCGGGCCGTTTCGGCGTGACCACCAATTACTTGGTCAATGCCGATGAAATACAGATCAAGATCGCCCAGGGAGCAAAACCAGGCGAAGGCGGGCAATTACCCGGGCATAAGGTCAGCGCGATCATTGCTAAAACCCGTTATACTACTCCCGGAGTTACCCTGATCTCGCCGCCGCCGCACCATGACATTTATTCGATCGAGGACCTGGCCCAATTGATCTTCGACTTGAAAAATACTAACCCTACCGCGCGCGTCAGCGTTAAACTGGTCTCAGAAATCGGCGTGGGGACTGTCGCTGCTGGCGTCGCCAAGGGCCATGCTGATATGATCCTGATCTCTGGCGGGGACGGTGGGACCGGAGCATCACCCTTGAGCTCGGTCAAGCATGCCGGACTGCCCTGGGAGCTTGGATTATCAGAAACGCACCAGACCCTGGTGCTCAATGACCTGCGGAGCCGGGTCCGTTTGCAAACTGACGGGCAGATGCGCACCGGCCGTGACCTGGCCATTGCGGCAATGCTGGGAGCCGAAGAATTCGGTTTTGGCACCGCGGCCCTGATCGTACTGGGTTGCGTGATGCTAAGACATTGTCACTTGAATAATTGCTCGGTCGGGGTTTACACCCAGGACGTAGATTTGCGTAAGCGGTTCCGCGGCAAGCCGGAATATTTGGTGAATTATTTCCGTTTCGTGGCTGAAGAACTTCGGGAGAGCATGGCTGGGCTGGGTGTCTCTACCTTGGATGAGATGGTCGGGCGGACAGACCTGCTGGAACTGAACAAGGATATGCTCGACTGGAAAACTAAAGGCCTGGATTATTCCCGCATGCTCTATAAACCGAAAACCAATAAAAATATTGAAACACACCAGATGATTAAACAAAACCATAATATCGACCAGGTATTAGACCGCCAGTTGATCATCCTGGCCAGACCAGCCCTGGAAAAAAAGGAACCGGTCAAAGCAGAGCTCGCGATCAAGAATACCAACCGCACAACCGGCGCCATGTTGAGCGGCGAGGTTTGCAAAAAATATGGCGAAGCCGGTTTGCCGGAAGATTCCATTAATTTTAAATTCAAGGGCATGGCCGGGCAGAGTTTCGGCGCGTGGCTGGCCAAAGGCGTGACTTTAGAACTGGAAGGCCTAGCTAATGATTATGTCGGCAAGGGCCTATCCGGCGGGAAGATAATAATTTATCCTGACCGGAAAACCGATTACCGGCCGGAAGAGAATATTATTATCGGGAATACCACTTTTTACGGCGCCATCACCGGGGAAGCTTATATCCGCGGCCGCGCCGGGGAAAGATTCTGCATCAGGAATTCCGGGTTGAACGCGGTAGTGGAAGGCGTAGGCGACCACGGCTGTGAATATATGACCGGCGGCAGGATCGTGGTCCTGGGCAGTACCGGGCGCAATTTCGCGGCTGGCATGAGCGGCGGCGTGGCTTATGTGCTGGATGAGGATGGAAATTTCCCGGCCAGGTGCAACCAGGATATGGTGGAGTTGGAACCGATCAGCGAGGAAGACGCGTCGACGATAAAGAACCTGCTGGAAAACCACAAAAAATACACTGGCAGTGAATACGCGCAGAAAGTACTGGCGGATTTTGAAGGACAACGCAGAAAATTTGTCAAGATCATGCCATTGGAATACAAGAAGATACTGGAATCCAGGAAAAAAGCAGACAAGTTAGACTTAGAGCAATCTTACGACGGTTAATTGAAAGCAGTTTTGAGTTATAAGTTATAAGTTTTGAGTTGTGGTAAAAAGCCATATATAATAACAGAAAAAGATAAAGCATTTTTCCTAAACTCAAAACTCAAAATTCAAAACTTAAAACTATTCGATGGAGAAAACATGGGTGATCCGAAGGGTTTTTTGAAGGTTAAGAGATTAAAAACAAAATACCGGCCGGCGTGCTTACGCGTCAAGGACTATCGTGATGTGGTGATCCCGCGTAAGGAGGAAATAACGCAGGAGCAGGCTTCGCGGTGCATGGATTGCGGCACCCCGTTTTGTCACTGGGGCTGCCCGATCGGTAATTACATTCCTGACTGGAACGACCTGGTTTACCGCTCGCACTGGGAACGGGCCATTGAGCTCCTGCACGCCAGCAATAACCTGCCGGAAATTACCGGCCGTTTGTGTCCGGCACTGTGTGAGTTTGCCTGTGTCCTGGGCATTAACGATGATCCGGTCACGATCCGCGAGAATGAACTGGCGATCATTGAATATGCCTTCAAGATGGGGTTGATCAAGCCAGAGCCGCCGCTGAAACGTACCGGCAAGAAAGTGGCGGTGATCGGTTCCGGCCCGGCAGGATTGGCCGCGGCAGACCAGTTGAATAAAGCCGGGCATAAAGTGACGGTTTTTGAAAAAGACGCTAAACCAGGAGGCATTTTGCGCTATGGTATCCCTGATTTTAAGTTGGAAAAGAGTATCCTGGACCGCCGGCTGGAGATCTATGAAAAAGAAGGCATCGAATTTCGTGCCAATGTAAACGCCGGAATTGATTATCCTGCGGTTAAACTGCTGAAAGAATTTGACGCTGTCTGCCTGGCGGGAGGCTCGCGCCAGCCGCGGGACCTTAAAATAGCGGGGCGGGAATTAAAAGGCATTCATTTTGCTATGGATTACCTGACCCAGTCCAATAAAAGGGTAGGCGGAGAGAAGATACCAGCCAACCAGGTGATAGACGCAAAAGGCAAAAAAGTGGTAGTGATCGGCGGCGGTGACACTGGCGCTGACTGCGTGGGCACAGCCCACCGGCAAGGGGCTAGCTGTGTAGTGCAGATAGAATTGCTGCCGAAGGCCCCGGAATGCCGGACTGGGCAATTCCCCTGGCCCAAATACCCGATGCTATTGAAGACTTCTTCCAGCCATGAAGAAGGCGGGGAAAGAGAGTGGGCCATCCAGACCAGGAAATTCAGCGGGGAAAAAGGACAGGTCAAACAGCTGGAATGCATCCGTCTTGATTGGTCAGGGAAAGATGCCAAGGGTTGTGTGTCACCTAAGGAAATAGCTGGCAGTGAGTTCAATATTGAAGCAGACCTGGTGCTGTTGGCGCTGGGCTTCCTGCATCCGGAACAAAAAGGATTACTGGAAAAACTGAAAGTGGAACTGGACCAGAGAGGCAATGTTAAGGCCGGCGAAAACCACCAGACCTCGGTCAAGAAAGTGTTCACTGCCGGGGATATGCACCGGGGCCAGTCCCTGATCGTCTGGGCCATATCCGAGGGCCGCACCGCGGCTTATCATATAGATAAGTTCCTGATGGGCAAGACAAATCTACCCAAGATGTGAAATTTTGTGCTATAATAATTAATAAACCTGAGTACGGTGATCAGTCTTGGTTGCCGTGCTTTATTCTTTTTGGGGGGGTATGGTTGGAATTCAAGTCAAGAATAATAATATTTTAAGCTTGACCAAATTCCAGACAGGGATTATTATTATACATATGAGAAATTACATCAGACATCCGGCAGATATTCCCATAGAGATTCATCACTTGGCCCAGGCTGCCCCGCGTGAGCAGAGACTGAAGAATATCAGTATCGGCGGCCTCTCACTGCAGGCTGATCAATATATAGAAAAAGGAACAATAATCGATATCAAGATACCGGTTAGTCAGCCTCCTTTTGAAACCAAAGCCCGGGTAGTATGGTGCAGGAAAAAAGGCAACCAGTTTGATATCGGGGTTGAATTTGATGAGGAAAAAGAAGCTTTCCGGACCAGGATGGTAGAACAAGTCTGCCATATCCAGCATTATAAGAAAGAAATTGCGGAACGAGAAGGACGGATACTGGATGGTCGGGAGGCAGCGCGGGAATGGATCGCCAAATTCGCCAAGGATTTTCCAGGCAATGATAATAAAAATTAGTCGTAATTCTATAAACGGTTATACCGCACGCGGTATAACCGTTTTTTTATAGGACTAGATGATGAATCCTAAAGTGATCGTAGCGTTTGATCTTGGCACAACCGGCAACCGGGTAATGGCTTTTACCCGGGATGGCACGGTTGCGGCTAAATCATACTATGAATTCCCGCAGATCTTCCCGCAGGCCGGCTGGGTAGAACATGATCCCCAGGCAATTCTAAAGACCGCTTTACAAGCTTTGCAGGATGTAGCAGGCATTGTCGGGCCGGAGAATATTGAGTCTATCGGCATTACTAACCAGCGGGAAACTTCGATCCTCTGGGACAAGAAAACAGGCCAACCGGTTTATAATGCTATTGTCTGGCAGGACCGCCGCACGGAAAAAATGTGCCGGCATCTGGCTGTCCATAAAGAGCTGATAAAACAAAAAACCGGCTTATTCCTGGACCCTTATTTTTCCGCTACCAAAATAGCCTGGGTGATAAACCAGGTACCCGAGGTGAAAGAGAAAATCGCTCGCGGAGAAATTATTTTTGGCACTCCTGATACATGGCTCTTATGGAACCTGACCGGTGGCAAAGAGCATGCTACTGACCCCAGTAATGCTTCCCGAACCCTGCTCTTCGATATTACCCAAATGCGCTTTGAGCCTGAATTATTGCGTATTTTTGATGTTCCGGCGGCAATCCTGCCGGAAGTAAAAGATTCTGACGCTGTTTTTGGCGTACTGGATAAAAAATTTATCGGGCGGGAAATTCCCATTGCCGGTATTTTAGGGGACCAGCAGGCAGCCCTGCTGGCGCAATGCGGCTGGGATGAAGACCGGGCTAAAGTTACTTATGGCACCGGGATATTCGCTATGGCTAATACATTGGGCGAGCTGAGACATTCGGAACGCCTGGTATCTACCGTGGCCTGGAAAATAGGCGGGGTGGTGAATTATGCCTTGGAAGGAAGTATTTTCATTGGCGGGGCAGCGCTGCAATGGCTGCGTGATGGAATGAAAATAATTGAAAAAGCCAGCGACAGCGAACAACTGGCTGCTTCCCTTCAGGATAATGAAGGAATATATTTTGTGCCTGCTTTACAGGGCCTGGGTGCGCCGTACTGGGATCCGCAGGCCCGGGGGATGATCATTGGCTTGACCAGAAAAACGACCAGGGCGAATATAGCCAGGGCAGCTTTGGAAGCAATGGCTTTTCAGGTGCGGGAAGTGGTAGATGAAATGCAGCGCTCCAGACAGCTAAAAATGGCTGTCCTGCGGGTGGATGGCGGCGCGGCAGCGAATAATTTTCTCCTGCAGTTCCAGGCAGATATAGCGAGGATCGCTATTGAGCGGACCACCATGAATGAAACTACTGCACTAGGCGCTGCGGGAGTGAGCGGCCTCAGCGCGAAATTCTGGAGCCAGGAAGAGTTTAAGAAAATTGTCAGTGAAGACCGTGTGTTTAAGCCGCAGTTAGAAGAAAAAATCGCCGCAGAGTATTATCTAAAATGGCAAGAAGCTGTCCAGCGCAGTTTGCACTGGGAGCAATAGAAAAGGAACCAATAATGACTCAGTTAATTAAAATGATTGCCTACCAAAAAGGGGCGGTAGTTAGCCGCACAGTGGTTAAAAAAGACACTGGGACTGTGACACTTTTTTCGTTCGCTAAAGGGCAAGGATTGAGTGAGCATACTGCTCCCTTCGATGCCCTGGTCTATCTGGTTGAAGGGGAAGCTGAAATAACGATAGCCGGTAAACTGCAACGAGCGGTTAAGGGAGATTTGGTAACCTTGCCAGCGAACCGTCCGCATGCTTTAAAAGCAGTTAAGAAATTTAAAATGATGCTGATAATGATAAAGAAATAAACTCTAAATTCGAAGCACGAAATTCTAAACAAATACTAATTTCAAATGCTCAAAACTAACCTGGTCCTATGTTTATGAAATTTGGATTTAGTGCTTGGAATTTGTTTAGTGTTTAGATATTAGAATTTAGGATTTGGGGAGAGTTATGCCTTCTAAGAAATTCATGATGCTAGCTATTCTGGAAGCACGGAAAAATCTGAAGAATATGCTGGGTGGGCCTTTTGGGGCCTGTATCGTCAAGAGGGGCAGGGTGATAGCCGTTGCCCGGAACACTGTCCTCAACCATGACTCTACCTGCCATGCTGAAATAAATGCCATTAGGCAGGCGGCTAAAAAACTGAGAACCTTTGACTTGAGCGGCTGTGAGATATATTCCACGACTGAACCCTGCCCGATGTGCTTTGCGGCTATCCACTGGGCTAAGATAACGAAAATTTATTATGGCACAAGGATCAGTGATGTACGAAAAAGAGGATTCAATGAGCTGGTTATTAGCAATAGCCTACTGAAAAAACTTGGCCGGAGTACCGTGATAATAATCAGAGATTGCGCCAGGAAAGAGTGCCTGGATCTATTAAAGGATTGGGACCGATTACCGGCTAAACAGGTCTATTAAGAAGGAATGATTTTCCCTTGCTTAAAGTGCAGAAATGGGGTAGTATTTTAGTATGAAATATATTTTAAGTACAATGCTGCTGTTGTTTTTTTTGTTCCTGCTGTGTGCCACGGTAACCGGCGCAGAATTGATGCCGCGCTGGGGAGTAGGATTGAATTATCCCGGCGCAGGGATTAAATATTTGTTCAATGACAAACTGAGCCTGGAACTGCGCGGACAGTTCGCGGAGGATATAGTCATTGGCGGATTACGGGGCAATTACTACTTTAACCCGGAGAGCAACGCCGTTCTGTTTATGGGTATTGAGTCGGATTATGTCAGTTTTAAAGGTGAGGAAAGCAAAGGCCATGGTTTTGCCGAAGAGCTCTATTTAGGCATGGAGTTTTTTTTATTGAGCCATTTTTCCCTGCAGGTTGATTTTGGCCCGGCTTTTATCATTTTGAAAGACAAAGAATCTTCGCTCAGTGTCAGGGGTATAGAATATGTTGTTAATTTTGGCCTGAACTGGTATTTCGGCAGCCAACAAGAAACCAGCCGGCGCAAAACAAGAAAAGTAAAGCACAAGCAAAAAATAGCAGAGGAAGAATACGAAGAAGAAGAAGAATACGAAGACGAATAAAGGCTGGACGAATGAAAAGAGCGTACCTAATATGTTTTCTTTTAATGGGATTACAATTAAGATTGGGGATGGCCTGGGCCGGAGGAATAAGTTTCGGCATGACCGGGGCAGTACATAATAAAATAAGAGAACTGGATGAAAAAGTTCGTGTTCCCGCCCCGCCGGCGGCGGCAGTAAGATCGCCCTTATTGGGAAAATATGAACCGGAAGACGGCAAAGTGCTCCTGATCATCGGCCAGGATAAAGCCGCGCATGATCAGTATATCTCGGATATAGGGACTCCCGGAGGATTGATGTTTTATACTTCAGTCCAGCAATTACAGGGTATCAGTATGCAGATTAACGCGGACAGCGGTACATGGGATTTCCCGGTCAGTTTTTCTATCTATCCAGAAATGGCTATTCAGGTAGGCTTATGGATGTCTGGCACAACAGGCGCTGAAGATGATCTTGACCGTATCGCTAATGGCATCTATGATACGAACTTGGATACTTTGGGTAACTGGTTGAGAAATTTAGACCGGCCGGTTTATTTGCGGGTAGGGTATGAATTTGATAATCCAGATTTTCATTATACCGCTGAAAAATTTATACAGGCTTATCAGCATGTAGTTGATCATCTTCGTTCCCAGGGCTTAACCAATGTGGCCTATGTGTGGCATTCCTGGGCCCAAAGTAATTCAATCACCGCCATGGATTATTATCCGGGCGATAGTTACGTGGATTGGGTAGGGCTTTCCTTTTTCTTTACCAGGTATACCGCGAACATGGAGGATATAGCCGCCATAGCGGTCCAGCATAATAAGCCGCTGATGATCGCGGAAGCTACGCCAGACGGTATAGGAACCTTATCGGGACAATCATCCTGGGATGACTGGTTCGAACCATTCTTTGATTTTATCAGTACCAACAAAGTAAAGGTGATATCCTATATTAACTGGGACTGGGAAACTATTCCGAAATTTGCCGGCCAGGGCTGGGGTAATTGCCGGATCCAAAATAATATCACGGTTAAAGGTAACTGGATCAGTGAAACCAGCCAGGCCAAGTATTTACAGTCCTCTACCACCTTGTATAGCGACCTAGGATTCTAGATAGGGGGGAAAGTGCTAAAAAAAAGTTTTTTTTTATTCTTTTTACTGTTATCTTTTAATTCCATTCTACAAGCCGCAGAAAACAAACCCACCGTAATTACCACCTTGTTCCCAATTTATGATTTCGCGCGTCAGGTCGGCCAGGACAAAATCTCAGTAGTATTGTTACTGCCTCCCGGCGTGGAGGCGCACAGTTACGAACCATCTGCCGGGGATGTGGTCAAAGTAAGCAAAGCGGATATATTTATCTATACCAGTGCGATCATGGAACCGTGGGCGGGAAAATTTATCAGCGGCGTTGACAATACAAAGTTAAGAGTGCTGGAAGCCAGTGGCGGGTTTACAGACAAAGATCCGCATACGTGGCTTGATTTTACCAAAGCTATGGTCATGGTGGACCGCATCCGCGATACCTTGATAGCCGTGGATCCGGCTAACAGGAGTTTTTTCCTGGCTACCGCCAGGCAATATAATAAAAAACTGGCCGACCTGGATACTGAGTACCAGAAAGAGTTGTCAGGCTGCCAGGATAAAGTGCTGATCCAGAGCGGGCATTTTGCTTTTGGCTACCTGGCGCGGCGTTATCACTTACAGTATATAGCTGCCTATAAAGGATTATCCCCGGACGCGGAGCCGACGCCCAGGAATCTGGCTGAATTGGTTGACACGATCAGGAAAAATAAAGTGAAATATATTTTTTATGAAGAACTTGTTTCCCCAAGGGTTGCTGAAACCCTGGCTCAGGAGACCGGAGTACGTCTGCTGGAACTCTCTGCCGCCCATAATGTGTCCAGGGAAGAACTGGATAGGGGAGTGACTTTTATTGATATTATGAAAGTAAATTTAAAAAACTTAAAACTGGGATTGTCATGTCCGTAATTTCGTTAGCCGTAGACCAGGTCACGGTGAAATACCAGGCCAATGAAGTATTGAGCGGGATCTCGTTTACCGCGAAAACCGGTGATTATATCGGTATTGTGGGTCCAAATGGTTCCGGCAAAACCACGCTGGTACGGACCATCCTGGGGTTGATACCGCCAACCCAGGGAGAAATTAGCATTCTAGGCGCCCGGCAAAGCCAGTTCAAGGATTGGCAAAGGATAGGTTATTTGCCGCAAAAATTAACCTCTTTTAATCCGCAGTTCCCGGCTACTGTCAGGGAGGTCGTCTCTTTTGGGCTTCTCTCCGGTAAAAAATTTCCCAAACAGATACTTCGGACCGATGAAGTAGCCATAGATAAGGCTCTCGCCATACTCGAGATCAGGAATATTAAACATAAACTTATCAGTGAACTCTCCGGCGGGCAGCAACAGCGGGCCATGGTAGCCCGGGCTATCGTCGGTGATCCGGAACTGTTGATCCTGGATGAGCCGACCACGGCCCTGGATCCTGAAACTCGCGAAAGATTTTACGCGGTACTGAAGGAACTGAACGAAAAAAGGAAAGTAACCATATTACTGATCACCCATGATATCGGTACTATCGGGAAGTATGCCGCGAAAATGCTGTATCTTGATAAAAAGATCATCTTCTATGGCGGTTTTGATAATTTTTGCGCTTCCCCGGATATTACCGAATACTTCGGCGAATATGCCCAGCATCTTATCTGCCACCGGCATGATAAACCGAAAGTGAGAGAGTGATAGAGGATCCCAATGGACTTATTTAACTTCCTAAGTTACGGCTTCATGCAGCGGGCAGTCATTGCCGGCTCATTTATTGCGGCTTTGTGCGCTATCTTGGGTGTGTTCCTGGTGTTGCGCCGCTTGTCATTGATCGGTGATGGACTTTCACATGTGACTTTTGGGGCCTTAGCCTTAGGTTTATTTTTTAATGTCACGCCAGTGTATATAGCTTTGCCTCTAGTGGTCCTTAGTTCTTTAGGGATCATGAAACTGACCGATGCCCAGCACATTTATGGCGACGCGGCTATCGGCATTGTTTCCGCGCTGGGGATCGCCATCGGCATCCTTTTGGTGAGCATTACTAAAGGCTTTAATATTGATTTGTTCAGTTATTTGTTCGGCAATATCCTGGCGATCAGCAAAGCTGAGGTGGGAATGTCCATAGCCCTGGCGGTGGCTGTTATTACGGTCGTGGCTCTTTTTTATTATGACCTGGTGGCTGTCACTTTTGATGAGGAATGTGCCCAGGCTGAAGGTATAAACACCAAAGCGATCAATAAAATACTCGTCGTCTTGACTGCCGTGACCGTAGTGCTGGCCATGAAAGTGGTGGGTATTATGCTGGTATCGGCATTGCTGATAGTGCCTACTGCTACTGCTTTGCAAATAGCCAAAAGTTTTAAAATGACCCTGCTGGCAGCGGTGATAGTGGCTCTGGTTTCAGTCTGGACCGGCATTATGCTTTCATTTTTCCTGGACTGGCCCAGCGGCGCCACCATTGTCCTGGTCAGCCTGGTCTTATTTATCAGCTCCTTCCTTTACCGCAAGATCAGAAAATAAAAAAGGATTTCCCCAATCATGGATTACAGCGAGATAAAAAATATTGCCGGCCTTTCCCAAAAAGAAGTGCAGGCCAGATTGGAGGCAGAAGGGTATAATGAACTGCCATCCAGCCGGCGGCGCAGTATCTGGCGTATCGCCGGTGAAGTATTTAGCGAGCCGATGTTCCTGCTGCTGGTAGCCTGCGGCATAATATACTGGCTATTAGGAGACAAACAGGAAGCATTGATGTTGCTGGGCTTTGTTTTTGTGGTGATGGGTATTACCCTTTACCAGGAACGCAAGACCGAGCGGGCTTTGGAGGCTTTGCGGGATATCACCAGTCCCAGGGCCTTGGTGATCAGGGATGGTAAACAATTACGTATCGCCGGCCGGGAAGTGGTGCGAGAAGATATCCTGGTCCTGGCTGAAGGAGACCGTATCCCGGCAGATGCCATTATCCTTTGGTCCAGCGCTCTTACCGTGGATGAATCCTTATTAACCGGTGAGTCAGTGCCGGTCAGGAAGATCATTGAAAAAGGTGATTCAGAAATGTCGCGTCCAGGAGGTGAAGACACTCCGTTTGTTTATTCAGCGACGCTGGTAGTGCGCGGACAGGGGATTGCCCGGGTAAAAGCTACCGGCTTGAATACAGAGATCGGCAAGATCGGCAAGTCCTTGCAAAGCCTGGAAGAAGAAAAAACAGCCCTGCAGAAGGAAACCGGTAAGTTAGTTAAGAATTTAGCTATTAGCGGAATAGTATTATGTTTGATCGTTATTGTCGCCTATGGTTTGACTACCGGCAGTTTCTTGCATGGTTTCCTGGCTGGTCTTACCCTGGCCATGGCCATGCTGCCGGAAGAATTCCCGGTGGTCCTGACCATTTTTCTGGCCTTAGGAGCCTGGCGCATTTCCCAAAAAAATGTTTTGACCCGGCGGGTACCGGCAGTCGAAACATTAGGAGCAGCCACGGTGCTCTGCGTGGACAAAACCGGAACCCTGACCATGAATAAAATGACGGTCGGGAAAGTTTGCGCCCAAAAAGAATATTTTGCCGTGGACCCTGAGTATGAAGGAAGGCTGCCGGAAAAATTCCATGAGATCGTGGAATTTGCCATCCTGGCCAGCCAGCATGATCCATTTGACCCCATGGAAAAAGCCATCAGGGATCTGGGGACCAAAACCCTTGCCGATACGGAACATTTACATCATAATTGGGCCCTGGTCCAGGAATATCCTTTGTCGCAGGAACTGCTGGCTATGTCCCATGTCTGGAAATCACCTGACGGTAAAGACTATATAATCGCGGCCAAGGGTTCCCCGGAAGCGATCATTGACCTGTGCCATATGAATAATAAAGAAGCTGCTGAATTGAATGTCCAGATAAATACCCTGGCCAATGAAGGATTGAGGATCATTGGCGTGGCTAAAGCCCATTTCAAAGAAGAGTCGCTCCCGGGACAACAGCATGATTTTTCTTTTGAATTTGTCGGGCTGGTAGGATTGACGGACCCGGTGCGCCCGACTGTCGCTGAAGCTATAAAGGAATGTTACACAGCCGGTATCCGCGTCGTGATGATCACGGGGGACTATCCCGGCACAGCCATGAATATTGCCCGCCAGATCGGCTTGCAGGCTGCGGAAGACTATATCACCGGACCGGAACTGGAAAAATTAAGCGCCGCTGAATTGCGTGAACGGATCAAAAAAACCAATATCTTTACCCGGATCATGCCGGAACAAAAACTGTTACTGGTCAACGCGTTGAAAGCTAATGGCGAGATCGTGGCTATGACCGGTGACGGGGTAAATGATGCTCCGGCACTGAAAGCGGCTCATATTGGCATTGCCATGGGCGGCCGCGGGACCGATGTCGCCAGGGAGGCTGCGGGCCTGGTATTGCTGGATGATGATTTTTCTTCTATTGTCGCTGCGGTCAGGCTGGGCCGAAGGATCTTTGATAATATCAAAAAGGCCATGGCTTATATTTTTGCTATTCATGTGCCGATCGCCGGGCTTTCCCTGATACCAGTGCTGCTTAGATGGCCCCTGGTCTTATTGCCAGTGCATATTGTTTTCCTGGAGCTGATCATAGACCCGGCGTGCTCGATCGTCTTTGAAGCGGAAAAAGAAGAACCGCAAATCATGGATCGCCCGCCGCGTGATCCCCAACATTCACTGTTCAACCGGCGTACTATCGGCATCAGTGTCCTGCAAGGCATAACGGTTTTGGTGGTGGTTTTAGCGGTCTATGCCATTGCTTTATTCCGGGGATTGGGTGACATGGAAGCCAGGGCTCTGACCTTTACCACGTTGATCGTAGCCAATATCGCCCTGATCCTCACGAACCGTTCCTGGACTAAACCGATCCTTGCCACATTGCGCGCTCCCAACATGGCCTCTTGGCTGGTTTTGGCGGGAGCATCGCTGTTCCTGGGATTGAGCCTGAATGTCCCATTCTTGAAAAGATTATTCCATTTTTCGCAGCTGCACTTTATTGATTTGGTGATTTGCGCAGCGGCTGGGATACTTAGTATCCTGTGGTTTGAGATCCTGAAAATGGTTAACTATAAGAAAAAGATAATAGTTTAATGCCAAACGCTTGCATTTAGCCAGGTAATAAAGTATAATACAAAAATGTATTATAGTGTCTCATCTGAAAATACAGGTGGAGGTACGGACTATGTGCGTCAGGCAAAAAGTGGTGGACAAGATCGAGAGTGTTCCTTTAATAAAAGTTGAAAAACCAAAAAAAGTTTCCGGGTATTTTGGTTCCAATACTTTCAGTATCAGCGAAATGCAGAAACGGATCGGCAAAAAGACTTTTGTCTCTTTTAAGCGCTGGTTAGCCGGCGGCAGTACCATCAGCATGGAAGAGGCTGATGAAATAGCCGGAGCCATGAAAGACTGGGCTGTGGAAAAAGGGGCGGTATATTATGCCCATTGGTTCCAGCCGATGACCGGCCTGACCGCGGAAAAACATGACAGCTTCATTTCCCTGCAAGGCGCCGGCAAGGTCAAGGAAAAGTTTTCCGGATCCAAACTGATCCTGGGTGAACCAGATGCCAGTTCTTTCCCCAGCGGCGGTATCAGGAGTACATTTGAAGCCCGCGGCTATACAGCCTGGGACCCATCCAGCCCGGCTTTTATCAGCGAGACCCAGTTAGGGAAAACACTGTGTATCCCCAGTATTTTCGTCTCCTACCATGGATATGCTTTAGACAAAAAGCTGCCCTTGCTTCGTTCTGATGAAGCCCTCAGTAAAGCGGCGAAAAAATTGCTAAAATTATTCAGCCCCCGGGACATTGCCAAGATAGTTTCTACCTGCGGTCCGGAACAGGAATATTTCCTGATCGATCACAACTATTACAAATTACGGCAGGACCTGATGCTGACCGGGCGTACGTTGATCGGCGCCTCTTCACCAAAAGGGCAGCAGCTGGAAGACCAGTATTTTGGCTCGATCAAGGAGCGGGTCCTGAATTATATGGAGGAAGTAGCCGTGGAAGCCTATAAAATGGGTATCCCCGTCACTACCCGCCATAATGAAGTAGCCCCGCACCAGTTTGAATTTGCTCCTATTTTCGAGGAGTCCAATTTAGCTGCTGACCATAACCAACTGCTGATGGAAATCATGAAGAAAGTAGCCTTGCGCCATAACCTGGTTTGCCTGCTGCATGAGAAACCTTTTGCCGGTATTAATGGTAGTGGTAAGCATGTAAACTGGTCTATGGCTGATGACCAGGGAAATAACCTGCTTAATCCCGGATTAACGCCGGAGGATAATCTACAATTTCTCGCTGTGCTGGTAGCAGTTCTACGGGCGGTTCATAAGCACGCGGATCTTTTGCGGGCTAGTATTGCTTCAGCTGGTAATGAACACCGCTTGGGAGCTAATGAAGCTCCCCCGGCAATCGTCTCTGTGTTCCTGGGAGAACAGCTAACTAAAGTGCTGGACACCATTGTTGCCGGAACCGCGCATAAGGTCACTAAAAAAGATATTATAGATCTGGGCGTGAGCCGGCTGCCGAAAGTGAATAAAGACGCTACCGACCGTAACCGCACCTCGCCCTTTGCTTTCACCGGTAGTAAGTTTGAGTTCCGGGCTGTAGGTTCATCGCAGAATATCAGCTGGCCATTAACGGTGATCAATACGATCATTGCCGATTCCCTGAATTATGTAGCTGAGGAGATAATTAAAGAACTGAAAAATAAAGATTTTGAATCAGCGGTGGTGGCGGTAATTGCCAAGCTGGCTAAAGAAACAAAAAATATCAGGTTTGAAGGTAATAATTATTCCTCAGAATGGCTCTTTGAGGCTAAGGAACGCGGCTTGCCCAATGTCGCTTCCACTGCTGAGGCTCTGGCTGCTTTCGCGGAAAAAGGGAATATTGCTATTTTCGAGAAACAAGGCGTATTAAGCTATGATGAATTGATGGCGCGGTATAATATCTGGGTTGAAATGTATAATATTGTGCTCACTATTGAAGCCAGCACACTGCGGGAAATGGTTGATTCGATAGTTGTTCCGGCGGGCCTTGAATACCAGGGACAGTTGGCGAATAATCTGGAAAAGATCAGCGGCCTCAAAGCAACTATAGGTTTGAATATTGATGAGAAAGCTTTTGAGGATCTGAAAGGGCACTTGGCTGATGTCACCAATAAGATCTTCTATTTAAGGAAAAATACCCAGGTTTTGGTGAAATTGCTGGAAAAAGCAAAAAGCCTGGAAGGCAAAGAGAAAGCCGCTGTATATTTCAATGAATTGAAACCGCTGATGGAACATATCCGCAAACACAGTGATGACCTGGAAGGCGTGATCGCGGATGAACATTGGGATCTGCCGAAGTACCGGGAGATGCTATTTGTTATGTGAACATGATTTCCCGCCACTATAGCGTTGGCGGGCAGGCACAGATTACGAAAGAAGATTACACAAACTAATTTGAGATTTGAAATTTGAGATTGTCTGAACAAAACGGGGATCAGATAATCAGGAGATCAGGAAGTGGATACCAGAATATCAGGAGATCAGGAATACCCTGGTTCCCTGATACCCTGATAAACTTCACCCTGATTCCCTAATATCCTGATAACCGTAGTTTAAAAAACAGGGTGTAATAATGGTGGAAGAAAAAGAGATCTACAAACTTATCTCTGGAACCATGCACGATGGGCTTTTGGAGCTTGACCTACACGGCAGGGTCATACAGGCCAATCCGGCGGCCCTGGCTATGCTGGGATTTACCCGGGAAGAAATAACGCAGAAAACCCATCGTGAATTGACCCCCGCCAAATGGCACCCTCAAGAAAGCCAGATCATCCAGGAAGCTGCCCTAGAGCAGCAGAACGCGCCCAATATCGAACAGGAATATATGCGTAAGAATGGCAGCGTTTTCCCGGTAACCCTTACCCCGATGTTATTGGCTGATGCCAACAAAACCCTGAATAAAATATTAATCCTCTTCCGCGATCTGACCAGCCAAAAAGAACAGGACCAACTCCAGCAAGCGCACCTGCGCCAACTAAATAGCTTATCCCTGATAACCAGAAAACTGCAGGAGAATGACTCCCTGGAGTATACGATCCATTTTGTCCTGGAAGCGCTGGTCGCAGCCATGACCTATCCCCAGCTGGCCGTGCCGCTCATTGCTATTGAGGAAGAAACTTTCAGCACTGATAAGTATAATGATGATCTTGAATATGGCTTGACGGTGCCATTATTTGTCAATGGGCATGAAACCGGCGAACTGACCATGTATTACATTGAAAATAAGCCGTTTAAGCAGCCGGATGAACAAAATATATTGGAGGCTGTGGCCAGCACACTGGGCGTCTGGCTGTCCCTGAAGTCAGTCAATCAGGAACTGGTTGATTATGAGGAGCAATACCGGTCTATTTTTGATACCATAGCTGACGGGTTCGCTCTTTATGAAGTAAAAAATGAGGGCCGGGAAATGATCGTCGCTGATTGGAATCGTGCGGCGGAAAAGATGTATAACCTTTTACGGCAGGATGTGCTGGGCCAGGATATTAAAAAGTTTTTCCCGGCCATGGAAAAGACCGATATTTATAAGGCGATCGTGGATTGCGCGCGGTCAGGGGAGGGGAAAACCATACCTCTGGTCCATTACCAGGATGCGCAACATGACCAGTATATGCATAATATCATCTACCCTGTAGGCGAGCGGGTCGCGGTTATCTTCCGTGATGTAACCGTGGAGGAAAAGACCAGGCAGGAACTAATGAAATCAGAGCAAAAGTTCCGCTCCCTGATCGAGGGTTCGGCTGAAGCTATCTATCTTGCTACTATGGATCCGGTCAATCCCCGGTTCGTGGATATTAACCAGAGCGCCTGCCAGATGCTGCATTATACTTGGGCTGAGCTCCTGAATATGGGACCGGCGAGCATAGATTCTCCGGAATATGCGGCGCTGGTGCCGGAAAGAGTAGCTAAGCTCCTGCAGCAGGACAAAATACTCTTTGAATCAGAGCATGTCACTAAAGATGGCCGGAGGATCCCGGTAGAGATCAATTCCAGCGTGGTTGAGATCGGCGGCCAGAAATATATCTTAAGTTTTGCCCGGGATATTAGCGATCGCAAGCAGGTTGAAAATGTCCTGCACGAGAGTGAAGAAAGATTCCGTAATTTGAGCGACCTGGCCCCGGCCGGTATTTTCTTCCTGAATATGCAAGGGGAAGTTATTTATGTTAATAAAAGGCTTATTGCGCTCTCCGGGATGAGCTTTGATGAATGCCTGGGACATGGCTGGAGAAAATTGATCCACCCGGAAGAGCAGGAACAAGTCCTGAAAGTAATTGCCGAGACCTTGCCCCAGGGTAAAGAATTCTCCCTGAGCTTCAGGATCCTCAATAAGCAGAATGAAATTCATTGGGTACATTCCCAAATTAAAATGATGGTCTCCGCCAAGAACCAACCTACCGGCTTTATCGGTATCGTGGAAGATATCACTGATATAGAAGAAACCAAAAACAAACTGACCAATCAACTGGCTTTTATCCAGCAATTACTGGAAGCTATCCCTAATCCGGTATTCTATAAAGACACGAAGGGGATTTACCTGGGATGTAACCAGTCTTTTGAACGTTTTCTCGGGAAATCAAAAGAAGAGATCATAGGAAAATCTGTCTATGACCTCTCACCACAAGATCTGGCTGATGTGTACCACCGGAAAGACCAGGAATTGTTCGATCATCCCGGTACGCAGATCTATGAATCCAGTATCCAACAGGCTAACGGCATCCGCCGCGCGGTCATTTTTAATAAAGCGACCTATAATAATCCTGATGGTACCGTGGCCGGATTGATCGGGATCATTACTGACATTACAGAGGGCAAGAAAGTAGCTGACGCATTGCGGAAACACCAGCAGGAACTGAGCACTATCCTGGATTCTTCGCCGGCCTTGATCTTTTATAAAGATAAAGAGAATAATTTTATACGGGTCAACCAGGCCATGGCTAAGAGTATGGGCTTGTCCAAAGAGCAAATGGAAGGCAAATCATTGTTCGAGATTTATCCCAAAGAAGAAGCTGAGAAATATTGGCAGGATGATAAAGCCGTAATGAGTTCCGGTCAGCCCAAACTGAACATTGTAGAATCAATGCAAACCCAAGAAGGAAAGAGATGGGTCCAGACCGATAAAATACCTTACAAAAACGAACAGGGTGAGATCATCGGGGTTGTCGGGTTCGCCTTGGATATTACCGAGCGCAAAGTAGCTGAAGAGAAGATCATCAAAGCCGCGCAGGAATGGTCAGCTACCTTTGATGCTATGGCTGACGGGGTTTCGATCCAAAGTCCTGATTTTACGATCTTAAATGTCAATACCATGCTGTGCCGGATGCTGGGTAAGCCCAGGGCAGAGGTTATCGGCAGGAAGTGCTATGAGCTCT
>JAQTPL010000001.1:94642-111652 GCA_028712895.1 bacterium | reverse complement strand
ACATATTTTTAGACCAGCAAAATAAAATATATGCCATTGATAGTGATCATGCAACAGAATCAGCTAAAATACTGGATAATAACCTCAGTTATATTACAGATATCACTCTTAATTACAAAACTAATGACCTGGCTGTAAACAGCATTGGTAATATCGCCATGCTAAATGATGATGGCTTTATTCGTTATGTTAAGCCAGATGGGACAATTATTAATAAATGGTCAGCATTCACAAACCCAGCAGGTAGTGTAGATATCACTGATGGGCAAATAACGTTTGACAAATCAGGCAACATTTACGCCGTCTACGCGGCTGAAGTGAAAAAATACAGTACCACTGGCAATCTCCTAAAAAAATGGACCGCCGAATACAGCATTAAAGGGATAGCTGTGGATGAATACGGCAATACTTATCTTGCTGAAAAGGCTGGCGAATACTATTACCAGCTAAATAAATACGATCCCGACGGGATACTTATCTGTAAAATAGGCAATCAATATAGCAAGCCGTGTGCTGTAGCTCTAGATGCAAGCAATAACCTGTACGTTCTTGATGGTGATAGCGCTCTCCCATATATTTACAAATATTCTCCGCAATACTATTATATTAAAGGCAAGGTAAAAGATTTTTACGGAAAAGGAATACCTCAAGTCACTGTTACTTTGTCTGGAAGCAAAACCGCGACAGCTATTACTAATGCTGCGGGGGAATATGAACTTACCGGACTGGCCATAGGAAATTATACAGTCACTGTTTCCAGAACAGATTGCGCTTTTCTTACTGTTACCAACACTTATACGCTATTAAATAGTAACCAGGAAAACCAGGACATCCAAGGCGAATTATTATTTAATATTACGGGATTTGTAGAAGGTCTGAATGGGACTAAGATCCCTGGAGTCACATTAACTACTAACAGTGGCTCTACATGCATTACAACTGATACAGGCTATTATGAATTTATTGGCCTTAATAGCGGTTATCATTCTGTTAGTGCCAGTAAAGATGGATATTCGTTTTCACCTGATGCCAGGACTTATAACCTCAAAGGCCACTGCGTAGATCAGAATTATACTGCTGTGCCAAGCGAGGTCGCGAACGCAGGAGCGGCAATTATAGGAGGGGAACGTGGCTATGTAAATCCGGCCAAGGGAGAGAAAGCGTACATAGCTATCAAGCCAGTTTCCACTGGTACAATCAACATTAAAGTTTATGACCTGCAAGGAACTATAGTGAAGGAAATTGACCAGGATGTGCCGGTAATTGGCACTAATGTTATTACTTGGGACTGTAAAAACAACAATAATGAACAAATTGCCTCGGGAATTTATATTATTCGCTTTGAAGGTTGCGGAATAAATGAGACCAAGAAATTAGCAATTATCAAATAAAAACCTATAATCATATATAGAAGCACGGGGAGTAATTTTCTCCGTGCTTTTTTATTTGCCTTTTTGCTTGATTTTTGAGGTGATAATCCCTATAATAATAAAAATATGAAGATAAAATCACTTTTTAGTATATTTATAATCATTCTGCTGATACCTGCTGCTTTGACAGCTGACAATCTTTTCGCGGGATTAGAACAGCATCATCTGGATAATGGCTTGAGCGTGCTGTTATTACGGGACACTGCCAAACCGATTGTTTCGGTCCAGATCTGGATAAAAACAGGAGTATGCAACGAAACGCCTGAAACTAATGGCATCTCCCATTTTATCGAACACATGCTGTTCAAAGGCACGACTTCCAGGCCAGTCAATTCTATCCAGCGGGCAGTAGAATCAAAAGGCGGGATGATCAACGGGGCCACCAGCAAGGATTTTACCTATTACTATATTAATTTGCCCAGTCCATACTGGAAAGAAGCTATCAGTATCCTCGCAGATATGGTCCAGAATGCCAGTTTCGACGCTATTGAATTAGAAAATGAGAGACTGGTAGTACTGGAAGAAATCAAACGGCAGAATGACGAGCCGCATGCCTACCTTTGGAATAAATTCAATGAATCTATCTTCAAGCGGACGCCATACCGTATGCCAACCCTGGGAACTGCCGATAACATAAAGTCTTTCAGCCGGGAAACACTGCTGCAGTATTACGCTGCGAATTATAAGCCCGCGAATATGACCGTGATCTTAGCTGGTGATTTCTCCCAGGAAGAAGCGCTGGACAGGATCAAAGGATTATTCCCGGTTGCGGTTAAAGCTAAACCAGTTGTAAAAAAATCTCCGCCAGTCACCATTGAGTCATACGAGGATCCTTTCCCCCGCAAAATAGAGTTGCCATTTAAGGTCAACCTGGTTTACCATGTGATCGGGTTCCTTGGCCCGGCTATTAACAGTAAAGACCAGTATGCCCTGGATCTCTTGTCCATAATGTTAGGCCAAGGGCGTTCCAGCCGCTTGAATGAATCCCTGCGCGAGGAAAAACAAATAGTGTACAGTATCAGCAGCAGTTTTATGAGCCAGAGAGGAAACGGTATTTTCCTGGTCGACACCATATACCCGCCTAACCGGATACCGGAAGTGACCAATGCTATTACCACAGAGATCAGCAGGTTCAGAGTCGCCGAAGTGAGCGAACTGGAGCTGGCCAAAGCCAAGCAGATGCTGATAGCAAGCTTTATACTGGATAATCAAACTTCTGGTGACAAGGCTAAGACACTAGGCTATTACTCCAGTATTGCCAAAGCTGAATATGCATTACAATATCTAGACAAGATCAATGCCGTATCCAAAGCAGATATAATCCGGGTAGCCAAAAAATATTTGGGCCATAATTACACCTCCATATTATTACAGCCGGAGATGGGGGGAAATAAATGATGAAGTTACTTTATGTCTTTTTATTGACAATTCTGCTGAGCCAGCCGGCGATATTAGCCGCCGCCAATACTCCGACCAAGACTGCATTTTCCAATGGGCTGACACTTATCCATCAATATGAACCAGCCAGCGAAGTAGTAGCCATAGACCTGTTCATCAAAGCCGGAGCATTTATTGAGAACGAAAACCAGGCTGGTATAGCCGACTTTATCCAGCAGCTGCTATATAAAGGCACAGACACTCGGTCCGCGAAGCAGATCGCTTTAGAGACAGAATCGCTTGGCACCAGTATTAATGGTTCCTGCGATGAGGACTATGCCCTGTTCAGCGCCACTGTTTTCAAAAACTATTTTGCGCCGCTCAGCGACGTATTTTTTGACTGCGTGTTGCATCCATCTTTCCCCCAGGAGGAAGTCGAAAAAGAAAAAGCCAGCATCTTAGCCGCTATCCGGACCCGTGAAGATTCTATCTTTACCGTCGCCCTTGACTTGCTGCATGAAAAGATGTATAGCGAACATCCTTATCATAAACCGGTGATCGGCTACAAAAAGACGATACAGAATATTACCCGGAATCAGATCATGGAATTTTACGAAAATCATTACCGTCCGGAAAACATGATCCTGGTAATAGTCGGCAATATAGATAAAAAAAGCATTATTAACCTGCTGGAAGGATATTTCCCGGCATTATCAGAAGAGTCTTTGGTCATGCCGTCCTTGCGCGCTGCTCCAGCCACACCCCAGCGTTTTGATATCCAGGAAGTGACCAACGAGACCAAGTTTAAGCAAGCCTACTTAATGTATGGGTACCTGGTGCCATCCGTATTTTCCCAGGATTACCCGGTCTTGAAAGTTATTTCCACGCTGCTCGGCGGGGGAATGAATTCCCGTCTTTTTATTAATTTGCGGGAGCAACAAGGATTAGCCTATGAGCTGGATTCTTTTTACCCCTCACGGCTTTTTACCAGTACGTTGTGCCTGTATCTCGGCTTAAGTGTGTTTAACCTGGACCAGGCGCAAGTATCCATCATGAAAGAAATTGACATGCTTAAAACCGTCCCGGTCCCGGAAGAGGAAATGAACAGTGTTAAGACATACCTGGCCGGCCAATACCTGCTCAGCCACCAGACTAACCAAAGTATCGCTTTTTACCTGGGATTTTACGAACTTTTGCAAAAAGGATATGAATACGACAGCCAATACCTAAATGACTTGAAAGCAGTCACGCCTAAAGATATCACCCGGGTGGCCAATGCTTATTTGAACAATAATAACTTAACCAAGATCCAACTACTGCCACCCTTAGAATCATATTCCGGAGGAACCAGTGACTAAGAAAATTATTATGGTCTTGCTATTTATTGCCCTTATTGGCGGAGTTTTTTCTTATTATCAAAAAAATCACGGCAACAAATCAGTTGTGCAGAAATTGCCGGCAGATATTGAGCCGGCTTATGGGGATAGTATTATTTACGGCTCCATCGGAGAACCGAGCATTTTAAATCCGATCCTGGCTTCTGACAGTTCTTCATTTGATATTATTGACCTGGTGTATAATGGGCTGGTGAAATATGACAAAGATATTAAGCTGGTTGGGGATCTGGCAGAATAGTGGGATATCTCCAGGGATGGAATGACTATTACTTTCTTTTTACGCAAAAACGTAAGGTGGCATGACGGCTCGCCGTTCACCAGTGAGGATGTGCTGTTTACCTACCAGAAACTTGTCGATCCAGGCATCAAGACGCCTTTTTCCAGTAATTTCCAGCTGGTATCCAAAGTAGAAGCCCCGGATCCATACACTGTCATTATCAAGTATAAAGAACCCTTTGCGCCGGCCCTGGAATCATGGGGCATGGGTATCCTGCCGAAGCATATTTTAGGCACCATGAAAGCAGACGAGCTTAACAAATGTGATTTTAACCGTTCCCCGATCGGGACCGGGCCGTATAAATTCAAGGAATGGCAAACTGGCCAGAAAGTGATACTGGAATCAAATCCTGATTATTTCGACGGGCGTCCCTATATTGACAAATATATTTACCAGATCATTCCTGACCAGTCAGTCCAGTTGCTTTCATTGAAAACCCATGCTATTGACATGATGAGCTTGACTGCAGATATTTATATGAAAGAAGCCAACACCCCGGAGTTCACGCAAGGGATCAACAGCTTCCGTTATCCGTCTTTCAGCTATACCTACCTGGCCTACAATCTTAACAATCCGCTTTTCAAGAATTCCCGGTGGACCAGGCAGGCTCTCAGCTATGCCATTAACCGCCAGGAAATCATTGACGGTACCCTGCAATCCATGGGTACTATTTGTACCGGGCCGTTCCCCAACCGTTCCTGGGCCTACAATCCTGAAGTCAAGCCCTATGATTATAATCCGGAAAAAGCCAAGGCTATGCTGGCCAGTATTGGCTGGAAAGACGCTAATAACGATGGCTACCTGGAAAAGGGCGGCCGGAAATTCGAATTCACCATACTCACTAACCAGGGCAATAAGGAACGCGAACTCGCCGCTACCATTATACAGGAACAGCTAAAAAAGATCGGGATAAAAGTAAACGTGCGTATACTGGAATGGAGCACCTTGATCCACCAGTATATGGATAAAAAGAATTTTGACACCATCCTCCTGGGCTGGAACATGACCCCGGACCCGGATTGTTATGATATTTGGGCCTCGGAAAAAACCCGGGAAGGGGAATACAATTTTATCTCCTATAAAAATCCCCAGGTAGATATCATGCTGGCCCTGGGCAGGAAGACTTTTGACCGGGAAGAGCGGATGAAGATCTACCATAAAGTGCATACTCTGATAGCAGAAGACCAGCCGTATGCTTTTCTCTATGTGCGGGATTCACTGATCGGCGTTGACAAGCGTTTCCAGGGGATCAAGGTTGAACCTATCGGCATTGGCTATAATTTTACCAAGTGGTATGTGCCAAAGACACAGCAGAAATATACTCTACAACAGTAAAAAGATAAATTCTAATATCTAATATCGAAATATTAAACAAATCCAAAATTATAATTTCTCAAACAAATACATACTTTAGTTTTGATATTAGGACATTTGATATTATTTAGAATTTAGATATTAGAATTTCGAATTTGTGGTTAGGATATTATGGGAGCGATCAGGAAAACAGCAAAAGTAAAATTAATAGCAGGAATGATTGCCGGCGACGAATCACTCTTTAAAAAAGCAATTAAACATCTTGAAATGCTTTACGGGCCGGTTGACTTTACCAGCACTATAGTCCCGTTCGATAAAACTTCATACTATAAGCAGGAGATGGGCCGGAACCTGCAACGTCAGTTCATTTCCTTTACGCGGTTGATCCTGCCCGGGAAACTGGTACAGATTAAACGGCAGACCAATGAATTAGAATTCAAGCTGAGCAAAAACCGGCACAACCGCGCTATTAATCTTGATCCAGGATACCTGGAATACGGCAAACTGGTACTGGCTACGACCAAGGACCACCAACACCGTCTTTACCTGGGCCAAGGGATTTTCGGGGAAGTCACCCTGCGTTATACGAACGGTACATTCTCACCTTGGGAATGGACCTATCCAGACTATGCCACGCCGGCATATATCAGCATTTTCAACCAGATCAGAACGCTTTACCAGCAGCAAATATCCAAATAGCAAACTGTGCCGCGCCCGCCGAAGGGTCAGTGGCGGGTAATCTCTCTTGAAAATCTGTGTAATCATTCTATGGAGGTAATAAGTGAAGATCGGCTTTGTGGGCTTTGATTTAAAAGAAGGAAAAGTAAAATACGACGATGTTCGGTTCAATAATATGGTGGAGAAATTCGAGCCGCAAAAAGAAACCCCGTTCTTTGCCGAGTTTGTAAAAGGCGAAATGCTTAATGTAGATGCGATCCTGATCAAATATGAAAAGCTGCTTGACTTGCTCATCCAGGACATAGAAAAGATCGAAGGCAGGCTAGCCAAAACCCAGGATGAAAAAGAGAAAGCTTTGCTGTTAAAATGCCAGGAAGCACTGGAAATGGAACAGCCTTTATGCAATATTCTTTTTGACGCAGAGGAAATCGCGATCATGCGCGGCCTGGCCCCGCTAAGCTGGAAACCAACCTACGTAGCATCCAAGCTGGAAGATACGAACCTATTTATCCAGCAGGTCCTCCATAAGGCTAAAATCCTCTTTTTTTATACTGTGGGAAAAAAAGAAGTACATGCCTGGCCTTTCCGGGAAGGCAGTACGATCGTAGAATGCGCCGGCGAGATACATACTGACCTAGCCCGCGGTTTCATCCGGGCAGATATTGTGAGCTATGAAGACCTGATGCAGTGCCATAACCTGCAGGAAGCCAAAACCAAAGGCGTCCTAAAAACAGTAGGCAAAGAATACCTGACACATGACGGCGATATAATAGAGATTAAATTTAACGTTTAATCTTTTCCCTATACGCTAAACGCTACCCGCTATGCGCCAATAAGGAGAGTTCACATGACTGAATGTCTATTCTGTAAAATAATTGAAAAAAAGATACCGGCTAAAATTGCCTATGAGGATGACAAAGTATTAGCTTTTCATGATATCAGTCCAAAAGCTCCAGTGCACATTTTAATCATTCCTAAAAAACATATTTCTGCAGTCAACGAATTGACTGACCAGGATGGCGAGATCATAGGATACCTGCACCTGATCGCCAAAAAACTGGCCAAAGAAAACAAGATCGATAAAAGTGGGTTCAGGCTGGTCATTAATAACGGGCCGGATGCCGGGCAGGCGGTTGGTCACATTCATCTGCATGTATTAGGAGGCAGGAAATTGCAATGGCCCCCAGGATGAGACTCGGAATCGATATACGGCTATGAAACCCGATAAGATCTAATGCTTTTTCGGGTATCGAAACCGTTATTCGACAATCGAAGTTTGTATTCGGGCATCGTTACCGATCACCGTATAACGAGGAATAAGCATTAAACTTATGCATAAAGTAAACATCAGAGTGATACCCAGAGCCAGGAAAAACCTGGTCAAAGCTGAACCAGGCCGCTTAAAGGTATATCTTACGGCTCCGCCGCAAGATGGCAAAGCCAACAAGCTATTGATCGAGGTATTAGCAGAACACTTCCAGGTAAAAAAGAAACAGGTGCTTATAGTACGAGGAGAAAAATCTCAAGACAAGATCGTAAAAATAGCGGATAGCGTTTAGCGTGTAGCGTATAGAAAAATCAGAATAAGGAGAATGGACATGCTATTAGAAAAGATTGAAGCTGACTTGAAAGACGCTATGAGAGCCAAGGATACGCTCAAAACAGATACTATCAGGATGTTCAAATCAGCTTTAAATTATTACCAAATAGAGAAGCAGTTAAAAGAAGTAAGTGACGAAGACGCCTTGATGGTGCTGCAAAAGCAAGCCAAACAGCGTAAAGAGGCAATAGCCGGCTTTGAAAGCGGTGGCCGCACAGAAGCTGCGGAAAAAGAAAAGAAAGAGTTGGTTATACTGGAAAATTACCTGCCCAAGCAAGCGAGCCTGGAAGAAGTCAAAAAAATCATTATGGCTAGCATCGCAGAAGCCGGGGCCACTACCAAAAAAGATTTCGGCAAGGTCATGAAAGCAGTGACCGGTAAATTGAAAGGACAGGCTGACGGGAAAGTGATCAGTCAGATCGTGAACGAAGAGCTCTCTAAAAAAGAAGGGTCACTATAAAGACAGCGTCAATTAAAAGGGTCAGAAAAGAGGGTCAGTGAAAAACCTTGACACTCTGACCCTTTGACACATTGACACTGTATTTTGGAGTTAACATGCAGGAACTTAAAATATACGGAGCGACGGTTAAGGTTATCCAGGGTGACATTACTGACTTGGCAGTTGACGCTATCGTGAACGCTGCCAATAACAAGCTGGTCATGGGTGGTGGTTTAGCCGGAGTGATCCGCCAAAAGGGCGGCCAGCAAATTGAAGAGGAAGCAATAAGCAAGGGGCCGATTGAAATCGGTGCTGCCGTCGCCACCGGGGCTGGCTCCCTAAAAGCCAAATATATCATCCATGCAGCAACCATGGGTATGGACTTTAAAACCGATGAAGTAAAGATCAGGGAATCCTGTAAAAACTCTTTACTGGTTGCCAATGAGCTCAAGCTAAACTCAATTGCCTTACCGGCTTTAGGCTGTGGCGTAGGCCATTTCCCGCTGGTGGGCGCAGCCAAGATCATGGCCCAGGAAACCCTCCGGTATTTGCGGGAAGGTAAGCCTGTTTTAAAGGAAATTATTTATTGCCTCTATGACCAGAAAGCTTTTGATATTTTTGAGCAGAACGCTATCGGATATTTGGATTATTTCGAGAATCAGTTTCAGAGCCCGTTCGCTACAGTCGACACGATCATCGATATAAACGGGGCAGTGGTGCTGATAAAAAGATCTAATCCGCCCTACGGCTGGGCCATTCCCGGTGGATTTGTGGATTATGGGGAGTCATTAGAAGACGCTGCCAGGAGAGAAGCCATGGAAGAAACCTCTCTGCAAGTGGACAATCTCAAACAGTTCCATACTTACTCTTATGCCAAGCGTGATCCTCGCTTTCATACCATTTCCACAGTATTTACAGCTACTGCGACCGGTACGCCCAAGGCTGACAGCGATGCCGCTGATGTTAAAATATTCCAGGAAAATGAATTGCCGGAACAGATGGCTTTTGACCACCGCCAGATACTGGACGATTATTTTAAATCTAAAAAGAGATAAATATGCTAAACTATCTTGCCCGTCGATTATTATTTATGCTGCCTTTATTACTGGGCATCACGATCATAACTTTTGTCATTATCCATCTCTCACCTGGCCGTCCTACAGACACCGTTGTTTACGGCAATCCCAAATTAGGCACTGATACCCGCACCAGGCTGGACGCTCTCTATGGGCTGGACAGACCATTACCGGTCCAGTATTGGCACTGGTTCACCCGTCTCATTAAGCTGGATTTCGGCACTTCTTTTAACGATAACCGGCCGGTTATGAAGAAGATCATGGAACGCCTGCCGGCAACGATATTGCTGAATAGTTTAGCTTTATTGGTGATCTTCATTGTAGCGATACCTTTAGGCGTGGTCTCAGCAGCTAAAAGGGATACGCCTTTTGATAAGACAGTGACTGTGGCCTCATTTATTGCCTATGCCATGCCGACTTTCTGGCTGGCATTATTATTAATGATGTTGTTTGGAGTATATTGGCGCATTCTGCCCCTGGGAGGTATGTACTCAGCCAACTATGAATACTTGCCAGCAGGGAAAAAAGCTTTGGACTTGCTTTGGCATTTGATCCTGCCTGTCTTTGTCTCTGCTTTCGGCGGGTTTGCTTCTATTACCCGCTATAGCCGTTCGCAAATGCTGGAAGTCTTACACCATGATTATATCCGCACAGCGCGCGCCAAAGGCCTGCCGGAATACAAAGTGATCTATAAACATGCCTTAAGAAATGCTTTACTGCCGATAATCACGTTGCTGGGATTGTCCCTGCCGGGATTGATCGGCGGCGGTGTAATATTCGAAACGATCTTTTCCTGGCCAGGCATGGGACGTCTGGGCTGGGAGGCGGTAATGAGCCGTGATTACCCGGTGATCATGGGCGTAGGAGTACTTAGCGCTATCCTAACCCTGCTGGGTAATTTAATAGCTGATATCATGTACGCCTATGCAGATCCCAGGATACGCTATCAATAGAGAAGACGATATGAACATCAAACTTCTACGCATATTTATAATTTCATCTCTGATTCTGGCGATGTTGTTCGCTTTGGCGCAAGGAAAGGAGAAGAAAATGGATATTAAGCTTTCTAGTCCGTCTTTTCAGGATGGGGCAATGATGCCTGACAAGCACGCTTATAAGCGGGATAATTTTTCACCGGCTCTATCCTGGTCCAACATTCCTGAAAGTACCAAAACCCTGTCGATCATCTGCGATGATCCGGATGCGCCAGGTATCTGGGTACACTGGGTAATTTTTAACATCCCGGCCACAGAAAAAGGCTTGCCTGAAAAAATAGGCAGGCAAGAAATGATCAATAACAAAACGATACAGGGAAAGAATGATTTTGGTAATCTTGGTTATGACGGGCCGGTACCTCCCAGGGGCACGCATCGGTACTTGTTCAAGATATATGCGCTGGATATTGAACTGCATCTTAATTCCGGAGCTTCCAAGCAACAGCTACTAAAAGCCATGGAAGGCCATATTCTGGCCCGGGGAGAGCTACTGGGGATATATACCCAGGAAAAATGAGTTAATATGGATATCTTACGAATAATTAAAACAAGGCGATCGATCAGAAAATATCGCGACAAGAGTATCGCGGATAAGTTGATCGCCAAGATCCTGGAAGCGGGACGTTGGGCTCCATCCGGACTTAATAACCAGCCCTGGCGGTTTATGATTGTTCAGAACATGGTCCGGAAAAACCAATTGGCCGTTTTTTCGAAGTACAGCCGCATCATCAAGGATTCTGCCGCGCTTATACTGGTGTTCGCGGATAAACGGGTTATATATAACCGGGATAAGGACCTGATGGCCATCGGCGCGTCTATTCAGAATATGCTGCTGGCAGCTTGTAGTCTCGGTATAGGCGCTTGCTGGCTGGGAGAAATATTAAGCAAAAAAAAGAAGTATCGAACTATGTACAAATACCAATTCACCTGGAATTAATGGCTGTTTTAAGCCTCGGCTATAGCGCTGAAAAAGTAAAAAAAGGAAAGCGGCTATTATTAAAAAATATTATACTTAAAGGATGGGAGGGGAATGATCATGCCAAATGAAGTAATTAAAACGATTAATTACCGGCGCAGTATACGTTCTTTTACCGACCAGCCAGTGAAAGAAGAAGACATCAAGGTTATTCTTAACGCCGCCAATAAAGCTCCCTCAGCCCACAACCAGCAATCCTGGAAATTTATTATCATTAAAGGCAAAAAGAAAGAACAATTAGTTGACCTGGTATCCCAAAGAGCAGCGGCATTTCCTAGAGCAACTTCTGTATTATTGCGGCTGGCTTCCCGTTCTATCGCCTGCGCGCCGGTTGTGATTGCTATCGCCAATACCGGTGAACTAATCGAACACGGCACAAAACTATTTCAAATAGACCGGGAACAAGCGTATGATTTTTTCCGCACCATGGAGATCCAGAGTTCGGCCGCAGCAGTGGAAAACCTTTTGCTGGCAGCCACTTCGCTGGGATTAGGCGCAGTGTGGCTGGGCATACTATTTGTGGTCAAGGATGAAGTACTGACTTTGCTGGAAGAGCCGAAAGGTGAGTTTATGGCTGTTATCCCAGTCGGTTACCCGTCTAAATCTTCCCTGGGACCGAATAAGAAGCAGTTAGATATGGTCATCAAGGAACTTAATTGAAACCGTGTCAATAGAGAGGGTCAATAAAAGAGTATCAAAGTTAAAGCTTTTACTCTGACCCTTTGACACATTGACACTATATCTACTGACCCTGTTTTTCAGAGGTTTTTATGTGGCAGAAGCATAAGAATAACAAATTAGCTGTATCAGGACTAATGATCATCACTATTCTTGTCGCTATAGCTATTTTTGCGCCTAAGATCGTTCCTTATGAACCGACCAGCCAGAATATTATTGAGCGGCTGCAAAAACCATCAGCGAAACACCTGCTGGGCACGGACGAACTAGGACGGGATGTGCTCTCACGCATCATCTATGGCGCCAGGATCTCCCTTTCTGTGGGCTTTATTGCCGTAGGCATCTCTGTCATTATCGGAGTATTTTTCGGCGCTATAGCGGGATTTTATGGCCGCTGGATCGATTCCCTGATCATGCGCTTTGTCGATATCATGTTTTGCTTCCCTTCATTTTTCCTGATCCTGATGATCATCGCTGTCCTGGGACCCAACATCTATAATGTCATGATCATTATCGGTATCACCAGCTGGCCGGGGATCGCGCGATTAGTGAGGGGAGAGATATTGTCGGTCAAAGAAAGGGAATATGTTTATTCTGCCAAGGCTATCGGGGCTTCAGACTTAAGAATAATATTCAGGCATATCCTGCCCAATGCCTTGGGACCTGTACTGGTCGCCGCTACCCTGGGCATAGCTGACGCGATACTGGTAGAATCAGGATTGAGTTTTCTTGGTTTAGGCGTTCAGCCGCCAATGCCCAGCTGGGGCAATATCCTGACTTCAGGCAAGGATTATATTGAATCTGCCTGGTGGCTGACCTTGTTCCCGGGACTGGCAATATTGATCACGATACTTTCATATAATCTGGTAGGAGAGGGTTTAAGGGAAGTAATTGACCCGAAGCTTTAATATGAATTTAACCTTTCTTTTTCTATTACCAATATTGGCTTTAAATTTAACACCTGGCAATATACAATACTTTTTACAAAATGATACAGCAAATACTTTATACAAAGAAGTAGATCTTAATAATGACAGAACAAATGAATTCTTAGTTATTATTAAAGAAAAGAATAAATTACATAAAATCTGTATTTTTGAAAAAAAGGATACTCTTTACCATAAATCTTTTGAAAGCAAGTCTGTTTCACTGTGGAACCTATTTATAGAAGACATTAATAATGATGGGCAAAATGAACTACTTCTTGTTTATAATTCTTCTGAGCATGATAAACAGAAGAATAACGTAGCTATTTATAGCTGGCAAGATCACCAGTTATTACCTGTTTGGAGAGGCTCACGCTTAGCCTTGCCGTTCGATGATATAACTGTTATGGATATAGATAAAGACAAAGATATGGAATTAGTTACAATTTCTAAAATATCACATACGAAGTCAATCCTTAATATTTATAAATGGAGCAATTTCAATTTTTTGATAAGCAGTAAAAAGTTATTTAATATCCCTTATAAATATATTAATAATATCAACAACCAATGTGTCTTAAGTAATGGGGAAGACATTTATAAATATACTAATACTGCTAACGGAGGCAATAATGACCTACAGTAAATGGATTAAATACTTAATCTTTTTAACAATACTATTGATAGCCAATACTTCTTTTTCCGAAACTATCAATTTAGACATTGCCGGCAGCTACAGTTCACCTAGAATCTCTCCCGACTGCACTAAAATAGTATTTTGTGTTTGGACAAATACTGGAACTTCTAGAAACAGCAACAATCAATGCGATATATTTAGTATCAATGCAGATGGCTCAAATCCTACTAAATTAACAACTGAAGCGGGAATAGCCAAAGATCCCTCTTGGTCGCCTGACGGGAAATATATATATTACTCATCAAATATTAACGGTAGCTATGATATTTGGGTAATGGATGCTACCGGGCAAAATAAAAAGAGGCTAAGTACGGATGATAAGGATAATGAAGAACATCCAGTTTGTTCATCTATTAATTACGGGCTTTTTTCTTATAATAATTTAACCAAAACAAAGCATGAAAAAGAGAGATATGGTAAATTAGTATTTTCTAAATTAAGCGGAGACCGGTACACTGGGCGTTCTGATTTATGGGAAATGAAAGTAGATGGAAGCAATCAAAAGCAAATCACTAATAATAATATCTTTCCTGATTGTAAGTACCCTGAATGGTCTGCTGATGGTTTATCTATTTTATTCAGCTATGGGTATGGTGAATTTGCGATTTTGAAAAGGTATCCTTATCCATGGGAAAGTAATCAATATTGGGAATATAATAAATTGCCTTTAAAGAAAGGGGCTGCATATTCAAAACAATACACTAATGCATGCTGGTCGCCCAACAAGGAAAATATACTCATACAAATAGGAAATACAATAGATATAACAGACCTTACTTGCGCAAAGATTGAGCATTTTGCTAATGGCAGTGATCCCAATTGGTCAAATGACGGGAAAAAGGTTGTTTATGTAAAAGATGGGAAATTGGAAATAATTGATAGTAATGTTCCTCTTTCAGATGTAGTGAATTTATATAAATTCACTCAAAAAGAAGGATATTATATTCAGGATTTCTTTTTCAATAAAGATAAACATGCTGCCAAGTTAGTAAATAATGGGTTTATTGTAATACCTGCTAATTTCAACCAGTTCTATACTTTATATGACCAAGTTAATTACTTCACCGAAGCAACTAAACCACCAATGTTTGTCAGCTCTGATTCACTCTTACACCTATTTCATATCTATTTTGATGCTTCATTAAAACGCATGGAAGAAGAATTCTTATTTGCTAAATTAGTAACCCTTAGTAAAACTATGCTTAACTTGTCTTTAGAACAATATAATCAAGTCAAGGGCAAAGAATTAAAAATGGCTGCTGAAAAAAATGTTATCTTTTTCGGCGTGGCAAACAATCTGCTAAAAATAGAAGTAATAATCCCTAACAAGCTTAAAAAAGAAATATTAGCTTATACTAAAGAAATCGAAGCACATGTCACATCAGGGATTCCAATAGACTATACCCAGTTTATTATCAGAGGCCATTATAATGATTCAGACAATTTAAAAAAGTATTTTCTGACCATGATGTGGTATAGCCAATACAAATATACCCTCAAAACAGACATAGATTTAAAACGGCTATTATTAATTGCCAATGCTCTATTTAAAGATACTAATTTGCCCCTCTGGAAAGACCTGTATGATCCAATTAAAATATTTGTTGGTGACAGCGAAGATATCTGTGTATCAAATCTGCAAGGGTGGGTAGATGTTATATATAAGAATGATCTTTCTTTCGTTGCTATTGATAATAAAACAAATTTAGATGCTCTCAGACAACAAATCAATTCCTTTCCAAAACCCAGGATTTCACCTTTTGAAGGCGTTACTTTTCGTTTCATGCCCCAAAGGTTTACACCAGATTCATATATAATGCAGAGTTTAGTATATAGGAATATTACACAAGAGCCTATTAGAAGAATGAATCCAACAGGGTTAGATGTTATGGCAGTGTTAGGATCTGAGAGAGCTTATAATCTACTGGATAAAGTATTAAATGAAACTACCAAATATACTCCGGCTTCTGATTACCCAAGCGAATTACTAAAATTAAAAAAAGAATTTGCCTTAATCGACGAAAAAACTTGGAAGCAAAACCTTTATTGGGGATGGTTATATGCGTTAAAAGGATACTTTGATAAGGAAGTGAACAAAGAATTGCATAATATATGCCCGGCAATGTTAACTGATGCCTGGGCTGATAAAGAGCTCTATAGTTCCTTAGCCAGTTGGACAGAACTAAAGCACGACACCATACTATATGGGAAAATGGGTGGGGCTGAAGCTATGGGAGATATACTTTTACTGGAATTCCCGATAATTCCTAAGCCAGAAGGATTTATTGAGCCAAACATATTGGTATACAAAAGATTAAAAGAATTACTTGGTTTAACTCATGGCTTTCTTGAAAAAAACAATTTTAATAATAACCAAGTATTTCATACCAGTGATAGTATAAAATCATATAAGGATGAATATGATAAGATAGCCGTCTTGATAGACTTTTTTGTAAATATATCTGAAAAAGAACTAAAAGGACAAAATCTTACTGAAGAAGAATACGATAAAGTAGCTGCTTTTGGCGGAGAACTGGAAAAATTATCAAAATCCATAGAAGGAGAAGGTAAATGGCAGGATCCGGAAGGAAATAAACCGCCAGTATTTCCGTCTATTGCCTTAGTCGCAGATGTCTTTAATAATTCCCCACAAGATTTTGTGCTGGAAGAAGGTGTAGGTAATGTACACTTATTATATGTAATAATTAAGAGAAATGGTAAAAAGTATTTAACCGTTGGAGGTAACTTTTCTTATTACGAATTTCTGCATCCTATGCAAGACAGGTTAACAGATGAGAAATGGCGTAAAATGTTAAAAGACGGGAAAGCTCCAGCATTGCCCATCTGGACTAATAATTTCATGGAACAATGAGGCTATTCTATATTGTTTTATTATTTATATTAATCTCATTGCCATCAAGGGCATTGGAAATATGTTTTGTCGGTGATATTATGCTTGGCCGAAATGTTGAATTATTTCTAATAAATAATAATTATAATTTATCTGTTGCCAAGGAAATAGACGAATATTTGAAAAGCAGTGATTATATTATGGGTAACCTGGAAAGTCCTATTACAACTTTCCCTGAAGATGGAAGCAATAAGTATCCTCTCTCTTGTGGACCGGAGAATACTAGTATTTTAAATCTT
>JAQTPL010000001.1:0-94632 GCA_028712895.1 bacterium | reverse complement strand
AAATTAATATTGTTTCCCTAGCTAATAATCATTGCTGGGACAGCGGTAAAAAAGGAATTGAAGAGTGTAAGAAACTATTAGACAATAACCATATTAATTACATTTTACCAAATAAGGAATTAATTATTGACAAAGCCAATACCAAAGCTGCTATTATAACTGAATATTATTTAGATGATCACTTATATAATAACCTTTCAGCAAGGATCAGTAGACTCAAAAGAAGTGCAGATATTATAGTTATATACCTTCACTGGGGAGAAGAGTATAAGCTAAAACCAGAATCATGGCAAATAGAATTAGCGCATAAGCTAATTGATGCGGGAGCAGATTTAATCGTCGGGGCTCACCCGCATGTTTTACAAAGTACCGAAATTTATAAGAATAAATACATCTTTTACAGTTTAGGCAACTTTATTTTTGATCAAACCCAGTCTAATACACTGGATTCCGTAATCGTAAAACTCAGTATTAGTAATAAGTTATTAAATATTACAACATTACCTATTAAAAGGAACCTTTTCTTTCCTGAATACAAAAATTGAATTGAGAGAACGAATGAATAATCTTTTAGAAATTATTAAATTAAATGTGGCATATTACAAAGGCGGGCAAACTATCCCGGCAGTCAGGGGAGTGGACCTGACTATCAAGCCCGGAGAGATCATCGGCCTGGTCGGGGAATCCGGCTGCGGTAAATCTACCATCGCCTTGTCTATTATGCGCCTGATACCGCCTAAGCAAGGCAAGATCACTGCCGGGCAGATTCTTTTTGCCGGCCGGGACATAGTGCAAATGTCGGAAAACGATTGCCGCGACTTTCGCGGTAATAAGATCGGGATGGTCTTCCAGGAAGCCTTTTCCAGTTTAAATCCGGTGTTCAGGGTAGGCGACCAGATCAAAGAAGCGATTAAATTACATAATCCTGATTTTAGTAATCAAAAGAGTAAGCAAAGAGCCATTGAAGCTTTGCAATTGGTCAATATACCGCAACCAGAAGAACGGTATGAAGCTTATCCTCACCAGTTATCCGGCGGTATGCAACAACGGGCGATGCTGGCCATGGCCCTGGCTTGCCATCCTCAGCTATTGATAGCTGATGAACCAACGACTGCCCTGGATGTCACTATCCAGGCGCAAATACTGGACCTCCTAGTCAAGTTCAGGAAGGATTTAGCTATGTCCATCCTGCTGATCACCCATAACCTGGCTATCGTCAGCCAGATCGCTGACACGGTAGCTATCATGTATACCGGGCAGATCGTGGAACTGGGACCGCAAGAAAAGATATTTGCAGCTCCCTTACATCCGTATACTGTCGGCTTATTGAATTCAGTGCCAGATATTGCCGCGAAAAAAGAACGCCTGGTGCAAATAACAGGTCAAATTCCAGATCCAGCTGAACTGCCAAAAGGTTGTCCGTTCAATCCGCGTTGTCCCGAGGTGAAGGATTCATGCAAGAACATCGCCCCGGTGCTGGTCGAACAGGAAGAACAGCATTTTGTGCAATGCTGGAAATATAAGTAAAGATAAAGGTAAATATGGAAAAACACTCGCTAGCCCTAAATGAAAGCCATACCATAGCTATCATGAATGGCAAAAGGATACTGATCAGTACGGGAGTGCCCATCAGTATCGGTGATACTAAAGATATTAATATTCTGGGTCAGATTTTTGGCCTGGAAAACCAACTACTGGGAAAAGATATCAAGCAAATCGCCAGCGCCCTAAAGACCGACATTAATGCCATCATTGGTATGGATATATTAAGTAAATTCATTTTTTACGTTTCGCACAGCATTGAAGCTATCATCTTCAGCGATTTTTTTATCAATTTCAAGGAAAATATGCAGGAATTGCCTATTGATATGAGTTTCAACCTGCCCATCGTGACCGTAAAAATGGGCGGTATAGATATGAAAATGGTCCTGGATACTGGTTCTAAATTATCCTACCTCGATGCCAGTTTACTAGGTGGGATGAAGAATGACGGGACCTTGGAGGTGTTCTATCCTGGCTGCGGTACAATGGTCACGGAAATATTCCATCTTCCCCTTGAGCTCAGGGGAAAAACCATGGATATCCATTTTGGCATGCTGCCAGATATCTTGTTACAAAAATTATCCCGGACCGGTTGTACCGGTATTCTGGGATCAGAGATATTCAAATATTATAATATCCAGTTCTGTTTAAAAAAGAGCACGCTCTGGCTAGTCGAGAAGGGCCAAGCCAGATAAATAAAACTTTGAGGGAGATCCTAATGTCTGAAGACACAGGAGCAAAGAAATGGTACTGGAGAAAATCGACCTTGATAATCGCCGTATTGTCGGTTGGGCCTCTGGCTTTGCCACTGGTTTGGTTTAATCCTTATCTGAATCGTAACCAAAAGATCGTTTATACCATCATTATTATTGTGGTTAGCTATTTCCTGATCATGTGGACGATCAATGCTTATAACAAATATATGAAAATATATGACGATTTGCTGAAGCAAGTTCAGTGACCTGGGGACAAAGAGTATATGTCGGGGCTATTGGAAGTTAAAAATCTAACAAAATACTATCCCATAGAAAAGGGTGTGTTTAAGCAGTCGGTAGGCCTGGTCAGGGCTGTGGACGGTGTTGATTTCTCCATCGCCGAAAAAGAAACCCTGGGCCTGGTCGGGGAATCCGGCTGCGGCAAGACCACCTGTGGCCGGCTGGTCGCCAATTTGCTCAAGCCGAGTACCGGGCAAGTATTGTTTGAGGAAGAAAACATCTATGCCTTCAAGGGAAAAAGCCTGAATAATTTTCGCAAAAAAGTGCAGATCATATTCCAGGACCCGTTCTCATCCCTGGACCCGCGGCAGAGCATCTATGATATCATCACTGAACCGATCAAGATCCATCATCTGTACCGGCAGAAAGATATAAATGCTAAAGTAGAAGAACTGCTGAACCTGGTCGGCTTGTCTAATGATATAGTCAAAGGTTATCCGCATCAATTGAGCGGTGGACAGCGCCAGCGCATTGGCCTGGCCAGGATATTGACCCTTAACCCCAGGCTGATCATTGCCGATGAGCCTGTTTCTTCGCTGGATATCTCCATACAAGCGCAGATAATTAACCTGTTCAAGGATCTGCAGCAAAAATATAATTTAAGCTACCTGTTCATCTCTCATGACCTGGGAGTAGTGAAGCATATAGCCCACAGGATAGCTGTCATGTACCTGGGAAAAATCGTCGAACTGGCAGGCAGTGATGAATTATTCGCTAAACCATATCATCCCTATACAAAAATGTTATTGCAGAGCATTCCTTCAATTAAAACCAGGGAAAATACCGCCAGCGCCGGAAAAGAAGCAGATAAGATCACCATACCTTTCCAGGGATGCGCTTTTTATGCGCGCTGCAATAAAGCGGCAAGCCGCTGCCGGGAAATGGAACCAATACTTGAAGCAAAAGGAGAAAACCATTTTGTCTGTTGCTGGTATCCTGAATAAATTTAAGAATATAAAACATCCCCATAAGCTTTATCTGGTTGGCGGTATAGTACGCGACATCCTATTGCGGCGGGATACTAAGGATATTGATCTCGTGTGCAAAAATGCCCAGTCCCTGGCTAATAAATTCGCTAAAGCCACCGGGGGCAGTTATTTTTCTTTAGATGAAGAAAATAAGATCTACCGCGTAGTCCTAAAGTCAGCGGTCAGCGGTCAGCGGTCAGCAGAACAGTATTGTTTTGATTTTGCGGAATTGAGGGACAATTCTATCGAAGCAGACCTGGCATTACGGGATTTTACGATAGATGCGATGGCGATGGAACTGGACGGCAGATGGCGGATGACGGATAGCAGGAAAAACGTAATAGATCCTTTTGATGGTCAAAAGGACTTAAAGAATAAAACCATCCGGATGGTGGGCAAGAATATATATAAAGACGATCCGCTGCGAATGATGCGGGCTTTCCGCTTGGCAGCGGTATTAGGATTTAAAATAGAAAAAAATACTTCAGCCCTGATCTCACGCCAGGCTAGATTGATCAAAAAAGTTTCAACGGAAAGGGTGCGGGAAGAGTTCATCAAGATATTGTCCTGTCCTGGCAGCACAGCATATATTAAGGCAATGGACCAGCATAAGCTATTATCAGTCCTGATACCGGAAATTAATAAATTGAAAACTTCAGCTAGGAATTTCTATGGATCAGACGGAGTATGGCGGCATACGCTTTCAGGAATGGAATACCTGGAAATGATCATGCTTAAAATAAACAAGTATATTCCCAGCTATGCACCTAAGATAAACCAGCATCTGGATACTCTGGTCATTGCGGATGTCCCGCGCTGGGTGACCCTGAAAATGGCCTATCTCTTGCATGATTTCGGCAAACCAGATACGGAAACTAAGGATGGTAAACGTAGCAGGTTCTTTGGCCATGAACTGGCCAGCGCGCTTTACGCTGATAAAATACTGGCCCGGCTGCATTTCTCTAATAAAGAAACACATACCATAAAAAATATAATTATGAATCATATGCGTCCGGGAAATCTATCCGCGCTCGACCAAATAACTGATAAAGCGATATACCGCTATTTCCGGGACCTGCAAGACGAAGGGCTGGATACCTTGATCTTATCCTTAGCTGATGCTTATACTACTGAAGAAACTGTGATCACCCGGAAAAAGCAAGACATCTATCCGGTTGACGCGCGGCAGCATCTTAACCGGGTACGCGCGATCATTAAGCGCTATTACACCCAGCATAAGCAGATAGTACCAAAGAATCTGCTAAACGGCCACGAGATCATGTCCAGGTTTAAACTTCCTGCCGGGCCGCTGATCGGCAAAATGATCAATAATTTAAAAGAAGCCCAGGCGCAAAAACTCGTTACTACAAAAACGCAGGCGTATGAATACTGTAAAAAATTGTTGACCTCTGCTGAAAAATAATTTATACTATGATTTAAAGTAAGTGTGCTTTATGAAACACCCCAAGGGGTAATAGTGAGGCCGATTTAAAGATTCATAGGATAACCTTACTAGATATAAACCTTGGTAAAAGAATAACCTGGAAGAGTGAGACCGATTTTAATTACAAGGGCTGTTAACTTTGTAGTCGGAGAACTTTGAAAATATATAGATAGGAGGGGGTGACAGCGAAGACGAGCTTAAGAATTTCGCTAAGACACTCCCACGTATCGAGCGAGCGCCGAGAGCGGGGAACCTGAGGTTCCCCCTACGGGGAGGCGTGCATTTAGGTTTAAAGCCGACGCGGGTGTAGTTCAATGGTAGAATGGAAGCTTCCCAAGCTTCATACGTGGGTTCGATTCCCATCACCCGCTTTTAAAAGTAGTTATAAGTTTTGAGTTATAAATTTTAAGTTTAGGTAAAAGTATTTCACCATAATTCAAAACTCAAAATTCAAAATTTAAAACTATCTCAACTGGGGGGTTATTTGATCCTTTCAAAACCATTTAAGACATTTGTATTAGATACCAATGTGCTGATTCATGACCCAGAAGCGCTTTCTGTATTTGGACATAATAAAATATCCTTGCCTTTGATCGTCATTGAAGAAATGGACCGTTTTAAAACTTTCCATGATGAACGCGGCCGGAATTCCCGTATCGTTTCCCGCTACCTGGACAAACTCCGCAAAAAAGGGAAATTGAACGAAGGGATCGAGCTGGATAATGGCGGCATTCTCAAAATAGAGCTTGATGCCAAGGTTGATCTTCCCTTCGAATTCCGCAATCACAACGATGACAATCAGATCCTGATGACTGCCTTGGCCCTGCAAAGCAAAGGAGAAGATGTCTATTTTATTTCCAAAGACATCAACCTGCGCATTAAAGCTGAAGCTATCGGCTTAAAAGTTGAGGATTATGAGCGCTCTAAAGTAAAAATAGACGAATTATATACCGGCTGTAAGGAAATCACTCTCAGCAGCGAACAGATCGATACTTATTATAAAGATAAAAAACTTAAATTGAACGATGATGAGCTTTTTGCCAACCAATTCACGATCCTGAAATCCAGCGATGAAAAAAGCCAGTCGGCATTGGGCAAATATCTGAAGTCCGCCAAAGAGATCGTTCCTCTCCGCAAAGATACCCGCATCTGGGACTTGAAACCCCTTAATACTGAGCAGCGTTTTGCCATTGACCTGCTCATGGACGATAATATCAAGCTCGTAACTTTAGTCGGCGTAGCCGGTACCGGCAAGACTTTGCTGGCCCTCGCTGCCGCTTTGCAAAAAACTGTTGAAGAAAAATTATACCGCCGCTTTTTTGTCTTGCGCCCGATCATGCCCATGGGACGGGATATAGGATTCCTGCCTGGGACCAAGGAAGAAAAACTGACCCAGTGGATGGGCGCCATCTACGACAACCTGGAATTTCTGATGGAAAAGGGTACGGACAAAGCCGGTGATGAAGAGACAGAATCAAAGATCCAATATCTCACTGAAACCGGGAAAATGGAAATCGAGGCCCTCACGTATATCCGGGGACGCAGCTTGCCAAATCAATTCATCATCATTGATGACTCACAAAACCTGACCCCGTCTGAAGTGAAAACCATTATCAGCCGGGCCGGGCAAGGCACCAAGCTGGTTTTTACCGGTGATCCATACCAGATCGACAACCCATACCTGGATGCCTCATCTAACGGCCTGACGTATATTGTGGAAAAGCTGAAAGGGCAAGATATTTACGGACATATTAATTTTACTAAAACTGAAAGGAGCCCGCTGGCTGCATTGGCGGCCCAACTGCTGTAATGAATTACATAGATTTGCACGTACATTCCTCTTTCAGCGACGGTACTCTTACGCCGCAGCGGATAGTGGAATATGCCGCTAAACGAAAGTTAGCGGCCATAGCCTTAACTGACCACGATACTACTGACGGCGTTCCTATTGCCCAGGAACATTCAGCGCAATTCGGCCTGGAAGTAATAGCAGGCGTGGAATTAAGCGTAGAAATGCCCAACCGCAGTGATCTGGAGCTGCACATCCTGGGCTATTACCTGGATTACCAGGATACTGCTTTCCAGGAACGTTTGAGTTTTTTCCGCAAAAAACGCCATGAACGGGCGGTCATGATGCTGGAAAAGCTACGGGACTTGAATATTTTCCTGGATGGGACCAAGCTGCTGGAAACAACTAATGATAATGCGATAGGTCGCTTGCATTTTGCGCAAGCTCTCCTGGAAGAAGGATACGTTCATAATATACAAGAAGCTTTTCAACGCTACATCGGCTTTAACAAGCCAGCCTATGTACCTAAAGCGAGGCTTATGCCTGAGCAGGCGATCAAAATGATCGCTGATGTAGATGGGATACCTGTTTTAGCGCATCCTTATTTTTCTGAGATCAACCGCGATATGATCGCTTTACTTGTCGGTTTTGGTTTGAAAGGAATTGAAGTATATCACAGCCGGCACAGCAAATCTGACATAGACCGGTTCCGGCAGTACGCCAGTGAATTCAATTTACTGATCACCGGAGGCAGTGATTGCCACGGTGAGATCGACAAGAATGAACCGCTGATGGGGAACATGGAAGTTCCGTATGAACTGCTGGAAAAAATGCAGGATTATAAAAAAGGCATCTCCTGAAGGAGATAATTGTCATGTTTAAATGGCTTAAGAAAACAAAGGCAAACAGATTAAAAAAATACAAAGAAAAAAGGATATCTCCCCGATTAAATACACTGGTAGATGTAGTGTATAAATTATATGATAAAGAGGGGAATGGAATAGTAACATTAGCTAAGGATGTCAGCGCTTCAGGGATGAAACTGTTGCACCAGAAAAAAGTACATCTGGACACTCTGCTGGATATAAAAATAGACTTGCCTCAGAAAGAGGGACTGGTCTCAGCCCTGGGCAAGGTAGTGTGGTACAAGCGCAAAGGCGGTATTGGCGTAAAATTCCTGATGATCAGGCCTAACGATGAGCAAAAGCACTATGAATACATAGAAAAAAACCTGCCGGCTGAAAAATGAACGGAGGATACATGGACAGCCAGAAAATGATATTGAACGAACCCCGGGCAATGTGGCTGGTCACTATCACTCTGATACTGATCAATTTTATATTTTACTACTTCCATATTGGCGGACCCGAAATATTAACCTTAGTAGGCGATCTGTTCCCGGTGATCTGCTCTCTCTTCGCCGCCGGGGCACTATTTAGGGTAACTTTTTATTTAAAAACCTGGGATCTGACCAAGACTGCCTGGCTATTACTGGCTTTTGGTTTGTTCTGCTGGTTCCTGGGTGAGAGCTCTTTCGCGGTGACTGAATTAGCGCTAGGACGGACTCCCTCGGTTCCTTCAATGGCTGACGGTTTCTGGCTGTGTGGTATTTTTCCTATTATTGCCGCTTTGACCATGTTTATTTACGGGTATCACCGGACCGGATTCATTATCGGCCACACCATGAAATATGTTTTTGTGATCGCCGCCGTATCCATGCTGGAAATAATTTTGATCTCCAAGATATGTATGCCGATATTATATGCTCCGATCAGTATCCTGGAAAAGATCTTTACCCTGGTCTACCCGATTCTGGATATGGTAATTCTGATGCTGGTATTTTTCCTGGTGTTGATCACTTCTGTTCTGGGCAAAGGACTTTTATCCAAGCCTTGGAAGTATCTGGTGATCGGATTCGCTATGATCTCAGTAGCCGATATCTTGTATTCTTATTATAACTGGTTAGGAGCGTATAACACCGGCAGTTACATTGATATAATTTGGAACAGCGGCTATCTTTTTATAGCCTTGAGCGCCTTCTACCAAAAAGACCTAATGGAAAAATACTAACATGACTACTAACCATATCGCCGCTAAAATCGACTCCTATCTGATCCCGCTGATCGGGGAACTGCTGGCCGCGGCCACGTTAAAAGTGCAATGTGAAAAGATCGGAACTACGGTGGATAAACTTACACCTATGGACCTGCCTCAATTAGCGCACAGGATCGAACAAGCCTTAGTAGTTTTCCTGGGTTTGGACCGGGCAAAGAAGATCGCGTACCAGATCATCCAAATGCCGTTATAATCATGATACTAAGCGAGGTGCCTATGAAAGCGTCAGGAAAAATATGGATCTTTACGGGGATATTAATAGTATTCAATATCCTTTTCTTTTGGGTCAAGCCGGAAGAGAAAATATTAACTATCGTCAGTGACGCGCTCCCGGTGATCTGCGCGATTGTCTCCATATTGGGGATAGCCTGGGCGGTAAAGAGCTTACATGGATTTGACCAAACAAAATTAGCGTGGATCATGTTATTAACCGGAATAGTCTTGTTCATGAGCGCGGAAGCGATCTATGGTTACCTGGAAGTTATCTTGAACGTGGATGTTAATGAAGTTTTTCCTACCATGGCTGATTATTTCTGGATGGCTGGATATATCCCGATATTCACCGGATTGGTCATGCTGGTCTACGGCTACAAAAAAAGCGGCTTTTCTTTCGGCGCGATAAAAAGCTATATTGTGGGCATTTCTTGTTTTGTCTTGATCACGGCTTTGATAATCTACAAATTGTTAATACCTATTGTCCAGGACCCGGAGACAGAAATCCTGGCTAAATTCGTATATCTTTATTATCCGATCGCGGATTTATTTATTATAATCCCGGCCATGATCCTGGCTTATCTAACCAATTTATTCGGCAAAGGCATGATCTCCAGGCCTTGGCGCTATATAGCGGTGGGATTCCTGTGCATGACCACGTTTGATATTATTTATTCTTATTTAAGCTGGAATGACATGTACGGTCCGGGCAATCCCATAGACATTTTCGCGAATTTAAGCTATTTACTGATAGGATTAGGCGGTTTATTCCAAAAAGAACTCATTGAATCGGTATAGGTGACATCATGACAGAAAATAAATTAGCTAAAAGAATTGAAATAGTGCTAACACCCCTGCTGGGGACGATCATGGCTGCAGTGACAGTCAAGATACAATGCGAAAAGATCGGGGTCACTCCGGATACTTTATCTATCCCGGATTTGCCGAGGCTTGCAGATGCTATTGAAAAAGCGCTGGTAGTTTTTGTCGGTTCCTCAAAAGCCAGGGATGTAGCCGCCGGTATAAAAACGACCTTATAAACTTATTGACAATATTATTATTAAGTGCTAGTGTTAGAAACAACACATTGCATTAAAACATTGAAAATACTCCAAACAGGGGAAGTCTGTGAGAATCAGACACTGCCCCGCAACGGTTAAAGTCCGAACACCTGTTTGTATAAATAGCAATCCTTCGAGGGAAGGGCGGGTGAAAGATCATATAAACCTGATTTTGCTCAACCTTTCATTTGGTTGGGCTTTTAATTTTAAGGAGATTACACTGATTCTTAAAAGGGATTACACAGATTACAAGCAAAGAATACTTTTAATAGTTTTTTTAGCGCTACTATTTTATTGTCGTACAGTGTGCGCGGTAGAAAAACTACCTGAGCGGATCATTTCCCTGGCCCCGGCTAATACTGAAATATTGTATGCGCTCCACCTCGGTGATAAAGTGGTGGGTGTTTCTTCCTATTGCAATTATCCGCCGCCATGCGCAAATAAGGAAAAGGTAGGCGACTTTTCCAACCCGAATATTGAAAAGATAGCAGCCTTGAAGCCGGACCTGATCCTGGCCGCCGGATTGGAACAAGATCCAGCTGTGGCTAAATTAAGAAAATTAGGATTTACGGTATTTGTGATCGATCCGCAGGATTTCAACCAGCTTTTTGATTCTATTACCAGGATCGGCGAATTGACGGGAACAGGGACTTTGGCCTTTAACCTTAACCAATCAATTAAAACGCGTATGGCCAGGCTGAAGCAAGCCCTATGGGCTAAAGCTGCTGCACCATTAAAATTCTTTATTGAGATATCAGTGCAACCACTTATGACCGCTTCCCGCTATACTTTTTTGGACGAAATGATCACCTTTCTGCAGGCTAAGAATGTAGCCGGCGATTTACCTCGTCCATATTGCCGGATAAGTGAAGAGTTTATTATCCGTCAAAATCCTGATTATATCATCTTGACCAGCCCTCACAGCCGTAATTATTTTACCGCTAATAAGGCCTGGAATAAGACTACCGCCGTGCAACAGAATCATTTGATCGATACTGTTAATCCAGACTTAATGCTTCGTCCCGGTCCCCGTTTGATCGATGGGCTGGAACAATTGGCAGAAAAAATATACTATATTAAGATACACCGACCGGGAAAAGAACATGAATAAAAAACAGGTCATCACGATCATATTACTTTTTTTATCCTTACTTTTATTGGGCTATCTTTCCCTATATTGGGGCGCGGTCAAGATCTCGCCTTTCCAGGCCCAGGACGAGGTTGGCCGCTTGATCATGTTTCGGCTGCGCTTGCCCAGGATCTTGCTGGCTATTATTGCCGGATTCGGGCTAAGTGTTAGCGGCGTTGTTTTCCAGGCTTTATTGCGTAATCCCCTGGCTGACCCTTATATTCTTGGTACATCGTCAGGCGCAGCCCTGGGCGGGGTCCTGGCTATTGCTCTTGGCTTGGGGGCAAGCATCGTTAGTATTTCCTTCAGCGCATTTGTTTTTGCCTTGCTGACTTTATTTATAGTTTATAAATTAGCACAACATAATGGGAAAATGCCGGTGCAAAATCTGCTCTTAGCCGGGGTAATTATTAATACTTTCTTGTCAGGCCTGGTAACGCTGATCATGTCCCTGAGCCGTCAGGAACTATACAGCATCATGTTCTGGATCATGGGCAGCCTTAGCCAAGCTGACCAGGGAACTATCTGGCTGGGAGGATCCACTGTATTATTATTATCAGGCGCTATTATCCTAATGAGCCGCGATCTTAATATCATGACACTCGGTGAAGAAAAAGCCCAATCGCTTGGCGTGCCGGTAGAATTAATGCGTAAAATATTGTTTGTTACCGTTTCCCTGGTCATTGCCATTCTGGTATCCATCTGCGGCCTGATCGGTTTTGTCGGACTGATCATCCCGCATATCAGCCGGTTACTGGTGGGACCGGATCATAAAGTCCTGCTGCCGGTCTCCGGGCTGCTGGGAGCGATCTTCCTGTTGTTGTGCGACGTCCTGGCCAGGACCATAGCCATTCCCTTGGAAATCCCCATAGGCGTGATCACTGCCTTGGCTGGAGCGCCGTTCTTCTTATACTTGCTCCGTCGGAAAAGAACTAACTTATTATTAGAGGAATAAATAAATGGCATACCTGGAAATATCTAAGATACAGTTTGCTTACCGGAAAGCAATGGTGCTGAAAGATATTTCTTTTACGGTCCACCAGGGTGATTTTTTAGGTATCATCGGCCCCAATGGCAGTGGTAAATCTACTTTGCTAAAGATCCTGGCCAGGCTATTGAAAGCAAGAGAAGGTACTGTAGCGCTCAATGATCTTGACCTGAAACAGTATCCGATACGCACACTGGCCCAAAAAATAGCCCTGGTACCTGAAGAAACTTTACTTAATTTTCCTTTTACGGTGGAAGAATTAGTACTTATGGGCCGCTCACCGCATCTTCCTTTTTTGCAGCCCCTGGCGCCAAAAGATCATGCTAAAGCCAACGACTGCATGGAAAAAACTTCAGTCAGGGACTTAGCCGGCCGCCGGATCAATGAATTATCCAGCGGCGAGCGCCAGAGGGCTTTCATCGCCCAGGCCCTGGCCCAGGAACCGGATATTCTATTGCTGGATGAACCGACAGCGCATTTAGATATCAATCACCAAATCGAGATTTTTAATGTTTTAAAAAATCTGCAGGAACAATACGGCCTGACCATTATTACTATAACCCATGACCTTAACCTGGCAGCGCTTTATTGTGATACACTACTTTTACTAAAAGGGGGAGAACTGTTCAGCCTGGGCCCGCCGTCACAAGTGCTCACCGCTGAAAATATAAAAAATGTTTACCATACCCAGGTTACCGTACAACAGCACCAAAAAATAAAAAAGCTGCAAATTACCCTGATCCCTAATCACTAGACTGTGTCGTAACTAAAAGGAGGACTAATGTTCAGTCATAAAATTATCACCCTGTTAACACTAGTATTATTAATAGCAGTACATCCTGTATCAGCCGAAGAAGGGGCTGAAGTAAATTTAAACATGACTGTAAGTGCCGCTAGCTTATCACCCCAGCCGGTACATCTCACCGGGACTAATGTCACCGTGATCAAAGCTGAAGATATTGCGGCAGCCCATACCCAGGATATCAGCCAGCTGCTGAACCAGGCAGCAGGATTGGACCTGCCCAAACAGGCCAGTATGGGTAATGCCCAGACATTATCTATCCGCGGAGTTCCCGGCCAGCAAGTGCTGATACTTTTGGATGGGTTTCCTTTAAATTCCCCGTCGCTTGGATTATCAGACTTATCCCAAATCCCCCTGGAAAATATAGAAGCTATAGAGATCGTGCGCGGCGCCGGATCAGCGATATACGGCGCTAACGCGATCGGCGGCGTAGTAAATATTATCACTAAAAAATCGCCAGGTCCAAAACCCTTGACTGACATTAGTCTCCTGGCCGGCAGTCATAATACCCAAACCTACCGGTTCAGTTTCGGCGCCAAGCCGGGAAATCTTGATTATGCAGTTTCTGCCAGCCGGTCCTTTTCCAATGGCTGGAGAAAGAATAACGACTTTGATAATAATGCCTTAAGCGGGCGCATAGGGTATGACCTGCATCGCTATGGAAAGATCAGCCTGCATAATCAATATTACCGGAGCTTTTTAGGGTTGCCCGGACCGTCTAATGTGCCTATTGATACCTGGGATAATGCTTTGGAGAGGGAAGCCTCTTCACCTAATGCCCGGCAGGAAGACCGTACCAATATCACCTATGCTGAATATAAGGTAATGCTCTGTGGTCAAACTGCGGCTAAAGTACGTATGTTCCTGAATGATACAAAACAGATCTACCGCAACACAGATTGGTCGCTGGACAACCTGCGGCGCAACCGTTCACATGGAGCCAGTACTCAGCTTGACCTGGTTTCCGGCTGGAGCGCGGGCTTGGAATACCGCCAGGATTCTGTTTGGCAAAGGGATGACAATATCCAGGCAGACACTATCAATGAAGCGGTTTTCTTCCAATCCTTATATGGCCAGTATATGCGGCAGATGGAAGCCTGGCTGTATACTATCGGCGCTCGGTATGACCATCATTCCATCAGCGGCGGCCAGTTTAATCCGCGATTGAGCCTGGTGTACCTGTTAAATAGTACCTGGAAGGCGTCGCTGAATATTGCCCGCGGCTTCCGTCCACCGACGGTCAATGACCTGTTCTGGCCATTGAACCAGGAATCATTTTTTGGACTGACGTATATTACCGTTGGTAATAAGAACCTGTCTGCTGAAAAAGCTATGTCGTATGACCTGGGATTGGAAGGGAAATTCAGCGATTCCTGCCAGGGAAAAGCTACGCTGTTCTACATTGCCAGCAAAGACTTGATGCTGTGGCGGCAGGAAAATGTGACTTTAACTACTTATCGTTATTCGCCCCAGAATATCGCCCAGGGCAAAAATGTGGGCTTAGAAGTGGAAGCCAACCAGGCTTTATTCAGCGCTCTCAAGCATAAGCTTGTCTATACTGCCATGCAGGCACAAGGAAAAAATAATAGCGACCCGGATTATCTTTTACTGGCTTTCCATGCTAAACATAAACTTTCCTACCAATTGGACTATCTTCCAAAGGAAACTGTGCAAATATCCATCCGCAACCAGTTTCAATCCGCCAGCTTTGAGCAAGACGGGGAAAGAGGCTTAAAGATACCGTCAGCCAATATCTGGAGCGCGGCCTTGCAGAAGAAAATAAATTCAGCGGTCTTTGCTTTTAAAGCTGATAATCTCTTCAATAAGCGTTACGCCGTACGGACCGATGGGTTCGGTAATTATTATCCCTTGCCCGGCAGAACCTACTGGTTTAGCTGCGACCTGCCATTCGAGAACTAAACTTAGATTACACCGATTAAAGCACTTTAAGCAATAATCTGTGCTGCGCCCACCGAAGTTTTAGTGGCGGGTAATCGTTTTCTCAATAAAAGGCTTGCACAATTTTTTAAATATTGTTAAAATTATTTTCATGAATAAAAAACTGGTTACGCCATATTACTTAATTGATGAACGCAAATTACTGCGCAACCTGAAAATCATCAAATATATCAGGGAAACCTCCGGCGCCAAGTCGGTACTGGCGCTTAAATGTTTTTCCACTTGGAGCGTTTTTCCCCTGCTGAAGCAATACCTGGACGGGACCACCAGTAGCTCCCTCTATGAAGCCAGGCTAGGCTACGAAAAATTCGGCCAGGAAGTGCATGCTTACTGCGTGGGCTTTGCCAAAGCAGACATAGCAGAAGTTAAACGCTATGCTGATAAAATTATTTTTAATTCTGTATCACAACTAAGAATTAATTTTCCAGCCGTAAAAAACTTGAAGATCGGCTTACGGATAAATCCCCAGTTCAGTTATTCTCATTTTGACCTGGCTGATCCGGCACGCCGCTATTCCCGACTGGGAGTAATAGACCGGCAGGAATTAATGTCAGCTATGCCCCTGATCAGCGGCTTAATGTTCCATTTTAACTGCGAAAATGACAATTTTAGTAATTTTGCGGCTAATTTAGACCTGCTCGGCCGGAAATATGGGAAACTGCTGCATCGGCTGGAATGGCTGAGTTTAGGCGGTGGGCTATATTTTACCAAGAAAGGGTACCCCCTGGAAAGATTTTGCAAAAAGCTGAAAGAGTTCAGTGAACAGTATAATATTCAGATCTATCTGGAGCCAGGGGAAACAGCTATCACGCATTCCGCAGAACTGGTCACAAGCGTAGTTGATATTGTGCACAATGAAGCAGATATCGCCATTATCGACGCTTCTACGGAAGCCCATATGCTGGACCTGCTCATTTACCGTACACCGGCAAAAATAGAAGCTGCGGGGCAAGGGCACTTTAAATATATAATAGCCGGACGTTCCTGTTTGGCGGGAGATATTTTTGGTACTTACCGCTTTAACCACAAGTTGAAGACAGGCAGCATCATCAGGTTGAGCGACGCCGCCGGATATACCATGGTGAAGAAGAACTGGTTCAACGGCTTGCAAATGCCGGACATAGTCGTCAAAAGGCTCAATGGCAAACTGGATAAAGTTCGTAGTTTTGAATATAAAGATTTCGTGCATAGCTTGTCTTAAACTGCGGAATATAATTCAGAATTTGTAATTCAAAAATAGGAGAATTTAATGAAAAAGAAAAAGAACGTGCTGATCATCGGGGCTGGGGGAGTAGCCCACGTGGTCGCGCATAAATGTGCCCAAAACAATGATATTTTGGGTGATATCTGCATTGCTTCGAGAACCCAGCGTAAATGTGAAAAGATCATTGACAGCATCAAGAAGAAAAATAACCTCAAAGATAAAACCAAAGAGTTGTATTCACGCCAGATAGATGCCATGGATATTCCGGCCATGGTCAACCTGATCAAAGAAACCAATTCGCAGATCGTGATCAACGTAGGGGTAACTTTCATCAACATGTCTGTTCTGGAAGCTTGTATCCAGGCTGGTGTTGTGTATATGGACACAGCCATTCATGAAGAACCCGGCAAAGTGTGCGAAGATCCACCCTGGTATGCCAACCACGACTGGAAAGAAAAGGACCGGTGCCGGGAAAACGGCATTACCGCTATATTGGGTGTAGGATTCGACCCAGGGGTAGTCAATGCTTATGCAGCTTTGGCGGTAAAACATCATTTTGATAAGATCGACACCATCGATATCATGGATGTGAATGCCGGGAATCACGGTAAATACTTTGCCACTAACTTTGATCCAGAGATAAATTTCCGGGAATTCAAGAAAGTATGGACCTGGATCGACCGGAAATGGGTAGAAAAGAAGGTCCACACCAAAAAACTAATTTACGAATTCCCGATAGTCGGCAAGCAAACCGTTTACCTGACCGGGCATGATGAACTGCATTCCCTGTCGCAGAATATTGATGCCAATACGATCAGGTTCTGGATGGGGTTCAGTGATCACTACATCAATGTTTTCACGGTCCTGAACAAGCTGGGCTTGCTGTCGGAAAAAATCGTCAAGACAGCGGAGGGCATTGAAATCGTACCGCTCAGGGTACTAAAAGCAGTCCTACCTGATCCAGGCTCGTTAGCGCCCAACTATACGGGCAAAACCTGCATCGGGAACCTGATCAAAGGCACGAAGAATGATGTGCCTAAGGAAATCTTTATCTACAACATCTGCGATCATGCCGAATGCTATAAAGAAGTGGAATCCCAGGCTATCAGCTATACTGCCGGAGTACCGCCGGCAGTCGCTGCTATCCTGGTGGCCAAAGGTACCTGGGATGTCAAAACTATGGTCAATGTCGAAGAATTGGATCCTGATCCGTTCATTGAACTGCTGGACAAAATGGGGTTGCCAACAGAGGTCCAGGAAACTCCGGCTGCTGCCTGAATAAGCGGATAGCGTATAGCGGATAGCGGATAGTAAAAAACTAAACTAATATTTTATTTAAATAATTCTTGACAAATCATGGTAAGTATTATAAATTAACAACCATCACAAATAAACTCACGCTCAATGTAACTAATTATTTGAAAAATAAGAGGTAAGACTTAGTTGGACCCAGAACAATCGCGAACGCCATTATTTGACACCGTCCTCGCGCATGCTAAAAAGAGGATGGTTTCTTTTCATACGCCGGGCCATAAGAATGGGAAGAGCATCGATCAGCGTTTCCGTAATTTTGTGGGACGCAACATTTTTTATATGGATGTCACGGTCTTTAATGAAGTAGATTCACTGCATGATCCGCACCACTGCATCAAGCAAGCCCAGCAATTAGCGGCTAAAGCTTATGACGCAGACCGCGCGTTCTTTCTAATAAACGGTTCAACCGTTGGTAACCAGGCTATGATCCTGACGGCCTGCAATACTTTTGACGAGATCATTTTGCCGCGCAACACCCATAAGTCAATTATCGGCGGCATTATCCTGGCCGGGGCTACGCCGCGTTATATCCAGCCGGTGATCGACCGTAATAATAATATTGTCTACAATGTATCACCGGAGCAGGTAGAAGACGCGATCAAACGTTACCCCAAAGCTAAGGCAGTTATTATTACTAACCCGACCTATCACGGCATATCCACTAATTTGGAAGGGATAGCCGAGATAGTGCACAAATACGACAAGATACTACTGGTTGATGAGGCCCATGGGCCTCACTTCAAGTTTTCGCCACGGCTGCCGATCAGCGCTATAGATGCCGGCGCAGACATGTGCGTGCAAAGCACCCATAAGATACTGTCCGGTATGAGCCAGGGCTCATTGTTGCTGATCAAGGGTAAACGGGTTGACCCGATGCGGGTCAAGAGGATCGTTTCGGTACTGCAGACTACCAGCCCCAGCTATTTTATCCTTGGTTCCATCGACCTGGCCAGGATGCAGATGGCGACCAAAGGCGAAGCCATCCTGGACAGGCTTATTGATATGTGCGAAGAAGGGCGGCGGCAGATCAATAAGATCGAGCACATTGCCTGCCTCAGGCAAGAGGACCTGCTGCCGGGCTTCCAGCTAGACCCGACCAAGATCACAGTCATGCTGGGACAATCCGGATTAAGCGGCTACGATGTTTCCAGGCTTTTTAATGAAAAATATAATTTACAGGTAGACTATGAGGATCTTTACAATATCATCGCGATCAGCGGCGTAGGAACAGCAAAACAGGATATAAAGCAACTAGTCTTTGCGTTGCAGGATATCTGTACTAAATACGCTAAACAGAAAGTGATCAAGGCTCTGCCGCCATTATCCTTTGCCACGGAGATGGTGATCAACCCGATGCAAGCGCTGGAAATGGGCATGAAACGGGTGTCGATAGATAAGGCTGTTGGCAAGATCAGCGCGCACATTCTTTCACCTTATCCACCAGGAATACCAGTGCTGATACCAGGAGAACGTATCACCCGTGAGGTTTGCGATTACCTGCAGGAATTAGTAAAAATGGGTATTCGCGTTAGCGGTCAGGAAGGCCATACGCTTAAAACTCTTAAAGTAGTACAGGAATCATGACCAGGAAACGCAAAAAGAAAATAATCAGGAGATTTCAGGCGACGCGTTATCGCGAAACCTTTCTATTCAAAATTTTTATCTTTTTGGCTCTTTTGACTTTTAGCGTAATTTTCCTTTTGTACGGATTGAAAAACTACCGGGAGATAGATTCTTACCCTCTGGTCGGGGCAAAAAAGGTTACCGGTGATGTGACCGGCCTGAGAGTACGTCTGCTGAATTCCAGCGGAGAATCGGATTTGACCGAACTATTAGCAAGCAAGCTGAAGGAATACGGGATCACGCCGGTGATCGAAAAGGTACCTGGGCAATATTCTCCGACCCCGACCATGGTCATTAACCGCTCCGGGGATTCTGAAAAGATCGCTAAACTGGCCAGTATTATCGGCTGTACCAATATTGTCGCTAAAGTGGAACATAATGATATGGTCGATGCCGTCATTATAATCGGCAAAGACCTGCGCAGCTTAAGAAAGTAAAAATGAGGAGGAAGTATCATGAACGCAAAGGAATTATCTACTTTCAAAGAATTGCTTCTGGCCAAGAAAGAAACTATCCTTAAATCAATTAAAAATACGAAGGAAGAAGGCAAGGATTATACCACCACTGAAGTGGGAGATTCGGTAGATATTGCTTCCAATTCCTATGAACGAGAAGTCTTATTTGAATTAAGCGATAATGAAAGAAAACAGCTGGTCGATATTGATATTGCCCTGAAAAAGATCGAAGATAAGGATTTTGGCACCTGTGAAGACTGCGGCGGCAAGATCAGCGTAGAGCGTTTGGAAGCAGTGCCGACAGCCACGCTTTGCATCAACTGCCAAACCAAGAAAGACTCAAAGTAGTCCTCCTGAAGGGGGGCGTCAATGGTCAACATAATAATAGTCAGCTTAGGAATAGTAGTATTAGTTCTCCTGGCGGCTATTTTATTTTTGCTCAGCAAAGTCAGGAAGCCTGCCCCCGACCAATCTATTCCCTTGCTCCAGCAGCAACTCTCCCAGATTTCCGAACAGCTAAATAACCAGATCAATACCATTTCCACGCAAGTAAACCAGCGGCTTTTTGAAAGCTCCAAGATCCTGCAGGAAACCAACCAAAGCATCGGCAACCGTCTCGACTCCACAGCCCAGATCATCAGCCGGGTAGACTCAAGCCTGGGCAAGCTTTATGAATCCAATCAGCAGATATTCATGATTGGCAAGGACATTTCCAAACTGAGTGACCTGCTGCGGGCGCCTTCTTTCCGGGGGGGAATAGGGGAGCTGATGCTGGAAAACCTTCTGCACGAGATCCTGCCGGTGCAAAATTACACCCTGAAGCACAAATTCAAGAATGGCCAGCAGGTCGATGCCGTTATTTTGCTTGGCGACAAACTGGTACCGGTCGATTCCAAGTTTCCGTACGAGAATTTCAAGAAGGTCATGGAATGCACTTCCGAGCTGGAAAAGACCAGGTTTAAAAAGGATTTTTACCGCGACGTCAAGTGCCACATAGACAAGATAGCTTCATCATATATTTTGCCGGAAGAAGGCACTTTTGATTTTGCGTTGATGTATATTCCCGCGGAAAACGTTTTTTACGAAACCATCATTAAGGATGAAGGCACTATTTATCATTATGCCCTGCAGAAAAAAGTTGTGCCAGTCTCGCCCAACAGTTTTTTCGCCTATCTTCAGTCGATCGTGCTCGGGCTGAAGGGACTCCAGGTCGAAAAAAACGCCCAACAGATCATCCTTTACCTGAATCACCTGAGAAATGATTTCCATAAGTTCCAGGATGATTTCCGCGTCGTCGGCAGCCACCTAACCAATGCCCGCAACAAATTCGAAGAATCCGAGCGCCAGCTGGAAAGATTCAGTGACCGTCTGGAAAACGCCTCCCAACCCAAACAGCTTGATTCCACCTCCCCAAAAATAACCGAATAAAACTTGACTTTAGGTCAAATTATTTCTATAATTAATATAATCTGCTTATGCCGAAATTATTACAGCAAGATGAAAAGCAAATAGAACATCAATTCCGCATAGTAGCGATGCAGGAACAGCTGGACGAAGAGAAACTACTGGTTAAGGATTACTCGTTCGTGCTGGGACTGATCATGCTGGTCATCGGCCTGCTGGTCTATACAATAAGCATCGTATTTGGCGGAGCCTTAATGGCTATGGGATTGGCAGCCATAATCTATCGTTTCCTACCTTGGTAGTTAATCTTGAATCTGTGTAATCATTTTTTGGAATCTGTGTAATCATTCTTAAAAGGAGAGAAACATGCCTACGGAAAAAAGAACCAAGATCATGATGGTTGATGATTCTTCTTTTATGCTGTCACTCATCACTGATATGCTCAAGGGTACAGAATTCGAGATCGTCGGACAGTGCCAGGATGGCAGCCATGCTCTGGAGCTTTATGACCGTACCAAACCAGATATTGTCCTGCTGGATGTTGTTTTGCCTGAGCAAACCGGGCCAGAGGTACTGGATAAGATATTGGATATGGATGCGAACGCCAAGGTGATCATGGTCTCTTCCCTAGGCACGGAAGATATAGTAGTAGATTGCCTGCGCCGCGGGGCCAAACACTTTATCCAAAAACCGTTTGACCAGGAACATTTCCTGCGTGAACTGCGCGAAATGCGCAGTAAAGAAAAGGGAGAAACCACAAAAGTAAACGTTGGCCTGTCATTTAAAGGCATCATCATGGGTGTGCGCTTCTTTGGCCAGTACCTCTTGGAAAAGCACCGCATCACCAAAGAACAGCTGCTAAACGCTATAACCTACCAGAAAAATATCAATATCAGCTTGGAACAATTGCTCATTCAGGGTGGCCATTTAAACGGCAAAGATGTCATGCGCATAAAAAACATCCAGAAAAAAGACTTGGATAAAGACCTGCCAAGCATTATCCTGGAAGAAAAACTAATGCCCAAAGACAAACTGGATGAATTAATAGCGGAACAGAAAAAAACCCGTATCTATATCGGTGAGGCTCTGGTGAAGACCGGCGCCATGAATATGCAGGAACTGGATCAGGAGCTAAAGTCCTACAAAGAAGAGGAAAGCAAAGAAGAGTGGGAAATCACTAAGGGGCTGGAAAAAGTCAAAAACCAGATCATCATCAAAAGCTTTATCGATTACACGATCAAAATTTTCCAGAAAATAGCCGGCGAGATGGTCAAAGTCAGGGCTTGTGTCCCTGCTGCCAAAACCTTCACTTTGCATGATTATACATTTGAGCAGGTCGCCAAAGGCAATATCGATATAGCCTTTATTTTCAATCTCTCCGAACAGGTTACGCTGCGCACTGCTTCAGTAATGTACGGCAAGGAAATTGTCCAGATCAACGAGGCGGTTATCGACGCAGTAAAAGAATTCCTTAATATCATAGACGGTAACAGCTGTGCCAAACTATCAAGTGTGGGGCTTAATTTTACTACCCTGCCACCGGTTTGTTATGACAACCGTACCAGCAACAAATTCCAGTTCAGCATAGATGACGAGTATATGCTGGTATCCTTGATCTCGACCATGGGCGATTTTGATATCTTGGTAAAAAGCAAAATCTAAATCCAATAACCGGGAGCAGCTATGCCCTTGATCAAGTGCCGTGAATGCGGCCACATGATTAGCACACAGGCCGCCTATTGTCCAAATTGCGGGGTCAGCCCCAATAAAATTTCCATGGAATCAGAGATCCGGCTGGTCATTTTGCTGGTGATCCTGATACTCGCTTTATTGGTCGCTGCCCGGATGCCGTTATTGCGGAACATATTCATCGGAAACTGGTCTAACAAAGAGAACTTGCTTGCCGAAGTAGCCAGTGTACAAATTAATTATTCGCAAAGCTATAGGCCAGTGCCGGACCGGATCGCGGTGACCGGCGAGGTAAAAAATCTTAGCACTGTAACCCTGCCTGACGTGGAAGTAACTATACACTGGCTCGATAAATACGGAAATTTGGTCGGGACAGACACAGCCCGGATACAAGCTCAGCCTTTATATGCGGGGCGAGTCAGTTCTTTTGAAGTGATCTCAATATACCAGGACGACATGATTGATTACCAGCTTTCCTTCCGTACTATGGCCGGCGGGCATATCGCCTCAAAAAATAAGAAATAACAAGGAGACTGCTATGAAGAAGAATAATTTGATCGTACTATTTTTAGGTATGTTGCTGGCATTAGCTTTGCCGGTCTTAGCAGGGGAACAGCTAGTTACGGAAAAAGTGCGAACCATACTGCCGGAAGGCTGGACAGTCACGGAAAAATCTGACGGCATCCCGATGTATGAACGGGCTGCCCAATCACTGGAGTTACAGGATTATGCTAAATTGCCAGGGTTTATGCTAATTATCATTGACACCAGGAATACCGTAGCTAAGGACACTCAGCATCCTAAAGACTATAATCCCTATTTTGAAATATTTTTCTATAAGCTCTCCCTGACTGAAGAACAGATAATAAAATATAACCGCCTGGCCAATGCCCAGTACAACCGGCCCGCTGGTACCCAAGAAGCCTACCCGCCCCGCTTTTCTTTCCAAAAAGGGGAATATATTGTGATGAAATCGCCAACCTGGGGTAAATCAGCCAGTCCCGGCATCGATTCCCTCATGCTTAAGGTCATGTCTCTGGTCAGGAAGGAAATTCCCGAAACTCCAGTTCCAGCTGATACTAGCGACGCTGCTGAATAATGTCCTGCATTAAAGATTCCTACATGGAATATTCCATCATGACAACTAACCGCTGCAATTTGCAGTGTACTTACTGTATCAACAGCGACCGGCGGCGTCAGACCAGCATCAAAGCTGATGCCGGCAAGATCATCAGCCATATTGAAAATGATGCCTGTCAACATAAGTATGACCCGATCGTAGTAACATTCTATGGCGGAGAACCACTATTAGAGCAGGGGCTCATGGCAGAAATAATGGCCGGCCTTAAAGAGTGGAACCCCTTATACAATATTTTTACTAACGGCACATTGATCAGTAAAGACAACCTGCCTTTGCTTGAAAAAATGAATATGATCTCTATCTCGATCGATGGCGTGGCTGAACAACACGACGCCACCCGGGGAAAAGGTACCCATCATAAAATCCTAAATAACTTTCTCTCCGTTAAAAACCAAATCGCCGGCAAATCCCTGGCCTTTATTACGATTACTCCTACCTCAAGCGTATATGATTCAGTTATGGGACTGGTTGATACGTTCAGTAACATATTCTGGTTCCTGGAAAATTCTGATAACCGGCAGGACCTGCCGTCATTCCTGGAGCACTATGACCGTGATCTGGACCGCTTACTTGACTGGTGGCTGGCACAACTAAGACAGGGCAAAGTCCCGCATCTTATACCTTTCCAGGGCTTATACGACATATTGGAGAAGAAACATGTATATTCCGGCCTTCCTTGCGGAATTGGTGAGAATTTCCAGGCCCTGGCCATAGACGGGACCATTTACACCTGTGAAGACAGCTATCATAACCGGATCGGCACCATCACAGAAGGAGCAGACATGTCCAAATCACAGCATCATTTTGATTTTGAGATCTGCCGCGATTGTGAAGTAAAAGCTGTCTGCGCTGGACGATGCGTAGTACCGCATCTGAATTTCAGCCGGGAAAAAGTAGAGTTTTACTGCCAATGCTCTAAACTGCTCATCAATAAGTTCAAACAGGCGCTGCCGGGAATAAAAGAGTTAGTCAAAATAGGAACTATTTCCGAGGCCGCGGTTCTTAACAGGCTGACCAGGTTCACTGACGTGATACCGTAACAGTGGACAATGGTAAAGAGATATAGTGGTAGAGTAAAGGATTTTAAATGCGATCAAATCAAGATACATTTAAGCTTACAGCGTATTTAGCTATCTTTGCCGGAATCGGTATCTGGCTGTTCTTTGATGGATTTAAAAAATGGCGCCGCAAAAGATTGATCGAAAATATCCCGACCTCTAAGATCCGCTCCATGGCTATGGGGTTGGTGGAGTTGTATGGCCAAGCCACACCATGGCAATTCATACTTAAAGGTCCTTTGACCGGCAGGGACTGTGTTTTTTACAAATACATGGTTGAGCGCTATGAACGCCGCGGCAAAAGCAGCAGCTGGGTAAAAGTGGCTACCGGCGGCAGTTACGATAACCTCTTCCATATCGACGATGGAACAGGTATAGTATTGATCAATCCCAGGCGAGCAGAGCTTAACCTGGATAAGCCGGATTTTAGTTTTGAATCTGGTTTATTTGGCGGTGATATACCCTCGAATTTGGTGAGCTTTTTGGACCAGAATGATATTAAATATCAAACCTGGTTCGGCAAACATCGGATGCGCTTCCGGGAATGGGATATTTGCCCTAATGACCAGGTTTATATACTTGGCACGGTTAAGAAGAACGGGAATTTTGTATCTGATTTTAAAATGAAGCTAAATGATCGCTTGCGGGAAATCAAAGCCAAACCTGAAGAAATGAAGAAAATCGACAGTGACGGCGACGGCACGGTCAGCGTATATGAATGGGAGCAGGCAGTAGCAAAATTGAAGGAAGAAATGATGGAAGCACAATTAAGACAGCCTGAGCAACCGCAGGAAACCAGTTTCGTGATCGATAAAGGACAGGAAGAAACTATTTTTATTGTCTCGGAAAAAAGCGAAAAAGACCTGTTACAACATCTTAACTGGCAATCTTTGGCCGAGATCATCGGCGGCGCCTTGCTCGCATCCGGTTGTATCTTCGGTTTTATTAAAATGCTTACTACATTATTTTAGTTAGGATTAATAAATTAAGGCGGTTTTTATTGGTTATTTTAGAAAAAATATACAATTTCCAAATTAAGCACCCATTTCTATCTGTTGCAATATTCTTTATTATAGAATTAATTTCTTTAATCTTATTTAATAAATATGATAATAATTACGAATTACAGGAATATTTAGTAAAAAATGGCTCTATGCTTTTGCTTAATTTAATCGGCATACCGTTATATTTTAGCGGCTTTAAATACTGGCGTCGGAAAAGAATGATCGAAAATATTCCGGGTTCAAAAATATCTTCATTAGCGTTAGGTTTTGTTGAGCTTTCCGGCACAGCAGAATATGGGAATACGGCTCTTAAATCACCATATACGAAATCAGACTGCGTATTATATAAATATAGTGATCAAAGAAAAAAGGGAGAATACTCAAAAACTCCTTTTTATATACAAGATAATACTGGATTAATTTTAGTCGACCCTACTGGGGCAGAGTTTGCGTTAGGAGAGCCTATTTATGATCATGCTGGAATAACAGAGTGGATTGTCGAAGCAGGTAAAAAGCTCTACATTTTAGGAACAGTGCAAAAGAATAAACAACTATTACAGAATTATAAAGATAAACTTGTTAGAAAATTGGTTGAATGTAAAACAAATCCGGAAGTTATGTTGCAAATAGATACCAATAAAAACGGGAAAATCAGTACTGAGGAATGGGACGAAGCAGCAAATAAAATAAAAGATAATTTAGCCATGGCAGAGTTAAACCAGGTAGTAGACTCACCAACCTATAGATTGGTTGTTAGTAAGGGTGAAGCAGATACTCTTTATATAATATCCAGCAGAACAGAAGAAGAATTATGCAGACATTTAATAACAAAGACTAATATTAGAATTATTGGCGGTTCTGTTGTTGCTTTGATTTCCGCCGCCTATATAATTTTTGGTATGATTGAAGTAATGCTTATAGCGGTGATTGTTTTTATTATAATATGTCTGATATTTCTTAAAGTTAATATTGATCTGTACGACATATGAGAGAACTTTATTTTAAAGGGGGAAATCATGGGTATATTTGTTTTGCTGGTGCTATTGTTCCTGTTATTTGGGCTGATCAGCTATGCGTTCACTATTTACAATGGCTTGATCCGGGTGTCGCGTAATATTGAGAAGGCGTGGGCCAATATTGATGTCATTCTGAAACAACGGCATGACGAGATCCCCAAGCTCATCAAGATCTGCGAACAGTTCTCCCAGTACGAACGCGGTACTTTAGAGCGGGTGATCGAACTGCGTACTGCTGCCATGAACGCTACCGGCGTAGCTGATAAGGCAGTCAAGGAAGGCAATCTGACCAAAGCCCTGGGTGGTATCTGGGCAGTCGGGGAAGCTTATCCTGATCTTAAATCAAACAACAATATTCACCAATTGCAAACCCGCATCAGCGGCCTGGAATCAGAATTGGCTGACCGGCGCGAGCTGTACAACGACAGCGTGAATATTTATAATATCCGCATTAACCAGGTGCCGGATATGATCATTGCCAATATGCTGAGCTATCGGGAAAAAGAGATGTTCAGGATCTCGGAAGATGAAAAGAAAGACGTGGACATTTCCCTGAATTTGCCTAAATAACTCTCGACAAGCTCGCTCAAAATAATGACGGGTTCCCTGATCTATACATTGGATAAGAGGCGAGCGCGGCCGCTGATGCCAGTGTAGAAAACGTTCGGCCCTCAAAAAAGATCGGCGGGTGAATTTGCTTACAGCAAATTCAAGCTATTATATACACGATTTTCGCCGCGTCCGCCAACGCTCTTTAGTCCGCCAGAGCTTGTTGGAGGATTAGTGGCGGAAAACGGCGCAGCGAGACAGCGAGCCACTATACCATTGAATTATAAAGGAATTATGAAGAAATCAACAAAATATATTCTATTAATACTGTGCCTCATCATTCTCCAATTCCCGCTGTTCTACAAGTTTTGGCTGAAACAAGTGGGGGGATGGCTCATTTACCAGAACAAGATCGAAAAAGCTGATGCTATCCTGGTGCTGGGCGGAGGCAGGGGCGAACGGGTATTACAGGGAGCCCAGCTCTACCGCGAGAAATACGCCAATCAAATGATGCTGACCGGTGAATTCACGCCGATCATGGGCGGCCCGGTATATCATTGGGCTTTGCAGGGACAGAAATTAGCCAATAACCGCGGCGTACCCTGGGACCGGATCATTCCTATCCTGGATTCTATGAGCACGCATGATGACGCTACCTTGAGCCTGGCAGAGTGCAAAAAACGTAATTTAAAATCCTTGATCGTGGTTTCAGAGCCATTTCATACCAAGCGGGCATTTTACGCTTTTAAAAAGGTTTACAAAAACTCCGGGATCAAGGTCATGATCTATCCGGTGCAAGACAGCTGGTATACCAGGAACAACTGGTGGCACTCGGAAAAAGCCATGATGTCTACCAGTGAAGAATATATCAAGTTTATGTATTACCTGCTGAAAGGGTATATTTAATGAAACACCATTTTGCCGACGAATATTCCAAAATCAACGGGGTACTGCAAAAGATTGATCCCAGGATAAAGATCATTTCTACCGTATTATTTGTATTGCTGGTGAACATTACTTCTTTCAATAATTCTTTCTCCCTGATTTACTATACTTTTATCCTGGTCCTGTGCACTCTGCTGGCTAATGTCCCGCTGCTCCGTATTTTCCGGAAATCCTTGGTGAGTTTGCCTTTTATCATCTTCTTTGCCTTGTTTTCGTTATTTTATCATCACCGGCAACCCTGGTTCAGCGGGATTATCGTGGTTAAAGCCTATCTGTCGATCCTGACCATGATCCTGCTAATCTCAACTACCAGTTTCTCCCATTTCCTGAAAGCCCTGCAAAAACTGAAAATACCCGTTGTCCTGGTCATGATCTTTTCTTTTATGTACCGCTATCTTTTTGTGATCACTGACGAATTAATGAATGTCAAGACTGCCAAGGATGCCCGGACAGTAGGTGGTTCCAAGTGGTTCCATACTAAAGTCCTGGCCAATATTATTGGTGTAGTTTTTATTTCTTCTTATGAGCGCAGTGAGCGTATTTATCAGGCCATGCTTTCCCGCGGTTTTGACGGGACGATCAGGACCCTGGACGATTTCAGCCTGAAGAACAGGGATTATTTATTTGGTGTTTCAGCATTAATGATTTTTATTATTATCAAGATCATGGAGTATAGCCTGCGATGAGCCCTTTGATCGAAATTAAGGATCTTTCCTATACATATCCTGACGGTAACCTGGCCCTGGAAAATGTTTCCCTGGATGTGGAAGAAGGGGATTGCGTCGGTTTGATCGGCCCTAATGGCGCCGGTAAATCAACTCTATTACTGCATATGAATGGTATTTTGCACGGTAATAACCAGATCCTGATAGACGGGCTGGAGATCACTGCTGATACCATCCGCCAGATCAGGGAGAAAGTGGCCTTGGTATTTCAGGATCCTGAACACCAGTTGTTCATGCCTTCTGTATATGAAGATATCGCTTTTGGCCCGGTCAACATGGGCTGGAGTAAAGATAAAGTTAATTGGCAAGTGGACCTGGCCCTGCAAGAAGTGGATATGCTTTCGGCAAAACACCGTTCCTCCCATCATTTGAGTTTTGGGGAAAAGAAAAGGATTTCCCTGGCCACGGTCCTGTCCATGAAACCCAAGATACTGGTATTGGATGAGCCTTCCAGCAACCTGGACCCCAAGCACCGTTGGGAATTGATCGACTTGTTGAAAAATCTGAATATCACGAAACTGATCGCTACCCATGACTTGGAAATGGTCGGAACTCTCTGCAACAAAGTAGCTATTCTGAACCGGGGAAGGCTCAAAGCTTTCGGCCCTACCTTTGAGATACTTTCCAATAAAGACCTGCTCATTAGTTATGACCTGGCAAAAGCATAGGAATTTATTTACTTTTAAGCGCATTTTTGCTATACTTTTTTATTCAAAAACAAACTAATACTAAGGAGGAAGAAAAAGAATCATGGGCGAGATCAAACGGATAGGCATTATTACCAGCGGTGGTGATTGCGGTGGCTTGAATGCGGTCGTAAAAGGCACTGCCCAGATGGCACATAAGGAAGGGCTCGAAGTTTTTGTTATTCCCAACGGCTATGCCGGGTTATACAACCTGATCGACTTTGACAAGCTGGTCAGCCTGGACCCGGAACGTATTGATTCAGTCGAATCGAACCTGGCTGGCAGTGAAGCCGGGCATTCCCGCGTCAAGATCAAAAAGATCGAAGATCCGGACAAATACAAGAGGATCAAAGACGGCCTGAATAAATTCAAGATCGATGGCCTGGTCATCAGCGGCGGAGATGATTCCGGCAGTGTCATGGTGGACCTGATCCAGCAGGGAATTCCCTGCGTCCACGCCCCCAAAACCATGGACCTGGACCTGCAGACCTATTCAGTCGGAGCTGATTCTACTATTAACCGTATCACCAATTTTGTGCAGGAATTGAAGACCACCGGCCGTACCCATAACCGGATCATGGTCATCGAAGTATTCGGCCGCTATGCCGGACATACGGCTTTCCGTGGCGGTATCGGTGCTGACGCTGATGCTATCCTGATCCCTGAGATACCGGTAGATTTTGATCTGCTGTACCAGCATATCAGCAAACGTTATTGGAGCCGTATAGAGGAAAGCGACGTACTGGCCGGGACGTATACAATTGTTGTAGCTGAAGGCCTGCGGAACTCGGACGGAACCGAGCTTTATGATGAATCGTCAGGTATAGACGCTTTCGGCCACAAGAAACTGGCCGGCGCTGCCAAATATGTGGTGCAGGAAGTTTCCAAGCGGATGAAAGCTGACACTAAAACCAAAGAACACATGATCAAAAACCATATGTACGTCAAAGGCATCAACGAGATCCCTGAGATCCGTTCCGTCACACCAGGCCACCTGGTTAGGGCTGGCCATTCCTCGGCGTATGATGTTAATTTCGGCAAAGAAGCGGGTGCTGCCGCTGTACTACTCTTGAAAAAGGGTATTACCGGGGTAACAGTGGCCGGAGTTGAAGGCAAGGATGTAAAATATATCCCCACGGCCGAAGCCATTAAACAGCGTTTTGTTGACCTGGACCAGGTCAAGTTCCATGAAAGAATGGGCGTTTGTTTCGGGCGGAAGAAAGAAAACATCACGCCGAACTTCACCGAGTTGAAAGGGAAGATATCAAGGCACCTTTAATTAATAACTAGTAAGAAGTTGTTGGTTGTAGAAGTAAGTATTGAAGTAAGTCTAAAGTTTGTGGTTTAAGACCTAAACTCATTAACCTAAGACCAAACCTACTTCCAAAACCATAACCCAAATACTTAACAATAGGAGGAAAAGCAGATGAAAAAGTATATGGTAGGAATAGTATTTTTTATGCTGGCCTTGAGCCTGTTAGCTGGTTGCGGCGGAACGAAAGTGGAAAGAGTCGACTCCGGTGAAATGATCGACTTGAGCGGTAATTGGAATGATACTGATTCCCAGCTAGTATCAGCAGAGATGATCAATGATTCACTCAGCCGTCCATGGGTCAGTGAATTCCGTTCTACACAGGGCAAGCCACCGACAGTAATAGTCGGTACAGTGCGGAACCGGTCCAGCGAGCACATTAATACTGAAACCTTTGTCAAAGACCTGGAAAGGGAACTGCTCAATTCCGGCAAAGTGAAATTCGTCGTTGCCAGGGAACCACGCACCGAAGTCCGCGAAGAAAAGATGGACCAGGCTGACTTTGCAGACCCGGCCACGATTAAAGCTATGGGTAAGGAAAAGGGCGCTGATTTTATGCTGCAGGGGCAGATCAATACTATCATGGATGCAGCCGGCAAACAAGCGGTCATGTATTACCAGGTAGAACTGGAAATGATCAATATTCTCACCAATGAAAAAGTCTGGATCGGCCAGAAGAAGATCAAGAAACTGGTCACCAGGCCAAAGGTAAAACCATAATCAAATCCCGGTATCGGTTATCGGAAACGAAACCCGATCGGAAAGAATAAGCTTTGAAGATAAAAACAAATATCGTTCTCCTGTTTTTAGCGGCTTTTGCCTTGGCCGGTTGCGGAGCTAACAGATTAACATATTATAACACCCTCAACAATTATGTAGCCCAGAAGGATTATGCTGCCGCCAGTAAACAGGTTGAAGACAATACTGCTAAGTTCTATGGCGAAAATGATCTCCTGCTGTATTACCTTGACCAGGGCTACCTGTATCATATCGGGGCAGACTATAACAAATCTAACCTGCTGCTATACGAAGCCAGCCAGCTGGCCAAGGACCTGTTCACTAAAAGCATCTCCCGAGAAGCTTCCACCTTCCTGATCAGCGATAATATGCGTCCATATTATGGGGAAGATTTTGAACAGGCTTTGGTCCACGTGTTCTCTGCGCTTAATTATATTTTCCTCAATAAGGGTGAAGATGCCCTGGTTGAAGCCAGGGCGGCAGATGATTTCCTTAAGCTCCTGCAAACCAACTACGGTAACAAAAATACCTACCAGGAAGATGCCTTTGTACGTTATCTCATGGGCTTGATCTATGAAAATGAAGGTGAGACCAATGACGCCTTCATTTCTTACCGTAAAGCTTTATACACGTACCGGGACCAGCAAAAATCCCTGGGTGTGCCAATACCGCAGGAGTTATTCGACAGCACTATTGCTACGGCAGCCAGGTTGCATTTTGACAGCGAGAAGGAAGAACTTTTTAAAGATTTTCCGGCATTAGCAGAGAATTATAAACAGGCTGGCCTGGCCAATAGCTTCGGCGAGATAATCGTCCTGCACTATAACGGGCGGGTACCTCATAAAATAGATAATATCCTGGAAATAGCTTTTAACAAAGCCTGGGGTTATGTCGGCGCAGTGCAGACTGAAGGAGAAGCAGCGGAAAGTGTTTCTACTGCCAAAACAGCTATCATGTCCATAGCTGCTAACCAGCAGGTAGTCGTTGCTTTTCCGCAATATGTGCCTACTAACTATGCCATTACTTCCAGTATCATTGAGCTTCCAGATATAAGCAAGCCGACCGAATTGGTGGAAGATATAGGCAAGATCGCCGTCAAGAGCCTGAACGACCGGATCGGCCGGATCTATGCCAAAGCTTTTGCCCGCGCTGCAGTAAAGTATGCCTTATCCCGGGCTGCAGTCAGGAACATAGAGAAAAAAGCCGACAACGCCCTGGGCGCATTTTTATTATCCAGCACGGTAAAAGTGGCAGCAGCCCTGACTGAAAAAGCAGACAAACGATGCTGGCAGGTCCTGCCTGACACTATCAGGATGGCCAGATTCGCGGTACCGGCAGGTATCCATGAGCTAAAGGTTAACTATTTCAACCGTAGCAGTGTCAAAGCCGCGGAAGATATCATTTCCAATATAACCGTAAAAAAAGGTAAAAAGACTTTTGTCCTGGTGCAAACTAACTATTAATTTACTGTTCCTGGCGATGATCTTACCTATGGGAGCGTGCGGGCCAAAAGTAGCCAACACCTCTGCCAAGGGTAGTAATATTATCTGTTTCGGGGATAGTTTGACCGCAGGTTATGGGGCCAAACCAGGTGAAGACTATCCCGCTGTCCTGTCAAAACTTCTAGGCCAGCCAGTAATCAATGCCGGCAGCAGCGGCAATACTACCCGCCAGGCATTGGAACGTTTAGAAACAGATGTCCTGGATAAGGATCCCAAACTCGTGATCGTGCAGTTCGGTGCCAATGATTTTTTCCGCAAGATACCCAAGAATGAGACTAGGGATAACTTGGACCAAATAGTCCTGAAAATCCAGGAGAAAGGGGCCATGGTAGCAATAGCCGGAGTGCGTATTGGTTTATTGGTAGATGAATATGATGAGGTTTTTGAGCGGGTAGCCAGCGACCGCAAATGTATTTATATTCCCAATATTATCAAAGACATCTTTACCGACCCTTCGAAAAAGAGCGATGAAATACACCCGAATGCTTCAGGGTACGGTATTATCGCCCAACGGGTATATAATAAGATCAAACCATACATATTAAGTGTCAAAGAAAAGGGTCAAAGTGTCAGAGGGTCAAAGTAAATGCTTTAACTATGACACTCTTTATTGATCCTTTTTAGTGACCCTGTTTTACGAGGTTAACATGCGGCAATATTTTTGGCTTTTTATGAGTTTTTTAACTATTTTTCTTATCGTCTATGGCGGCAGTCACCTGTATGTTTTCGCCAGGCTGATCCATCCCCTCAAGCTGACTGGTTTTACATCCCTATTGGTCAAGCTTTTATTTATTACGCTGTGCCTTTCTTTCCCCTTGCTGCATTTTGTCACCAGGGGGCAGAATGGCCCGCTGGTTGAAGCCATTAATTATATTTCCTCTGTCTGGATGGGCTTGATCGTGTACCTTTTACTGGCGACAGTTGGATTCGACCTGGTCAGACTGGCGCTAAAACTCAGCGGCAATAAAGCCCTGCAAAATCCCCGTTTATTCACCTCCCTGGTTTCAGGCATAGCCCTGGCTGTCACTATCTACGGCCTGGCAGAAGCGACGAGTATCGGCATTACCCGGCTTACCGTAAAAATGCCCAAACTGCCTGAAAATCTGGCCGGCACTACCATTGCCCAGATATCCGATGTGCATATGGGGTTGATCATCCAGGGTAAAAAGCTGGACAATATAGTAACGCTCACCAACAACCTCGATCCTGACTTGATCTTCATTACCGGGGACTTGGTGGACGAGCAAGCCCTGCACATGGAAGAACTGGTAGAACCTTTGCGCCGTTTAAAAAGCAAGTATGGGGTTTTTGCCTGCACCGGTAACCATGAATATTTTGCCGGTATCGAGAAAGCCGAAGCTTTCATTGAAAGAAGCGGAGTGCGCCTGTTGCGTAACCGCTGGATAGAAGTAGCCGGCGGATTACAGATCGTGGGCCGCGATGATCCTGTCAGTACGCGGGTAATCGGTGAAAATGTACCCCCGTTGTCCGAGATCATGAAAGGTATTGACCCGAAAAAACCAGTGATCCTGCTTTATCACACCCCGGTCACAACCATGGACGAACTGCAGCGCCTGGGAGTGAACCTGCAGTTAAGCGGACATACGCATAAAGGCCAATTGTGGCCTTTTCTTTACATTGTTAAAAGAATTTTTGCCATGCCTTATGGTTTATTCAAGTCTGGTGATACCACTGTTTATGTCAACCGCGGTACAGGCACTTGGGGACCGCCGGTAAGAGTAGGGGCGCCGCCGGAAATTACCTTTATTACCCTGGAGAAGAATTAATGCCGTCGAGGTTGCATACCACCCGCTTATTCCTGACTGAAATAGCCGCTGTATTCGCTCTCATCCTCAGCCTGAGCGTAGCCATGATCACGATCTTTTCCGGGTATGCTTTCCCTGCGCATGATTATCTTATAGCCTTAGCTTTGGGACTGATCGGCCTATCTCTTTTTTCGATCTGTTTCCGCGGTTGTGCCATGAGCGATAACCACCATTGGCGTATGTTCATGGGAATAATATTCGTGCTTTGGGGCATCGACTTGGTCCTGCCGAACGGAACAGTCAAGGTGCAATTCAATGATATAATTACGGTCCTCTTTGTATACGACCTGTTCCTGATCATTTATGATAATTCGTCCGTAATATTATGCGGGTCAAAAACCTGCAAAACGGATAAAAAGAAATGACCCAGACCCCGGTTATTGACATTCACACCCATATTTTCCCGGACCATGGCGCCGCTAAGATCATCGCCGCCCTGGAAGAAGAAGCAGACTGCAAAGCTTTTACCGACGGCACCAGGCGGGGATTACTCGATTCTATGCAGCGCTCCGGCATCCAGGTCAGCGTACAGATCCCGGTAGCCACGCGGGCCGACCAGGTTGAAAGCATCAATTCCTATGCTCTTAAAGTCAATGACCGGAAGATCATGTCTTTCGGCGCCCTGCATCCGAAATATCCCCATTACCAGAAGGAGATCTCCCGGCTAAAAGCCGGCGGCATCAAGGGAGTTAAATTCCATCCTGAATACCAGGATTTTTTTCCTGATGACGAAGCCATGTTCCCAGTTTATGCAGAACTAGCCAAAGCCAGGCTGATCGCGTTTTTCCACGCCGGCAGGGATATCGCTTTTGATAACGTTCATGGCACACCGGCTCATTTTTCCAGGCTGATCAAGGCTTTCCCCAGCCTGAAGCTGGTGCTGGCACATATGGGTGGTTTCCAGATGTGGGAAGAAGTGCGGGAAGAGGTCATTGGCAAAGATGTCTACATTGACACATCATTCTCCATGGACTATATGTCCAGCCATGCTTTTCTCCAGCTGGTCGAGCGGCATGATCCGGACCTGATCTTATTCGGCACAGATTCCCCTTGGCAGGACCAGAAACAGGAACTCGCCAGGTTAAGAGCTTTAATTACGGATGAGACTGACCTGGAAAAGATCATCTCGCTCAATGCCGGCACTTTATTAAACCTTTAACTATGACTTTCAAAAAACGCGCTAAAAGATATCTGATACTGGCCTTGGCCTGGTCGCTTTTCCTACTTTTCCTTTCTTTACAGCCTGCCGCTGAAGTGGAAAAATTTCTGCCATTTGACCTGCTGGCCAGCCTGGCCCATGCCGCGGTTTATTTTGTATTGGCTGCCTTGCTTTGCCTGGCCTTGAGATTTTGGAAATACGGTTTGCTTTCTATCGCCCTTATTTCATTCATCTACGCGCTAACCTGGGGCATTGCCAACGAACTAGCGCAATTTTGCGAGCCAACCAGGTGCCCGGGCATAAGCGACGTGATCAGCGACGCTGTTGGCGCGGCCCTGGCGATAACATTATTTATCTGGTGGCGCAATAAAAAATAACCATTAAAAAATCATTGTAATCTCTCTACAAAATCTGTGTAATCGTTCTTCTAAATGAGGAAAACATGAAAAAGAATTTGCATCGGTTTTATGTTCCGCAGAAAAATATCCTGGATAATACGGTAATATTCCCGGCAGAGCATGCTAACCATATTAAAAATGTCCTCAGGATGAAAACCGGAGATTATTGCCTTGTTTTTGATGGTACTGGCTTCGAGTATGAACTACTCCTGGAAAAGATTTTTCCTGAACCAGAAGGCAGGATCATGAGCCGCTACATAGCAGGTACCCCGGACAAAACCAGGATTACCCTGGTCCAAGCCTTGGCCAAAGGCGATAAGATGGACCTGATCATCCAGAAGTGCAGCGAAATAGGAGTAGACATATTTATTCCCTGCAAAAGTGAACGGACGATCATCAAATTAGACCAGGCTGGAGCAGTCAAGAAACAGGAACGCTGGCAAAAGATCGCCCAGTCAGCGGCTGAGCAATCTCATAGAATCACCATACCTAAAGTTGAACCAGTGACTGACCTGGCTGCAGTGCTTAACGAAGCTAAGCCAGGCCAGATGGCCATTATTCCCTGGGAAAATGAAAAAACAACCAGTCTTAAGCAGGCTTTAAACGGTTCAGAGGCCCGGGATATTATCTATTTTATCGGACCGGAAGGCGGATTCAGCGAGCAAGAAATAGCGGCAGCCCAAAAAGCGGGGGTGCTCCCGGTCAGTCTCGGCCAGAGGATCTTGCGGACTGAAACTGCCGGGATAGTAGTAGCAGCGATACTGCGGTATGAACTGGACTAACTACATCAATTATTAGATCTATTCTGTGAGGCAAAAATATCAGTCATAAACCGGGCGCTCTGGGAAAAGTTAGTGATCAGGCCGGTACCTATCAGCCAGCCGTTATCTTTAAGTTCTTTGCACCATAGGACTTTAGCCGCGATCTTCGGGCTATTCGCGGTTATGCCTGCGACAGAGAGAGTGATCGTCAGTATAGTATATGCCGTCAAAGCTTCTGAACTGTGCAAAAGCATGCCGTTCATACTGATGTTCTTCAACATAGCGGTATTGATATTCTCTGAATTCCGATACAAGACCTTAATCGCAGTATTGAACCTCTCAAATTTCCTTTTTTCCTGTAGCAAGCTGTTCATTTATCTCCTCCGTTTCTTACTTAGCTTATAGACACAATTACTTTCAAAAAGTTTCATAAAATCGCTATCTATTACTATTTATATAAGGACTAACATGCTTAAATTACGCGGACATCATTTGATATGCTTAATAGCGTTCCAGGGAGAAGGGTACTCTAAAGCCTTCGCCAGGAACTTCAAGAAATTACAGAAACTATACCTGAATAATCCGGATGAAAAGGTCAAAGTAGTCGCTGGCCCGGACATGGCCTGTAAAAAGTGCCCGCACCTGTCCAATAACACCTGTATTTCCCCGATCGATAGCCCCAATTCCAGGATCATTGCCCTGGATAAAAAAGCCTTTAAACTGCTTAAGATCACCCCTGGGATATATAATATAGGGGTGCTTCACCAGCATATCCGACTCCTAACTAAGCTTTCTTTGCGTAATTTCTGCCGCAACTGCTCGTGGTACGGCCGGGTGCCCTGCCAAAAGCTCATTTCCGACTGGATCCTCGTCATTTAAAATATTTCTTGACAAGTTTAAGCAATAGTGGTAATATTATACCTGTGAAAGAATTCACAGGTATATATTCGCTTAATTTGCTGCAATTCGAGGTATTAGAGTGTGAAAAAAATACCCTTACCGGCGATAGAACGGCTCTCTAACATATACGGTCTTCTGGAGAAGCTTGAAAGAAACGGTATTAAGACTGTTTCCAGCACCCAGATCGGCAAAAACATCAATACCACCAATGCTACGGTCCGCAAAGATATCAGCTATTTAAGTATGCCCAGCGTAGCTGGCCGGGATTATGACATTGCCAAGTTAAAAAAGTATATCGGGCAGGATCTCAAGCTCTTTAAGCCGCGTAAAGCTTGTATTATCGGACTAGGCCGCATCGGCAGCGCTATCCTGGCCTATGAAGGATTCAAAGAAGAAGGATTTGAGATAGCTGCCGGCTTTGATGTCAATTTAAATAAGATCGAAATGATCGTCAGCAAAGTCAGCCTGCACCTGATACATGAACTTAAATCAATTATCGAGTCCAGGGGGATTGAGATCGGTTTCATCTGCACGCCGCCGGAAGCTGCACAGGAGACAGCCAACAAGTTAGTGGATGCTCACATTAAAGGTATCATTAACTGCACTACTGCCATGGTCAGCGTCCCGGAGGAGGTAATAATTAGGAACATAGACTATACTGGTTATCTCAGGATCGTCTCAGCTCTCATCAGCCAAAAGAAATAATTATCTGTGCCGCGCCCGCCGACGCCTTAGTAGCGGGTAATCTTTTTTTAAATCGGTGTAATCATATTTCAAATAAAAAGGGGGAAATAACTATGGCTAGAGTATTTAATTTCAGCGCAGGACCGGCAATGCTGCCCGAACCGGTATTAAAAAAAGCAGCAGAAGAAATGCTGGATTACAAGGGCAGCGGCATGAGCGTCATGGAGATGAGCCATCGCTCCAAACCATTTGAAGAAATAATCAACGGCGCGGAAGCCACGCTACGTGAGATCATGGGTATTCCTGATACCTACTATGTATTGTTCCTGCAAGGCGGAGCTTCAATGCAATTCGCCATGGTTCCCCTGAACCTGTTCAAGAATTCCAAAAAAGCCGACTTTGTCAATACCGGCACCTGGTCTAAAAAAGCCATCTCTGAAGCCAAGAAATATGGCACAGCCAATGTCGTGGCATCTTCCGAAGATAAGAAGTTCGCTGAGATCCCGGTCCTGGACCCGGCCAAGTTCTCCAAAGATGCGGATTTTTTCCACATTACCACGAACAATACTATTGAAGGCACGACCATTAGGGAGCTCCCCGATACCGGCGCCGTGCCACTGGTTGCAGACATGTCTTCCAATATCCTGGGGGAGCAATACGATGTCGCCAAATTCGGCTTGATCTATGCGGGCGCCCAGAAAAATATCGGCCCTGCCGGCGTCACTGTCGTGATCATCAAGAAAGACCTGGTAGGCTCAGCTTTGCCGATCACACCTACCATGCTGGACTATAAGATCCATGCTGAGAACGGATCTTTATACAACACACCGCCATGCTATGCCATTTATATTTCCAAGCTGGTCTTTGAATGGATCAAGGCGGAAGGCGGAGTTAAAGCGATCGAAGCGCGTAATAAAGAAAAAGCAGCCATGCTCTACAACGCCATCGACAATTCCAAGCTGTATAAAGCGCCGGTCGCTAATCCGAAGTTCCGTTCTATCATGAATGTGCCGTTTGCCTTACCGACTGAAGCGCTGGATGAGAAATTCCTGGCTGAGGCCAAAAAGCTTGGCTTGACCACCTTGAAAGGCCATCGCAGTGTCGGCGGTTGCAGAGCCAGCATCTATAATGCCATGCCGGTTGAAGGCGTGAAGAAACTGGTCGAGTTTATGAAGAATTTCGAAATTAATAATAAAGTTTAACGGAGGAATCCATGTTTAAGATCAAGACCCTTAACAAAATTTCACCGATCGGATTAAAGAAATTTCCTTTGGACAACTATGAGATAGGCACGGAGATCAGCCAGCCGGAAGCTATCCTGGTGAGAAGCGCTGATATGCTGAAAATGGAAATGCCTGAAACCCTGCGGGCTATCGGCCGGGCAGGAGCCGGGGTTAACAACATCCCGGTAGATATCTGCACCGGTAAAGGCATTGTAGTCTTTAATACTCCTGGCGCCAATGCTAATGCCGTCAAAGAACTGGTGCTTGGAGCCATGTTCCTGTCTGCCCGGAATTTGCCGTCAGCCATAGAATACTGCAAAACCTTAAAAGGAAAAGGAGCAGAAGTGCCGCCACTGGTCGAAAAGAACAAAGGCCAGTTCGCCGGCACTGAGCTAAGAGGCAAAAAGCTCGGCCTGATCGGCCTGGGAGCCATCGGCGTCATGGTCGCCAACGATGCCCTGGCTTTTGGCATGACGGTGGAGGGGTTTGACCCGTTCATCTCTGTGGAAAGCGCCTGGAAACTATCCAATGAAGTCAAAAATGCCAAAGGCATGGATCGTTTGCTCGCCACCTCTGATTATATTTCTCTTCATGTCCCGCTCAATGACAAGACCAAAGGCCTCTTGAATACAGAAAAATTCGGGCAGATGAAAAAAGGTGTGCGCATTTTCAATTTCTCCCGTGGCGGCATTGTGAACAACGAACATCTCAAAAAGGCCATTTCCGACGGTATCGTGGCTTGCTATGTCACTGATTTCCCGGATGACGAACTGCTGAATATGGACAAAGTGATCTGCATCCCTCACCTCGGCGCTTCAACCGAAGAAGCTGAGGAAAATTGCGCCAGTATGGTAGTAGACCAGGTCATTGATTTTTTGGAACACGGCAATATTACCAATTCAGTTAATTTTCCGGGCTGTGCCCTGGAAAGGAATCCCGGCACGACTCGCCTGACCATCATCAACAAGAACGTACCAGGGATGGTGGCACAGCTTTCAACCGTGTTCAGCAAAGCCAGCCTGAACATCATTGAAATGATCAACAAGAGCAAAGGTGACCTGGCATACAATATCATTGATGTCGCCGGCGAAGTCACGGATAAAACCGTGGAAAGTATTGCCAAGATAGAAAACATCATCAAGGTTAGGGCGTTGAAATAAGAAAAACGAACAAGCACAATAATCCATTAAGAACTCTCGTGCTCGATCACGGGAGTTCTTTTTTTTATGCCTGGGGTATCCCGGAGTTTGTACAGGATTAGGAAAAAGGTCAAAAAAAAGTGGAAACACCCAATTCACTTTTATTATAGGAACGGCTAAAATGTGGTCATCAATTAATATTTCAATTTTTATCATCTGAAAGGGGTGAGGAGAATGAAAGGTTTTCAGGATTCATATAAACCGCAACTATTAAGCGAATCTATGTGGAAAGCAGCGTACCGGGCTAATAAGAATAAAGACAGCAAAGCCGTGTATGAGCTGGCTGATCATCTGAAAGAATGGGAAGAAGAATGGATGGAAGCAGAGCAAAGCATTACAAAATAGTAATTTTAATGGCTGCCGGGGGATTTCTTCTTTGGCCCGGTCAAAACCGCAATCTGCCGTTAGAAAAAATAAAACTGCCGCCAGGATTCAGTATCACTGTATATTCCGACCAGGTGCCTGGCGCGCGCTCACTGGCTATCGGCGAAAAAGGAACTGTCTTTGCCGGTACCAGGCCGGAAGGCAAGGTATACGCCATACAGGCAGGTAAGGTGACCTCCATAGCCAGCGGATTGAACGAGCCCAATGGCGTGGCTTTCTACCGGGGAGACCTGTATGTGGCTGAGATCAGCCGTATCCTGAAATTTAAGGATATTGAAAACCGCCTGAACGATCCTCCCGCGCCGGAGATAGTCTACGCCAAATATCCTACGGACAATTGGCACGGTTGGAAATTCATTAAATTCGGCCCTGATGGCCGGCTTTATGTGCCGGTAGGGGCGCCCTGCAATGTCTGTGAACCTCCGGCACCGGTTTATGCCGGTATCACACGCTTGAACCCTGATGGCACTGGTTTTGAAATATTTGCCCGGGGTATCCGCAATACTGTCGGGTTTGACTGGCATCCGCGGACTAAAGAGCTTTGGTTCACGGATAATGGCCGCGATTGGCTGGGGGATAATGTCCCGCCAGACGAATTGAACCGCGCGCCTAAGACGGGACTGCATTTTGGATTTCCTTATTATCACGGCTCAGGCCTCCCTGATCCGGCTTTCGGTAAAAAATTCCCTAAAAATAATTTTGTTCCTCCGGTACGGGACCTGGGGCCGCACGTAGCTGCCCTGGGAATGCGTTTCTATACCGGGAAAATGTTCCCGGAAAAATACCAAAACCAGATATTTATCGCCGAGCATGGTTCCTGGAACCGGGCGGATCCTTTAGGGTACCGCGTCACCTTGGTCACTCTGCAGGGAGACCGCGCTGTCAGTTACGAAACTTTCGCTGAAGGCTGGCTCCAGGGAAAAAGCAGCTGGGGCCGTCCGGTGGACGTACAGGTTATGCCTGACGGGACACTGCTGGTATCAGATGATAAAGCCGGTGCAATATACCGTATAAGCTACAAACCTTGAAAGGAGTAAATCATGAAAAATACTAACAAGATCGTTTTTATCATTTTGGCTATAACTCTCTTATTCGCCGCCCGGTCCCAGGCCGCGATAAAAACCAAAACGATCGAATACTATGACGGCAAGATCATGCTGGAAGGCTATCTGGCCTACGATGATTCGATCAAAGGTAAAGTCCCGGGAGTGATCATTGTCCATGAATGGAACGGACTTGGTGACTACGCTCAAAGGAGAGCCCGGGAAGTTGCCGCTTTGGGGTATGTGGTTCTTGCCGCTGACATCTACGGCAAAGGCATCAGGGCCAACACTCCGGAGGAATCCGGTAAGCTCGCCAGTATTTACCGTGCTGACCGGAAAATGGCCAGGGGCAGGGCTATGGCAGCGTTAAATGAGCTCAAAACCATGAAAATGGTTGACCAGAAAAAGATCGCTATCATGGGTTATTGCTTTGGCGGGATGGTTGCCCTGGAACTAGCCCGCAGCGGCGCTGACGTAGTCGGCACAGTCGCTTTTCATGGCTCACTGGATACTCCCAGCCCTATGGATGCCATTAATATCAAAGGTAAAGTCCTGGTATTGCACGGGGCGGATGACCCTAATGTGCCAGCCGAGGCCCGGATGGCTTTAGAAAAAGAAATGAAGGATGCCGGGGTCAATTGGCAGATGAATATTTATGGCGGCGCGGTTCATGCTTTCACCAATCCTGCCGCGGGTAATGACCCGGCCAAAGGAGCGGCCTATAATGAACAGGCTGATAAACGTTCCTGGGAAGACCTGAAAATGTTTCTCCGGGAAATATTCAAATAAAGATAAACTACAAGGAGATCATTATGCAAGTACCAAATACGCAAGAGAATATGAACAAGTGCATTTGCGGCCAGTGCGACATTTTTAAACAATATAAACTGGGCAACGGTTATTTCTGTTTAACCGGCAAAGCTTGACCAAAAAACCTTAATCCAGGGATCAACCATAAAAAATATCAAAGAGGCGCTTGCGCACTAGCGTCTCTTTTGTTATTATAGTACGTATGAAAACTTTTAAGATCTATACGTTAGGATGCAAGATCAACCAGTATGACAGCCAGGTGATCAGGGAAGATTACCAGCGCCGGGGATACGTAGAAATTACTGCTGCCGGCCCGGCTGATCTATACATAATCAATACCTGTACGGTAACAGCTTCAGCCGATAAAAAATCCCGCCATTATATCCACTACGCCCATCGCGAAAATCCCCACGCCGAAATAGTGGTAACCGGCTGCTATGCCCGGTTAGATGCCCGGGTTCTCGCTAAAATACCGGGAGTGACCAAAGTCACCCCGATAAAGCCAGCCTTACCGGCGATCTCCGGCTTCCAGGACCATGCCCGCCCGTTCCTGAAGATCCAGGACGGCTGTAATAATTCCTGCTCATACTGCAAAGTGCATATCGTTAGGGGGAGGTCCCGTAGTAAACCATTAGCCAATGTGATAGCTGAAGCCAAACAGCTTGCTGGCAGGGGATTTAGAGAAATAGTGCTCTGCGGAGTATGCCTGGGTTTATATGGACAAGACCTGAAACCAAAAACTGGCTTGCTGCAGGTGATAAAAGCCCTGGAAAAAATCAAAGGTCTTGAGCGTATCAGGCTCAGTTCCCTGGAAGCCTGGGACCTAACAAACGCTTTAATCGACCAGATGGCCCGATCCGGGAAACTATGCCGTCACCTGCATATCCCTATCCAAAGCGGCGCTGATAGTGTTTTACGCCGGATGAATCGCCGAGCCAGTTTCAAACTCTATTCTGACCTGCTCAAAACAGCACAGAAGAAAGTCCCTGGTATCGGTATCAGCACAGACATTATGGTCGGGTTCCCCGGAGAAACTAATGAAGATTTTAAAACCACGGTAAAGCTGCTGAAAGCAGTCAAACCTATGCGCATCCATATTTTCCCGTATAGCCGAAGAACAGGTACGGCAGCTGCTTCTTTTCAGGATCCAGTTCCGGCAAATATTATTATTGAACGATTTAATAAAATGAAAGCTTTGGCCCGGGCTGGCGAAATAGCTTTTATGAAAAGATTTATCAACAAAATAATGCCGGTGCTTTTTGAAGACCGAGTTAAAGAAGCGCCTGGTTTTTGGGAAGGCCATACTGATAATTACCTGAAAATAAGGGTACGCTCAACCCAGAACCTGAAGAACCAGTTAATCAGGGTAAAACTGCGCAAAATACAAGACGACCATATTCTGGCAAATATCTGTTGAATTAGATGGTTTTTTGTGGTATAAAATTAAAATTCAAGACACGCGACTCACGACCCGTGACTTTTTTATGGAGGCCTAATGGGCAAGTTATTTGGCACAGACGGAGTAAGAGGAGTGGCCAATGTCTATCCGATGACTGCGGAGATCACCATGCAGATCGGCCGTGCAGTGGCTCACTATTGCAAACATCATAAATACAGGCATAGGATCGTCATCGGCAAGGATACCCGGTTATCCGGCTATATGATCGAGAACGCCCTGGTAGCAGGTATTTGCTCCATGGGTGTGGATGCTTTGTTGGTCGGCCCCATGCCTACGCCAGCTATTTCTTTTTTAACCACTGATCTCAAAGCTGATGCCGGCATTGTCATTTCTGCCAGCCACAATCCGTTCCAGGACAATGGCATCAAGATCTTCAACCGCGACGGTTACAAATTGCCGGATGATGTGGAAAACGAAATAGAAGAAATGATCTTCTCTAAAAGTATCGATGCCCTGCGCCCAACCGCGGAAGAAGTGGGCAAAGCATTCCGTATCGATGACGCCCGCGGCAGGTATATTACCTTCCTGAAGAAAACGTTTCCCAATGAATTGAACCTGGAAGGATTGAAAATAGTCATAGATTGCGGTAATGGCGCCACCTATAGAATAGCCCCGTGCATTTTTGAAGAGCTGGGAGCCAAAGTAGTCATTATGAATAACAATCCGGACGGTAAAAACATCAATGCCAACTGCGGCGCTTTGCATCCTGAGGTCATGGCTAATGAAGTGGTCAAAGAAAAAGCTGATGTCGGACTGGCTTTTGACGGCGATGGCGACCGGTGCATAGCGTCGGATGAAAAGGGCGGGATCGTCACCGGCGACCGCATGCTGGCTATCTGCACCAATACCCTGAAAAAAGAAGGCAAGCTCAAGAATGATATCCTGGTCAGCACCGTAATGAGCAACCTGGGACTGACCGTGTTTTCCAAGCAAAATAATATCGGGCATGTCACGACCAATGTCGGCGACCGTTACGTCCTGGAAGAAATGCTGAAAAAAGGGGCGGTCATCGGCGGGGAAGATTCCGGCCATATCATTTTCCTGGACTATCATAATACCGGCGATGGTTTGATCTCAGCCCTGCAGTTGCTGGCCAGCTTGAAGAAAGAAAACAAACCCTTCTCGCAAGTGGCACAGATGATGAAGATCTATCCGCAAAACACGATCAACGTGCAGGTCAAGTCCAAACCTGAATTGAGCGCTGAGGCAGAGATCATGCAAGCAGTCCGGGCGGCAGAGAATGAACTGAAAGACCAGGGACGTATCCTGGTGCGTTATTCGGGCACGCAGATGCTCTGCCGGGTAATGGTGGAAGCTTCTACCCAGGATATCGCTGATAAGCTGGCCAAGAAAGTAGCTGACATAGTTAAAAACAAATTAAGTTGATAGTTGATCAAAACCCAAAAAAAGGAGATACTAGTGGCCTCTACTTTTTCTTTTGACGTAGTTTCGCAGGTTGACCTGCAGGAAGTCGATAATGCAGTTAACCAGGCGCTCAAGGAAATCTCCCAGCGCTATGACTTTAAAAACTCTAAAGCTGGAATAGAATTAAACAAAACTGAAAAAACCATTACCTTGACTGCTGATGACGCTTACAAACTCCGCGCTCTCAAGGAAATATTATCCAACCGTTTCGTTTCCCGGAAGATCTCGCCGAAAGCCCTGGCCTATAAACCTGAAGAAACAGCCCTTGGCGGAACTATCAGGCAGCTGGCTAATATCGCTGTCGGCCTGGAAAAAGAAAAAGCCAAAGAACTGGTCCAGCTGATCAAAAAACTCAATGTCAAAGTCCAGGTCCAGATCGAAGGCGAAAAACTGAGAGTGTCCAGCGCTAAAAAAGATGAACTACAGGCGGTCATACAGTACCTGCATGGTCTTGATTTTGCTTTGCCTTTACAATGTATCAATTACCGGTAAAGATAACTTGACTTATTACCTTATAAATTGTATAAATAGAAACTAAAGAAACAACCATCTAGCGGAGGATTTTATGATCAGCAAGAAGATGCAAGATGCGATCAACGCACAGATCAATGCCGCAATGTTATTTATAGATAAAGAGCTAAAAAAAAGGGAAGGATAATCGCTCAGCAAATGATCACCTTAACCCGCCAATTTAAACTTGGCGGGTTTTTTTATTTTTCATTGACTTAAATCAGGAATTTGTGTAGAATAAAATATTAACTCTACAGGGATGAATATGACAAAAAATAAGACTTGTATCATCAAGATATTTTATTTTTTTCTCACCCTCAGCGTAGCCGCTTTGCTCTGTACCTCCCTTTGGTCTGCCCAACGCAAACCTGACCAAGCTGCGCCTGGCCATGTCATTGTTGAGATCAAAAAAGCTGAGGTCAGGGCAGCCCCGGATCCGGAAGCCAAGATCTCCGAGATCGCTTTCAAAGGCGAGATCTTTAAAGTCCTCAGAGAATTGCCAGACTGGTACCTCATTGAACTCTCTGCCAATAAAGAAGGGTACCTGTCTAAAAAGTACGCCCGCGTCAAAAAACTGGATAAATCTAAAAGCGGCAAGATCCTTGTACCAAAACCTGCGCCAACGGCAATAGAGCAGGAAAAAGACTATGTGCTTATTACCAGTTCTGGTTCATATATCCGCAAAACCCCAAAAACAAACGGTCCGGTCATCGCGCAGGCTAAAATCAACAATGCCTTCAAATTAAGCCGGAAGGTTTCCGGTTCCTGGTATGAAATAGTTTTACCCAATAATAAGATCAGTTATGTCCCGGTGAGTGCAGCCAAGATCATCACGCCGGCCCAGCTGGCAAAGCATAAAGCACAGCGCAAAGCAGCCATTCCTCCTAAAACAGCTCCTCAACCTCAGCCAGCAGCAGCCCAATATGCTGTAGCTATGAAGAACGATATTATCCTGCGGCAAGAACCAAATATTACCGCCAAGATCATGGTCACTGCTAAACCAGGTGATCATTACCGTATACTTTCCCAGGAAAGCGATTGGTGTACGGTCTTACTTCCTGACAAGCGGCATGCGTTCGTCCTGGCCAAAGTAGTAAAGATCGTTAAAGAAACTGAACTGACAGCAGCGATCAATGAAGCTACCAGATCCGCCAAACAATTTAAAGTGAATACTGTTGCCGTGACGGCAAAGTCGGCAAAGTTATATACTAAAGCCAATGACACATCCAAGGTGATCACTACTGCGGTACAGGGGACTGTTTTTAAGCTGGTCTGGGTCTTTAAGGACTGGTATGAAGTGCTCACGTCTTCTGGCACGGCTTTTATCTCAGACAAGTTAGCCCAGCCGATGAAAAACGAAAAGCCTGATGTTGAACCCCAGCTAGCGCCGCAGCCTGCTCCACCGGCATTACCGGTCCTGGCAGTGGAAACAAAGGTTCTGGCTGAACCTGAAAAAGACGCCTGGATCAAGGATAAATATGTATTGGTCACTGCCAATATGGTCAACCTGCGCGAAGCTCCGGACAAGAACAGCCGCATCCTGGACCGGGCCAATAAAGACAACACCTATAAATTACTGGCACGCCAGAATAACTGGTATGAAATATTCTTGCCGCCGGAACAGAATGGCTTTATAGCCTCCAGCCTGGCGGAGATCATCACCGAAGCTGATGTCCTGGCTGGTCCTAATAAATTGGCGCAGCTGAAACAGGAGCGCCAGGCAGCGGAACGTAAACTGCGACTCGAAAAGAAAGCTGCGGAAGAAAAAGCCCGCAAAGAAGAAGAATTAAAATTAAAGCAGGAAAATGAAAGAAAGATCAAAGAAGATGCCGCTAAGCGGGAAGCCGCTATCAAAGCCCAGGAAGCAGAATGGCTCAAAGATAAATATGTGCTCATCAACGTCAGGAAAGCAGTCCTGCAAAATGTGCCGAATATCAAGGGCAAGATCCTTGCTACGGTCAATATCGGTGATTCATTTAAGCTGGTTTCGCGCCGGGCAGATTGGTATGAGATCAATTTCTCCAGCGGCACAGCTTTTATCAATCATAACCTGGGCACAATACTCAGCGAAACCGGTTTAGCTGAGCAAAAACAAAAAGCTGCTGAAGAGAAAGCTCGTAAAGAAAAAGAATTAAAAGCCAGGCAGGAAAATGAACGCAGGATTAAAGAAGCTGCTGACCAGCGGGCCAGGGAAGCGGCCGAATTAAAAGTCCGTGAGGAAGCTGAGCGTAAATCGAAGCTCGAAAAACAGGAAAATGAAGCTAAAGCCCGGGAAGAAGAATGGCTGGCTGATAAATATGTCATTATAAACAAGAATAATATAAACTTGCGCAAGTCTCCTAACAAAACTGCGACGATCATAAATAAAACCAGGAATGGCGAATCTTTCAAGCTTGTTTCCCGGGCCAAAGACTGGTACGAGATCAGTTTGTCTTCCGGCACCGCTTTTATAGCCAGTAGCCTGGCTGATGTCATCACGGCTAATGACTTGGAAGCAAAGCGGGCTGCTGAAAGAAAAGCCGCCGCAGAAAAAGAACGCCTGGAAGCAGAAGCTAAAGCCAAACGCGAAGCTGAACAGCTGGCTAAAGAAGAAGCGGCTAAAAAGGCCCGCGAAGAAGCAGTACAGAAGAAACGTGAAGCAGAAGAACTAAAAACGCGCCAGGAAGCAGAAGCTAAAGCTATTGATGAAGCCTTTTGCAAAGATAAATATGTAGCGGTTAAATCTACCAATGCCAACCTGCGCGCTGAACCGAAGCTCACTGCAAATATATTGGCCAACGCAAAAAGAGCTGATATTTTCAAGCTGCTATCCAGGAACCAGGACTGGTACGAGATATTCCTGCCTCCGGACCAGAACGCTTTCATCCATAGAGGCTTGGTTGACATACTTACCGAGGCTGACGTTGAATCAGGGATCAGGAAAGAGCGCGCGGCACTTTTGCGCAAACAACGCGCAGCTGAAGAACTGGCTAAACAGGAGGAAGCTGAGCGCAGGGCAGCTGAAGCAGAGAAAACCCGCCTGGAAGCAGCCCGCATAGCCAAACTGGAAAGGGAAAAACTACTCCGGGCTGAAGCTGACCTGCGGGGCAAAGAAGCAGCAGCCTTAAAAGCCAAGGAAGAAGAAGAACGCAAAGCCCGGGAAATTGCCTGGCTCAAAGATAAATATATATTAGTTAATAAGCAAACCAGCGTTTATCCGGCGCCGAATAAAAATGCTCTTGTTAGCGGCACGGCGCTGCCTGACACCAGTTTCAAGATCGTGACCAGGACCGCGGAATGGTACGGCGTGGATACGTCTTCAGGTACGGTCTTTGTCCCCATCAAACAGGTCAAACTGATGACGGGACAGGAACTCAACGACTATCGCCTACAGCAGGAATTGCGCCGCCAGGAAAAACTAAAAGAAGAAGCTGAGAAAAAAGCCAGGCTGGAAGCTAAACAACAGGCTAAACTGGAAGCTGAGCGCAAAGCTAAGGAAGAATTGGAACTGAAAGCATCTTTGGCAGCGGAAGAAAAAGCCAAAAAAGAAGCTGCAGCCAAAGCCAAAATAGAATCCCAGGTCCAGGATAAATACATACTGATCCAGGCGGAAAATGCCAATCTCAGGTCAGCCCCGTCAACATCATCACCAATCATTACCCGGTCCAAAGCCGGGGATTATTACAAGCTTACCTGGATTGAAAACAATGAAGGCAAGAATTCCTGGTATCAGGTCGATGTCCCCTCTGGTAAACAAAGCATAAAAGCCTATGTTCATTCATCGCTGGCCAAACCGATCACCAAGGAAGAACTCGATGCTTTGCTCCTGGCCAGGATTCCCGTACCGCCAATCCCGGCGCCGGAACAGTATGTCCTGATCACTATTGATAATACAAATTTGCGCAAGTCAGCCAGCAAGAATGCCGCGATCTTAGAAAAAGCCAAGCTTGGGACAACCTACAAACTAAACTCACGCACGAGGGACTGGTACGAAATCAGCACTTCCTCAGGTACAGTCTTTGTCCATGCCGGAGTTACCAAAATCATCACTGCAGCGGAAAAAACAGCCGCTGAAGAAGCAGAGCGCAAAGCAAGTGAACTCCGGGCGGCAAAAGAACTGAAAGCGCGCCAGGAAGCCGAAGCGAAAGCTAAAGCAGCGGCGGAACTGCAGGCCAGGCAACAGGCCAAAGACGATGCTAAAACAAAGGCCTTTATCGCCGATAAATATGCCCTGGCCATGGTCGATAATACAAACGTCAGGACAGCTCCGGATGAAAACGCGCCGCCGCTCACGAAGGTAGCCGGCGGTGAATCATTCAAAGTCACCTGGATAATCAAAGACCGGCTCAATGTGCCGTGGTACCAAGTGAGTTTATCCTCTGGTACGCAAACAGTGGAAGGATACATCATTTCCACATTAGCTAAATTACTCACCAAGAAGCAGCTTAATGACTACCGCCTGGCGCAGCAAAAAGCAACTGAGGAAAAAGCTCGCAAGCTCCGCGCGGCCGAAGAACTAAAGCTCCGTGAGGAAGCTGAATCTAGAGCCAGGCAGGAAGCTGACCGGGCAGCCGCTGAACTGAAAGTCCGCGAGGAAGCTGAGCGTAAGTCGAAGCTCGAAAAGCAGGAAGCCGAAGAAAAAGCCAGAATGGAAGATTATGTCCAAGATAAATATATCCTCACTACCCTGGATAATACTAATTGCCGGCTGGCACCGGATAAAAACTCTGCGATCATAGCCAAAGCAAAAATCGATGTTTCCCTGAAAGTAACCTGGATCACCCCAGATAAGCAAAATGTGCCCTGGTACCAGGTAGCGATCCCGTCAGGTACTGCGACCATACCGGCATATGTATCTTCTACCGTGACCAAATTAATGACAATACAGGAACTTAATGAATACCGTTCAGCCCAGCAGAAAGCTGCGGCAGAGAAGGCCCGTCTTGAAACCGAGGCCAAAGAGCGACAGGAAACAGAGCGGATAGCCAGGGAAGAAACTGCCAGGAAAGCCAAAGAAGAAAAAGAACGGCTGGCCCGGGCAGCCGCTGAACTGAAAGCCCATGAGGAAGCTGAGCGTAAGTCGAAGCTCGAAAAGCAAGCAGCCGAAGAAAAAGCCAGAATGGAAGATTATGTAAAAGATAAATATATACTGACCACCCTGGCAAATACCAATCTTAGAGAGGCACCACAACAAACAGCAACTATTATCGCCAAAGCGAACAATGATGTCTCTCTTAAAGTAACCTGGATCGCCCCGAATAAGCAAAATGTTCCCTGGTACCAGATTGCCGTTCCTAAAGGTACAGCTACAATGACAGCCTATGTCTTATCTACCCTGGTTAAATTGATGACTGAACAGGAGCTTAATGAATACCGACTGGCGCAGCAAAAAGAAAATGAGGAAAAAGCCCGCCAGCTCCGGGCAGCTGCTGAACTGAAAGCCCGAGAGGAAGCTGAGCGCAAGTTGAAGCTCGAAGCTGAAAGAGCCGCTGAAGAAGAGTGGCTCAAAGACAAATACGTATTCGTACAATCTAAGGATACTAATATCAGGAAAACTGCCGGCAAGACTGCCGAAATAGTGCAGAAAGCCCAACCTGGCCAGAGCTTCAAGATCATCTCCAGGGGCAAGGAATGGTATGAAATAGCCCTGAATACCGGCTCTGCCTATATTCACAACACAGTCGTCAAAGTCCTCTCAAGCACGGAATTAACCACCCTCAGGCAACAGCAAGAAGAAGCGCGCCTGGAAAAGATCAAAAAAGAGGCTGAAGAGAAAGCCTTAAAAGAAGCTCAACTGATCGCCAAGCTGGAAGCGGAACAGAAAGCGCGTGAAGAAAAACTGAAACTGGAAGCTGAGGCTAAAGCCAAAGCCACGGCAGAACTGAAAGCCCGACAGGAAGCTGAAGAAAAAGCCCTTATTGAAGCTGAACGCAAAGCCAAAGAAGCAGCCGAGGCCAAAGCCAGGATCGAAGCTGAAGCCAAAGCTAAAATGGAAGCCTATGTCAATGATAAATATATCGTGATATCTGATAACAACGCCGTGATACGCACTGCCCCTGATATTCGGGCTAGCGTATTGCACGTAGCTGAAAAAAATGAAGCTTTTAAGCTGAATTGGATCAGGGACAACTGGTATGAGATCAAAGTACCTACCGGCACAGCCATGGCCATGGGATTCGTGGATGTATCGTCAGCCAAATCAATGACCATGAATGAGCTGTCTGCCTGGCAAAAAGTACAGGAGCAGGAACGCATCCTGCGTGAAGCTGAAGAACGGAAAGACCGCCAAGAAGCAGAACTAAAAGCCAGAGCCGAAGAAGCAGCCCAAAAAGCACAACAGGAACTCGACCGCCGGGCCAAGCAGGAAGTCCTGCGGCAAGCGCAGGAAGCTGAGCGTAAGTCGAAGCTCGAAAAACAGGAAGCGGAACAGAAAGCACTGGCAGAAAAAGAACGCCTGTCAGCTGAACGAAAAGCCAGTGAAGTAAAAATGAAACAAGAAGCTGACGCTAAAGCCAAAGCAGCAGCTGAATTGAAAGCTAAAATAGAAGCAGAACAGATAGCCAAAGAAGCTGAACTAAAAGCCAAAGCTGAAGAAGAAAGGGAAGACCTGGCAGAATACAGCTATGTCGTCATTAATGCGCCTTATGCCGAGATCAAGCCTGTGCCTGACACGAATGCCCAAGCCCTTTTAATCGGCCTCAAAGGCGATGTGTTCAAATATAACGGCCAGCAAAAAGGCTGGTACCATGTACTGACATTCTCCGGTGAAACAAGATTCGTCCGCAAGACTCTGTGCCGCGGATCAAATATCGCGCCGCAGCTGCCGTCCGGCGAATCTAAACGACGTGATATTTACGACAGTCTCATTGATGCCAAGGACCGGGCGATGACTGATACTAATATTAAATACCCGTCGATTAAAAGCCAATCCGAATTGCAGGAAAAAATATTCTACCAACAAACCGTGGAGGAGAAGTTGATCCTGGAAATCTGCCACCAGAACAAGATCCAGCCTGCTACCTACCTCACCCTGCTATCAGAGGCCATCGCTAAGAACTGGTAATAACTGCCGTTCACAGTCCAGGAAATGGGGAAACAATTTTATGAAAACTCTATTGTATTATTTTACCGGTACCGGTAATACCCTGAAAATAGCCAAAGACCTGGCCGCCCAGCTGGGTGACACTGAGATCATCCCGATCGCCAAAGTAATAGACCAGCCAAGCATCACCCCGTCCGCGGACCGGGTCGGCATAGTCTTTCCTGTATATATATGGGGACCGCCGTTGATCGTCGCCAACTTTGCCCGCAAATTGCAAGTGCCTGCGGCAACCTATGTCTTTGGGATCACTAATTATGGAGGATTCCCGGCAGGCACACTGCTGATGTTGAAAGATCTCCTCGCAACCAACAAGATCGATCTCTCAGCCGGATTCGGTATCAAGATGCCTGGCAACTATACGCCGATGTACGGCGCTAAATCAACGGCAGAACAGCAAAAGCATTTTGCCAGGGAAGCCGCTGCCATCAAGGAGATCGCGGAGATAGTGAAAGCCAACAAGAGCGTGCCTATCAGCGCCAACAATGCTTTGGTTAATTCCTTATTCAGTAGCTTTATCTACAAACACGGCTCACTTAAGATCCCCGAAGGAGATAAAGCTTTCTGGGTAGATGAGAAGTGCAATAGCTGCGGCGTCTGCGAAAAAGTATGCCCGGTTAAAAACATCAAAATGAGTGACGGCAAACCTGTCTGGCTGCATCATTGCGAACAATGCGTGGGCTGCCTGCAATGGTGCCCGCAGGAAGCGATACAAGCCGGCAAGAAGACAGCGGTTAGGAAGAGGTACCATCACCCTGACATCACAGAACAGGATATGATAAGCCAACAAAAGAACTAACAACTACATCTTCATACAAAGGAGTATGATGAAATGAGTGGAATCTTCGGGGTTGTTTCAAAATCTAACTGCATCCAGACTTTGTTTTACGGTACTGACTACCATTCCCATCTTGGTACTGAATTCGGCGGCATGGCCGTGCTGGGACAAAACTTCACCCGGCAAATACACAATATTAGCCAGACCCAGTTCAAATCAAAATTCTACGAAGATTATCGCCATATGGAAGGCAACAAAGGCATAGGCGTGATCAGCGACTCAAACGAACAGCCTATGTACATCAACTCCCGGTTCGGCCCGTTCTGCCTGGTAACTTCAGGACTCATTGAAAACAAGGAAAAGCTGACTAAAATACTGTTTGACAAAGGCTATTCTTTCAGCGAAGCAGGGAAAGACGGCGTGAATGTGACCGAGCTGATCGCCAAACTGATCATCACCGGCAAGGATATTGTTGACGGTATTGAAAAGATGTTTAGCCTGATCGAAGGATCATGTTCCTTGCTTCTGCTCAACAAAGACGGCATTTACGCGGCCCGCGACCGCCGTGGGTACACGCCGCTGGTGATCGGCAAGAATAACGACACCTGGGCCGTCACTGCCGAGAATCACGCGTTCCCGAACCTGGGATTTGAAACTGTCAAATTCCTACAGCCAGGAGAGATCACGCTCATTACCGACAAAGGGCTGGTCGCCAAAAAAAAGGGCGGTAGGACCAACCAGATTTGCTCTTTCCTCTGGATCTATACCGGATTTCCCGCGTCTGACTATGAGAATATCAACGTGGAAGTGGTCCGAGAACGCTGCGGCCGGGCGTTGGCCAGGAAAGACAAAGATATAGGAGTGGATGTGGTCACCGGCGTCCCTGATTCAGGGTTAGCCCATGCTTTGGGTTATGCCATGGAATCAGGTAAGCCATTCCGCCGGCCGCTGGTGAAATACACACCCGGCTATGGCCGGAGCTATACGCCGCCATCCCAGGAAACCCGGGACCTTATCGCCAAGATGAAATTAGTGCCGATCAAAGAGATCATCAAAGGCAACCGTATCGTGGTCTGCGAAGATTCGATCGTCCGCGGCACCCAGTTGAAGAATTTTACGGTCAACAAGCTGTGGGATTGCGGCGCCAAGGAAGTGCACGTGCGGCCAGCCTGTCCGCCGCTCATGTTCCCGTGCAAATTCTGCCTTTCTACCCGCAACATCAATGAGCTGGTAGCCAGACGCGCGATCAAAGCGCTGGAAGGCAGGGATATAGAAGATGTTTCCGAATATTTGGATCCTAACTCCAGGAAATACAAGAAGATGGTGGAATGGATCGCCAGAGATATAGAAGTGACCACCCTGCGGTACCAGACCATCGAAAATATGGTCAAAGCCATTGGCTTGCCCCGCAAGCAACTTTGCCTTTACTGCTGGAGCGGCACTGAACCAAAAGACTGATTCTATTTAGTAACATCCCTCATTTTAAACAGAGGAAGATGATCGAATATGGCCAAACTTAATTGCTGGGAATTTATGCAATGCGGCCGGGAGTACGGCGGCTGCAAAGAGGATGAAAAAGGGGTGTGCTCGGCTTTTACGGAAACCAGGTTGAACGGCGTGCACGGCGGCAAAAATGCCGGCCGGGCCTGTTGGGCGGTAGCCGGGACATTGTGTTATGGCAAAACCCAAGGTTCGTTCGCGCTCCTTAATAACAATTGCTTCGAGTGCAGTTTCTACATGATGGTCAAAAGTGAAGAAGGGTTTAATATCAAGAAAACCAGCGAATTGCTGCAGCATCTGAGATAATAGGAGAATGTGAATGCCATTACTATATGCCATCATCGGAGGCGGCATAGGTTCAGGATTACGGTATCTGATGACCGACTGGACCCACAAACAAACTGCCGGGGTATTTCCCTGGGGCACGTTGTGGGTAAATCTTATCGGCTCTTGCCTGATCGGTATTTTATGGGAGCTCTCTGAGCGCGTTTCCATAGCTCCTGACCTGCGGGTCTTTGTTTTAGTGGGTATCCTGGGAGGATTTACTACTTTTTCCAGCTATGCCCTGGAAACTATCAATCTTTTCCGCGCCGGCGAAACCGGATATGCCTTTATCAATATCATCACTACCAATGTCCTGGGTTTGGTTTTGGTCGTAGCTGGCGTTATTTTATCCAAAGAATTATTGTCATTCATGCTGAAATAGGAGAATTCCATGAAACTACCTGAAGAAGGTATGCTGCTAAGGATCTTTGTAGGCGAGACTGATAAATACCAGGGTAAGCCTCTCTATGAACAAATAGTGCTTAAAGCCAGGGAACTCAATATGGCTGGCGCGACAGTCATGCGCGGGATCATGGGCTTCGGCGCTGACAGCCGTATGCATACTTCCAAAATATTGCAATTATCCAATGACCTGCCGATAGTGATAGAGTTGGTGGATGTGCAGGAAAAAATAGACCTGCTGATGCCTTTTCTTGATGAAACAGTCACCGAAGGGCTGATCACCCTGGAGAAAGTCAAAGTGATCAAATACCGTCACAGCAAACAATAGCTTATAAGCACAAAATAAACTGTGAAGGGGGGCGATAACAGCAAGTTGCGTATGACCTAATAAAAAATAAAAGGAGAATAAACATGAAGAACCTATTAGTAGTATTTCTTTTGCTGGCCTTAGTTGCCGCAGGTTGCACCACACCCGGCAAACGTACCGCTATCGGGGCAGGCACCGGCGCCGCCATAGGCGGCATCGCGGGAGCTGTGATCGGCCACCAATCCGGCAAAACCGGCCAGGGCGCCCTTATCGGCGCGGCAGCTGGCGCGCTCTTGGGCGGCGGCGTTGGCAATTACCTGGACAAACAAGCCAAGGAACTTGAAGTACTCGCTGAAACCAAACGGACTGAAAACGGTATCATCACAACTTTGAAGAGCAATCTTTTATTTGATTCCGGCAAAGCTGACCTGAAACCGGCAGCTGTAGACAGCGTGAACCAGATCTCCGACATTATCAAAAAGTATCCCGAAGACAAAATAATCGTCGTCGGTTATACTGACAGTGTTGGCGGCAGCGACCTCAACCAGCGCTTGTCTATGCAGAGAGCGCAAGCTGTGCGTTTAGCCATGATCGCGCGCGGCGTACCAGCAGCCTCGATCGAGCCGGTAGGCATGGGCGCAACCAATTTTGTCGCTTCCAATGATACGGCAGAAGGCCGCGCGATGAACCGTCGGGTTGAGCTCCAGATCAGCATCGATGAATCAAAAATAAAGAAATAAGATAGCGCTACTGCAGGGGCACAATACTCTAATCATAAGTATTGTGCCCCTGAAAAGCCCGGCAAAAGAGGTAAGGAGATATTTTAATGATAAACGCAAAGAAAAATAAATTAGCTGTGCTTGTCGGTACAGCACTATTACTGATCATCACTGTTTCAGCCCTGGCTGCGACTATTAAGCTGAAAAACGGGCGCGTACTTAATGGCACTATAGCCGAACGGACTAAAAATGAGATCAAAGTCGTCACCAGTTACGGGGTTATAACCTTTACTCCAGCGGAGATCGATACTATCAACGGTCGCAAACTGTCAGCCCCGGCGGCGGCCAAAAAATCACCCGCTAAAACCACTGCTGTCACCTCTAAAACTACGCCGAAAAAGGTGCAAAAGACTGTCGCCCCGGTTAAGAAAAAGGTTACCCCTAAAAAAGCTGTAGCGACGGTAGCTGAACCAGTGGTAACTGCAGATACAACGACACCCGTAAATGTGACGGCAAGCACGGAAACAGTACCAGTATCCGCACCAGCTAGATCATCAATACCATTATTAGCAATTATCTTTGGCCTTCTGGTCATAGTCGTCACCGTAGTATATGTTATGGCTGTTATCAAACGAAACAAGAACCGCTCAAATTACTAAGCCGAGGAAATTATGAGCCGAAATAAAGGAGTGGGACTGGTAGAAATGCTAGTGGCAGTGATCATCATCATGCTGATGGTTTATGTCTATATGAAAGTTGTATTAAAAGACACGGTCCAGAAAAACGGGGAAACTGCAGTCTCACAAGGTGTAGTGCAAAGAGCCCAGGAGAAAGTGGACAATCTCAATAAAAAGATAAACGCCTCTGAGCGCCAATACGACAACACTAACCAATAATGGAGCCTAATTACGATATGATATTTTATCACAGATTGGTCATATACCTGGGCTTCTGTCTCTTATTCATCCTGCCTTCAGCCTTTGCAGCTGACCCTGCGCCACTTACCCTGGAGCAGTGCATATCATTGGCTGCAGCTAAGAACAGCGACCTGAAAATACAGCAGGAACAGCTGTTCCAGTCCCAGCAGCGGGAAAAGGGCCTGGGAGTCGTCGAGGCCTTGTTATATGCGTGCCCTCTGCGCCTGCGGCCCATTATGATGACCGCTATTACGACTATCGTCGCGGCTATACCGGCAGCACTGGCCATTGGTCCTGGTTCAGAATCACGCATCCCCATGGCCATTGTGGTGATCGGGGGCATGACATTATCAACCCTGATGACCTTGTTTGTGGTGCCTTGCGCCTACAAGATCCTGTCCCGATACGAAAGCCGCAAGCACAAAGAAAGTGTCCAGGAAGCATTGGAAGAACTATCTAAAGCATAAATAACTTTCACTAGGAGGTAATACGAGAAATGCAGAGAAATGGACAGAATCCTGTAAAAGCAGTCAAAATGTATGAGCAAGGCGCTCCCAAAGTCACTGATGAAGGCAATGTCAATACCAAAACAGCCAAGATCGCCGGGATCTGCTCTGCTTGCCAGACAGAAGTGCCATTAAAGCCGGGCTTCCGTGTCTCGTCGCTAAAATGTCCCAAATGCGGCAAGCCCCTCGGCAAGAAATAGATAAGAAAGGAGAGTTTTATGGTTAAGAATATCGGTTGCGCGGATAAGGTAGTCAGATGGGTCATCGGCGTGGCAATCATTTTTGCTGGCCTGTTTTATGATAGCTGGTGGGGTGCTCTCGGCCTGATACCGATCATTACAGCGTTGATCTCTTGGTGCCCATTGTATGTACCGATAAAAATATCAACGATCAAGAAACAAGAACCAAAATAGAAGGAGTATTATGAAAAAGATATTCAAGCGCAAAGATCCAGTAGAAATGCCGCAAGAAGAGACAGATGTTGTAACTTTGCTCCAGGAAATAAAAACCCGGTTGGTTTTCTTGGAAAAAAAGATCGATGCCTTGTCCAGTAAACCTCAGGAAAGGCACCAGGAACGCCCTTTTAGCCATGATCGAGGCGATAGGGATAGCAGCTTCAGTCCAAGAGGTTTCAAGGCAGTATGTGCCGAATGCGGACAATCCTGTGAAGTGCCATTTAAGCCTACAGGAGACCGCCCGGTATATTGCCGGAATTGCTTCTCCAAGCGCGAGGGTGGTTCATTTGAGGGTAGGCGGGATAGCCGGCCAAGAACCGGCGGTTTTAACCGTGAACGCCACGGGCGGCCCCAGTTTGGCGGCGACAGCCGCGGCTTCGGCAAAAGATCTGCCGCGCCTTTTCGCGGTAAAAAAAGATTCTAATTGATACTATGTGACTGATCCAGCTTGTCTTGCTGCTCTTTCAGGTTTTTGTCTATTTTATCTTGTATCTTCTGGTGAGGCTCATTTGATCGATCCAGCATATCTTGCCGCTTTTGCTGGCTCTCGTTGATCCTATCCAGTATTTTCTGATGGGGGGCATTTGACTTATCCAGTAAATCTTGCCGTTTTTGCTGGCTTTTATTGAGTCTATCCTGTATCGTCTGTCCTGGCTGCTGTTCTGGCGGGGCAGACTGCACAGGGGCAGTACTAATTACTACATCATCAATGACCTTGTCCAATGGATTCACCGGCAAAAAAGTAGTCGCCGACGGCAGCTGAGGTACCGGCGTTAACTGCGGTAAAGGTTTGATATCCTGGCTCCAGCCATAAGCAGCTATCATGAAGCAAGCACAGATGATAAAGCTAACAGTAAAATATTTGTTTATTTTTTCCATAAATCACCTCCTGGATATTTGAATTATAATAGGTCAGGGAAATATATATAATTGGGTAAGGATACTTTTAATTGACTTTATTCTACCCTAAATGCAGGTTAATACTAAAAAGGAGGCAGAACAATGGAACTTTCAGTTTTGGTAGCAAAGATACTGGCGCTGGTTTACCTATCTGCTGGCATTGCTGCGCTTACCGGTAAGATATCCTTCGACAAAATAGTCGCTGACTTTGAAATGTCACAAGGGCTTACTTATGTCTCCGGATTCATGACCCTGGTCCTGGGCATGCTGCTGGTGCACTATCATAATATCTGGACATGCGGCTGGACCATGCTGATCACTATCATCGGCTGGATTGCTCTCTTTAAAGGGATCATGCTCATCGTCTTTCCACAGTATATCTCTCTTTTTAAGAGTTGGTACAAAAACACCCGGATCTTGGGTATCCTGATGCTCGCCCTTGGCCTCTTATTCGGCTATTTCGGCTTTATTATTTAAAGCCAGGTTGACCTCTCATAATCAACCGTTCCCCTGCGAGTAGACATCCAGATTCACCTCAAAGAAAGGAAACTTATGCAGAGGCACTGCAAATTAAATTTATTGTTACATATAATATTAATTTTCTTGGCTGCGGTAACAGGCGAATTATTTTGCAGTACGGTCAAGGTAGTTCAGCACAATGATGGTCAATGGCAATTGCTGGTAGATGACCAACCCTATATTATTAAAGGGGTATGCTATAATTTCTGGGTGATCGGGGACGATCCGGATGCAGGGACTCTGCGGGATTGGAGCATCCTCGATTTAAATGGTAATGGTAAAAACGATGTGGCTTATGATTCCTGGGTAGATACTAATCAAAATAATATCCAGGACCAGGACGAAAAGGTAATTGGCGATTGGCAGCTACTCAAAGAAATGGGGTGTAATACTATCCGGGTTTACCAAACACCAACCGATAATAAACGGGTAATTGGTTTGGCAGATAAATTAACGTTTGGGCATCCTCCCAACAAAAAACTGCTTCGGGATCTATATGAACGATTTGGCATTAGAGTAATAATCGGACATTTCTTTGGGGAATGGGCTATAGGTTCCGGCGCTACCTGGGATAAAGGTACGGATTACAGCGATCCAAAACAACGGGAAAACCTGCTGGAATGTATTAAAATAATGGTTAATGAGCATAAAAATGAACCCTATACTTTACTGTGGATGATCGGTAATGAGAATTTTAATCCCTTGGATCATGATAATGCGGAGAAAAATGTGCCGGCATTTTTGTCCCTGGTCAATGAAGTCGCTGAATTGATTCATTCACTTGATCCAACTCATCCAGTGGCCTTATGTAATTATGGACAGAGAAATTTGACGGAAATAAAAGAATTTGCCCCGGCTTTGGATATTATCGGGATAAATTCTTATACCAGTTATTTTGGGTTGGAAAGTATTTACAAAAATATCAAGGAAAAGTGCGACAAACCAGTAATAGTGACAGAATATGGCGCAAGCGCCTGGAAACAAGTCAGGGAAGATGAAGAATCCCAGGCAGCTTACCACCGGAACATCTGGAAAGTTATCAGCGACAATAGTTATGGGCAAGGCGGGCAGGGAAATGCGTTGGGAGGCACTGCTTTTATCTGGTGTGATCAATGGTCGCTTAACGGCACCCCCCTGATACATGATCCTAAGTCAAAGGCTGGCGATCTATGGGAATGGCATGGAATAACTTCGCAAGGTGACGGAACAAATAGCCCATTTTTGAGACAGCTAAGAAAAGTTTATTTCGAATATCAGAAAACGTGGAATGATAATAAGAAATAACAGTCGTTCCCTGCGAAGGGGACAGTTAGAGGGTTTGCGGTATTTACATGAATAAACCTAATCTCTATATGGCGCCACTCCAGGGAATAACAAATTGCGATTACAGAAATGTATATTCCCGGATGTTTGCCGGATATGATTTTGCTGTTGCGCCATTTATCAGGAGTTGTGTGGTCACCAGTAATACATGCACAGCATTACGCGATCTTTTTCCTGAGCGCAATGATACGAAGATTGGCTTAATACCCCAAATCTTAAGCAATACCCCAAGTGATTTTATTTCCATGGCTAAAGCCTTGTACGATCTGGGCTATAAGACTGTAAATTTGAATCTAGGCTGCCCGATCAAGCACATAAGAAGCAAGCGGCGGGGAGCAGGATTGCTGCCATATCCTTCTGAGATATTGGGGATGCTGCATAAGATCATCCCGGCGATCCCTAACCAGCTCTCTATTAAGGTGAGGCTGGGTAGCGAAAATAGCCGGGAATTTATAGAGCTGCTTTCCTTTTTGAATGATCTGCCGCTGAAAGATATTATTGTTCATCCGCGGATCGGCAGCCAGATGTATGAAGGGGAAGTAGACCTGGACGCTTTCGCGGAGGTTCTTTCTTTATCAAAACACCCGGTCATTTACAATGGCGATATTGATTCTCCGGAAACATTTAAGCGGCTAGCCAGCCGTTTCCCGGATATCACCGGATGGATGATCGGCCGCAGCGGCATCACCAATCCATTTTTACCGGAACAGATCAAGAATTTACGCAGCGATACGGCCCAGGAAAAGCTAAAGAGATTTATCAGCTTTCATGATGAAATCCTTACAGCATATCAAAAAACATTAAGTGGCCCGGGCCATTTAATGGATAAGATGAAAGAGCTTTGGCGGTATTGGGCCAAGTCATTTAAAGGCGGGAATAAGCTCTTTAAAGCGATCTCAAAAACCAGGCATCTTAATAATTACTTAATTATTATAGTCAACAAGTTTTTTAACAGTAACCCAGACTATATCAATTAAAGCAACAAGAGGTGAAGAATAATGCCGGCACACAAAAAACAGCATAATAATAAATGGGTAACGGTCCACCGGGAAATGAGCAAAGAGGGGATCAAGGTCTCTTTCCAGGAAACCCGCCAGTACTTTATGGCCAAGGATCAGCACTCAGCGACTAACCATGATAACTTTATGTCCATTGCTGTTTCCATCCGTGACCGCCTGGTAGAACGCTGGATCTTGACCCAACAACGGTATCACAAGGAAAATGCCAAGCGGGTGTATTACTTGTCCTTGGAATTCCTGATCGGCCGGATGCTTAGCAACAACGTGATGAATATCGGCGTATGGAACGAGACCTGGCAGGCGCTGGAGGAAATGGGCTTTGACCTGGAAGAGATTCGCGATCAGGAGTCAGATGCCGGACTAGGCAATGGCGGCTTAGGACGCCTGGCAGCTTGTTTTCTCGATTCTATGGCGAGCCTGGGAATACCTGCCTATGGTTATGGTATCCGTTACGATTACGGCATATTCAATCAAAAGATCATCAATGGTTACCAGGTTGAGTCGCCGGATGAATGGCTGCAACTGGGCAATCCCTGGGAATTTAACCGCCCTGAATATACTGTAAAGATCCGGTTTGGCGGGTATACGCGCATGTATAGTGACCAGCAAGGCAGATTGCGCGTGGAATGGCTGGATACCAGGGATGTACTGGCTGAGCCATATGATATGCCGGTGCCTGGCTATAAAAACGATACTGTGAATACACTCCGTCTCTGGTCTGCCCGCAGCTCAGAGGAATTTGATTTCGAATATTTTAACGACGGCGATTATGAACGCGCCGTATACGACCAGGTTTATTCGGAGAACATTTCCAAGGTGCTCTATCCCAATGACATGGTAGTACAGGGCAAGGAGCTGCGCCTGAAACAGGAATATTTTTTCACCGCTGCCTCCATTGCCGATATTGTCCGCCGGTTCAAGGTGGATAATAGCGACATCACTCTCTTTCCCCGGAAAACAGCCATCCAGCTCAATGACACTCATCCGGCCCTGGCCATCCTGGAGCTGCTACGCATACTCATTGACGATGAACTCCTCGACTGGGATGCGGCGTGGGACATTGTTATCAACACTTTTGCTTACACTAATCACACTGTGATGCCGGAAGCGCTGGAAGAATGGCCGCTCCCGCTATTCCAGGCTTTATTGCCGCGTCATCTGGAGCTGGTTTATGAGATCAATCACCGCTTCCTGCGGGAAGTAGCGAATAAATTTCCCTTTGATACAGGACGGCTGGCGCGCATGTCCATCATTAGTGAATATGATGCCAAATACATCCGCATGGCCTTCCTGGCAGTCGTAGGCAGTCATTCTGTCAACGGCGTATCCGCGTTGCACAGCGAGCTGCTGAAGACAGAGTTGTTCAAGGACTTTTACGAATTGTGGCCGGAGAAATTTACAAACAAAACCAATGGTATCACCCCGCGCCGCTGGTTGCGCAAGTCGAATACCGCCTTGTCTGACCTGATCACCAAAAATATTGGCGAACATTGGGTAGCGAACCTGGAAGAGCTTTCCCTTTTACTGCCTTATGCCGATGATCCGGCATTCAGGCAACAATGGCGCCAGGTCAAAACCCAGAACAAAAAGAATCTGGCTGCCTATATTCATGAGCAATCCGGGATCAGCGTCAATCCTGAGTCCCTGTTTGACGTGCAGATCAAACGCATCCATGAATATAAGCGGCAATTGCTCCTTGCCTTGTACACGATATCCCAATACGTGAAATTTAAAGAAGCGCCGAGTAACGGTATGCCGCCACGGACTTTCTTGTTCAGCGGCAAGGCAGCTCCAGGATACGCCATGGCCAAGCTGATCATCAAGTTTATCACCAGTATTGCCGACGTTATCAATAACGATCGCGGTATACATGACCGGTTAAAGGTTATTTTTCTGCCCAATTACCGGGTTTCCCTGGCTGAACGGCTATTCCCGGCCTCTGACCTGTCCGAGCAAATTTCCCTGGCTGGGACCGAAGCTTCAGGAACCGGCTGCATGAAATTCATGCTCAATGGAGCGCTGACTATCGGCACGCAGGACGGTGCTAATATTGAGATCAGGAACGAGGTTGGAGATGATAACCTGTTTGTTTTCGGCATGACCGTGCAAGAAGTGCATCAGCTCAGAAGCAGGGGTTATCGGCCGCAGGAATTTATTGACCGTTCGCCAATACTGCAGAGAGTATTGTCACTGATCGAAGGGGACTTTTTTTCACAAAGGGATCCGGGATTATTTACCCCAATACTAAACAGTCTGCGCTATCTGGACACCTTTATGGTTTGCGCTGATTTCGACGCTTATTGCCAGGCACAGCAGCTGGTGGCAGAAGATTTTCTGAAACCAGACCTGTGGACTAAGAAATCAATCATCAATACAGCTAAATCAGGCCGGTTCTCCAGCGACCGGACTATTGCCGAATATGCCCGGGATATTTGGGATGTGCCCTGCCCGGAAATCCCCGGAGTGGGATTAAGTGCCAAAAGAGGAGAAGAATCTCTTAGTGAGTAAATAAGTATTTGACAATTTCTTTTGTATAAAGGAGAGCTATGAAGAATAAATTACTGTTATTTTTATTAGTTTTGGTCATTCTATTTATTTCCCATTCACCAATCATAGCGGCTGATTATGAAGATGATGAATATGAAGAAGAAATTGTTGTCAAAAAGACCACTTCAGCAACCAAATGGAGAGCAGGATTAGGATTTGGCATCCCTTACGGAGTATTAGGTGTTAATTTTGAAATAGGATTAAATGATCTCCTTAGTCTCTGTGCTGGAATAGGGATATATCCTTCTGGTAATGATGTAGACAATTTTGGCGATCTGGAGATAGGCTATTCTGTCGGTGGGCGTATATATTTCGCGCCAAGGAAATCGCATTTCAGGCCTAGAATAAATTTACTTCGAGGAACTGTCGCTATTAATAAATCAAGTGATAGCTTTATTGAAGGATTTGCTCCTGGATTAGGATTTGACTGGAAAGTCAGCAGAAAATTAGGTATGGATTTTGATTTATTGTATCCAATCTATGATCAACCCAAAGGCACTCATCAAGAAGGCGGCGCTGTTAAAATATCGATAGGCTTTGGTTATTACTTTGGTAAAATAGCAAAGAAAGCCGTTATAGTCGAAGAAGAAGAGATTGAAGAAGAATTAGAAGAAGATGAAGAAGAGTTCGAAGAAGAGTAATTAAGTTACTCGTGATGGTGTCACATACTAAGGCAAATTCCGGGTTAACAGCCCGGCATTTTTATTTATGCGGCAAGTGGAAAATAGTCAATAAAATACAGAAGCAGACAATTACGCCGGAAACCATTTAAGAGTAAATTATAATTAAAATATCAAGAAAGGTTAGGTACTTGTCATGTTACGATCAATAAAACGACTGTTCTTCTTGCTGGTCTTGGCGCTATTGGCAGTAATGCCAAGCCTGGTGATTTCCGCAGGAGAAAAAGGAGTGAAAACAATGGATAAAGCGATATTTGCCGGTGGATGCTTTTGGTGCATGCAACCGCCTTTTGAGAAGCTCAACGGGGTCACGGCGGTTTCTTCGGGTTATACCGGTGGCACTGGCCCCAACCCGACCTATGATAATTACGCGCAAAAGGGCCACATCGAAGCCGTAGAGATCATTTATGACCCTTCTAAAATAAGCTACGCCAAACTCCTGGATATTTTCTGGAAACAAATAAATCCAACAGACCAGGGCGGACAATTTTGCGACCGGGGACCGCAATACCGGTCAGCTATATTTTACCTGGATGAGGAACAAAAACAGGCTGCCGAAAGATCAAAAATCGAGCTGGGCAAGACCGGAAGATATGACCAGCCGGTGATCACTGAAATAATCAAAGCTTCGGCCTTCTATACAGCCGAAGAGTATCACCAGGATTATTACAAAAAGAACCCGATCCGCTACAAGTTCTACCGGTACAATTGCGGCCGCGACCGTTACCTGGAAAAAATATGGGGCAAGCAGGATCATGAAGTCAGCGCCCCCGCCGGAACGAACACCTACACCAAACCAAGCAAGGAAGAACTGAAGAGCCGCCTGACCAAAATGCAATACTACGTTACCCAGGAGGAAGGGACCGAACCAGCCTATGACAATAAATACTGGGATAATCACCAGGATGGCATTTACGTGGACATCGTATCAGGCGAACCGCTGTTCAGTTCCTTTGATAAATATGATTCCAAGACCGGCTGGCCGAGCTTTACCAAACCGCTGGAGCCGGAAAATATCGTGGACAAAACCGATATCGGTTTCTTTGTTCTGAGGACAGAGATCCGCAGCAAACATGCTGATTCGCATCTTGGCCATGTTTTTAATGACGGTCCGCCGCCACTCGGGTTGCGTTACTGCATGAACTCCGCGGCGCTTAGGTTCGTACCCAAGGAAGACCTGGAAAAAGAAGGTTACGGGAAATATACCAAGTTTTTCCAGACAAAATAATGATCAGCATAATTATCCCTGTATATAACGAAGAAACTATCCTGGCGCGGAACGCAGCTAAATTGCGGGAACTATCGGCGAACGCCGAAATTTATTTTGTTGACGGCGGAAGCACGGACAGGAGCAGGGAAATTGCCTGGCAGTATGGATTGGTCCTGCATAGCGAAAAAGGCCGCGCCGCGCAAATGAACTACGGCGCCAGCCAGGCAAAAGGCGATGTCCTGTTATTTTTGCACGCTGATAATATCATTTCCGGCTCCACCCTGGCCGCGATCGAAAAAACAATAGCCGCCGGCTACACCGGCGGTTGCCTCACCCAGAGAATAGACAATGATCTCTCTATCTACAGGTTGATCGAATGGCAGGGGAATATACGGGCCCGGCTTACCAGGGTGTATTACGGAGATCAAGGCATATTCGTCAGGAAAAATACTTTTTCAAGTATCGGCGGCTTTCCCCTGGTGCCGATCATGGAAGATGTCCTTTTCACTAAAAAATTGCGGAAATACGGTAAAACGATCATGTTGCCGGAAAAAGTGATGGTCTCAGCCAGGAGATGGGAAAAGAACGGCATATTCAAGACGGTATTACTTTACAACCTGATTATCGTGTTATCCTGGCTAAGAGTCCCCTTAAAAAAAATAAAACTGTTTTACGACGATCTCAGATGAAGAATTGCCTGATCATTTTTGCCAAGGAACCGGAAGCGGGGCGCGTTAAGACACGCCTGCAGGGATGCTTATCCCGGCAAGAGTGCGTGGAGCTTTACAAAGCTTTCTTGCAGGATATTGTCAGCTTGGGACGAAAATTAAAAGGCCTGAATACAGTACTGGCCTACGACGCTACCTCAGCCGGTCCGGTATACCTGAGAACCATAGCCCCGGACTTCATCTTTTACAAACAGCGGGGCCGGGATCTGGGAGCGAAAATGCATAATGCCTTTAAGTTTACCCGCGGGATTAACTGTGACAAGACGGTGCTCATAGGTTCTGATTTTCCCAACTTGCCCGCGCGGTATATTAAAGAAGCGTTTAAACGGCTGGATACCAGCGATATAGTTTTAGGACCGAGTATTGATGGCGGGTATTATTTAGTAGGGCTCAAACAGCCCTGTCCCGGCCTGTTCAAAGATGTTCAATGGAGCTCAGCCAGTGTGCTGGAGCGCACGGTGCGTAATGCCCGGGCGCTTCGTAAGAAAATATCGTTTTTAAAGAAGTGGTATGATATAGATGATCCTGCCGGGTTGGCCCGGCTCAAGAGAGATCTGCATAAAAATGCAAAGGCCGCGCCTTGGACAAGACTATTTTTAAAAATATAATAAGGATTTCAACCGGGATACTGGTTGTTATTGCTATCTGGTGGATAGTCTGGAGCGGGTATATCGATCCCCAGTCTTTGACCCCGGCAGCGATGAGGGATCGTATCCAGATATATGGACAGTGGGCCGCAGTCGTATATGTATTGGCCTACGCGCTGAATACAATATCAATATTTCCGCCCATCGCGATTCTGTCATTGACTGCCGGCTTGGCCTTCGGCCATACCTGGGGAGCTCTTTTACTAATGACCGGCGCAATTCTCGGCACCAGCATTACCTTTCTTATTTCCCGGACTTTCGGACGGGCTTTTGCGGAACAGATCTTGCGGGGTAAATTTAAGAACTTCGATGACCGGCTGGAAAAAAATGGATTTTTCACTATTTTATTCTTCCGGCTCATTCCTTTGGTGCCTTATGAAGTGCTCAATTATGCCGGGGGACTTTCCAAGATCAGGTTCAGGGATTATTTTGCCGCCACTTTTTTGGGGATAATCCCCGGCGTGATAATATCAGCATATTTTGGCGGGACCCTGGGCGAGATACGGGGATTTAAGGACCTGGCCTCGGTCAAGTTCGTTATCGCCCTGGCAGTCCTGGCGTTAGCCATCCTGGCGCCAATCGTATACAAACGCTTAAAAAGAAAAGGAGGGGAAAATGCCTAATAATTTTACTACCGCGGTCCTGGCTGTGGATAAGAAATTGGCGAGAAGAAAGAACCTGGAGATATTGCAGGTTAATCTCGGGAACGTGTGCAACCAGCGCTGCCTCCACTGCCATGTGAATGCCGGGCCGGGAGGGGATAAAATAATGTCCCGCCGGATCATTGACGATATAATCATGTTCCTTTCCAAAACAAAAGGCCTGGTACTGGATATCACCGGCGGCTGTCCGGAACTGAACCCGAATTTCAGGTATATCGTGGAAACAGCCCGACCCCTGGTAAAAACAGTTATGGTCCGAAATAATCTCACGGTACTGTTTGAGCCGGGTATGGAATGGCTGCCGGGTTTTTACCTCGACAATAAGGTTAAGCTGGTTTGCTCTATGCCGTGCTATACCGCAGAGAACGTGGACAAACAAAGAGGAGAAGGTGTTTTTGACAAAAGCATCAGCGCGCTTAAATTACTGAACAGCCTGGGTTATGGCCGGGAACCGGGGCTGGAAATAGACCTGGTGTATAATCCGGGAGGAGCCTGCCTGCCCGGCGCGCAAAACGCGCTGGAAAAAGATTACCACCAACAATTAAGCCGGCACGGCATAGTGTTTAACCATTTGATCACTATTACCAATGCCCCGATCAACAGGTTCAAGACATATTTGGAGGCTAACAATACTTTTGACGAATATATGAAGCTGTTAATGGATAATTTTAACCGGGAGGTAGTGACAGATATAATGTGCCGTAATCTTTTAAGCATCGGCTGGGACGGCGTTCTATATGACTGTGACTTCAACCAGGCCCTGGGACTGAGCCTGAGAGACAAAGCCGGCAAAATAATGGAAATAAGAGGACTACGGCTGCAGGATATAGAGGACAAGGAAATAGTTTTCGAGGATCACTGCTATAGCTGTACAGCCGGGGCAGGATCCAGCTGTAAAGGCGCGCTGGCCAAGTAAAGGAGACTTATGAAACATGACTTTGACGTAATAGTTATCGGCGGCGGCGCCGCGGGATTAGTCGCGGCCACAGGAACTGCCGGACTGGGCGCCAGGACAGCCCTGGTCGAGAAAAATAAATTAGGCGGGGACTGCACCTGGTATGGCTGTATCCCGTCAAAAGCGCTCCTTAGGTCAGCGCAGGTATTTTCCCTGTTTAAAAGAACCGATGAGTTTGGCCTAACCGGGAATGCTCAAATCAAAACCAGCGGGGTAATGGCTCATGTGCGGGATGTGGCCAGGCAGACAAGCCTGCATATTCCTCCTGACCTTTTTGAAAAGCGCGGCATAAGTTTATTAACCGGAGCCGCGAAATTCATGGACAACCATACGATCGAGCTCAATGGACTAAAGATATCCGCCAAACGGTTTATAATTTGTACCGGATCGCAACCCTTAGTGCCGCCCATAGAAGGGCTGCAAGACATCAATTACCTGACTAATGAAAATATATTTGACCTGCAGGACCTGCCTAAGTCCCTGGCAGTATTGGGCGGCGGGCCCATTGGAGTCGAGCTTTCCCAGGCATTTTCGAAATTGGGGGTTGAGGTCTCGATAATTGAAATGACGGATAGGATCCTTTTCCGGGAGGATACCGAAGCTGCCGCCGTGCTTACCGCGGCGCTGGTCAAGGATGGCGTGAAAATATACGCGGGGCAGAAAGCAGTCAAATTCTCCACAGAAGACCAGGTCATAGCGATAACCATGGAAAATAAGGATAAGGAACATTCAACTATAAAAGCGGAGAAAGTGCTGGTGGCAGTAGGACGAGTTCCCAATTGCGCGGGATTAGACCTGGAAAAAGCAGGAGTTAAATATTCCGGCAAGGGAATACAGGTTGATAATACGTTAAGGACCACAGCCAACAACATTTACGCCAGCGGGGATGTGGTTGGTCCCTATCAGTTCAGCCATATGGCAGAATACCAGGCGATCATAGCCGTGGGCAACGCCCTGTTCCCGTTTAAGCGTAAAACCAATTATCAGGCCGTACCATGGTGCACTTTTACCGATCCTGAACTCGCGCACGCGGGATTAACAGAAGATGAAGCCAGGAACAGGTACAAGAACATCAAAGTTTACCGTTCCTTTTACCGTGACAATGACCGGGCAATAACAGACCTCGAGGAAACAGGATTCGCCAAGGTTATCTGTGACCGGAAAGGTTATGTCCTGGGTGCTCATATCGTAGGAGCCAATGCCGGAGAGATAATCCACGAGTGCGTCCTGGCTATGTCGGCAAAACTAAAGATCGGACAATTAAGTTCAACTCTCCATATTTATCCTACCCTCAGCCAGGTCGTAAAAAGGTCAGCAGACCAGTACTATACTGATCTGCTGTCTGCGGGATGGGTTAAAACATTGTCCCGTTATTTGATCAGGGCTATGAGGTAATTGATTTTTCGCTTTCAGATTTTTTCTTACCTGCCGTAGACTGGGCCAGCGAACCTGACCACAAGATACTGGCAAGGAATTCCCAACTCGCGCAACTCAATATCACTCCCTGACGCCAATGTTTCGTTTTCATGCGATCCCTCCTTATTTTTTTTATTGCCTATCCTGATCTTACCTCATCTCCCATTAAGTAGTAATTGGCTGACGCCGCTTTTAATTGACTATTATCTACATTTTTTATTGCCTGCATAGGACTGATTATGGTATTTTATATTAGATTAAAAACTTAATGGAGGGAAGAGTGAGAGAAACCAGGAAATTGTTCATATCTGCCATTGTATTCGTCATGCTCATAATCAGTGGTTCTGTATTTGCCGGAGAGCAGGAGAACCTATCCCTGATAAAGGCAGCCGGGGATGGTGACCTGGCCCAGGTAAAATCCCTGATCGACCAGGGAGCCAGCGTCAAGGCTAAGTCCAGCGACGGAACCACTGCATTGATGTGGGCTGCGGGAAAGGGTCACAAGGAGATAGCGGAACTGCTCATCGCTAAGGGAGCGCAGGTAAACGCCAAGAGCAATAAAGGCGGCACCGCGCTAATGTCAGCCGCGGCAACGGGACAAAAAGATATCGCCGGACTGCTCATCGCCAAAGGCGCTGACGTCAAGGTTAAATCGAGCGCCGGGATCTCCGCGCTAATGTCAGCCGCGGCTATCGGACATAAAGAAGTAGTGGAACTGCTTATTGCCAAAGGGGCTGACGTAAAAGCCAAGACCAATACCGGAACTACGGCCCTGATGTCAGCTGCAATGTACGGCCATAAAGAAATAGCGGAAATGCTCATAGCCAGCGGGGCAGACGTAAATGCCAGTGATCAAAACGGATTCACCGCGCTAATGGCAGCGACACAAGAGGGCAATTCAGCCATGGCGGAACTGCTCATCGGCAAAGAGGCTGATGTAAAGGCTAAGGATAATACCGGGAATACCCTGCTTATGATCGCGGCCATGTACGGGCACAAAGATGTCGCCAGGATGCTGATAGACAAAGGTGCTGATGTAAACGCGCAGGAAAATACCGGTAGCGGCACCGCGTTGATGGTGGCGGCGCAGAAAGGCCATAAAGATATTGTGGTCCTGCTGCTAGCCGCAGGCGCGGATATAAACGCCAAGGATAATTCCGGGATGACGGCACGGATGGTGGCAGCCAAAGAGAGAAATACCGAAATTGATAAATTACTGGAAAAAGCCGGCGCCAAAGACTAAAGGATAATGTATGCCGTTCGCGAGTATCCACACGTATATCATTAATTTCTGGGCCGGGGTAGCGGTGTCCACTGTCGGCTTATGGATCATGTTTCTTTTCTTTGATGTGGACAAGCCGTTGCGCCAGGCGATCTGGATGTCGGTCATGGTCAGCTTTGTAAATCTGCTGCCTTACGTGACCTATTTTTTCCCCATACCTCTGTTAGCCTACCTGTTGAGCCGGAAGGGGAACTTGTCCTTTAGCGGAATAGTAATAATAATTGTTGCCTGGTTGGGCCTGAATACAGTATTCTATACAGGGTTGGCAAATATGGGATTTAAATATACCCTGCAACTGCCGGGCGCACTGATCATAATGCACTCCATTGAAAAGGTACTGAAAAAATAAGCCAGGATCCTGGACAGAGGAGGCTACTCGTGTATAGGGGAATATCCATCAATTTATTTAATCTGGTCCTGTCGTTTTCCGACGCCCTGGACTTGGCCAGCCCGGAGCTTGTGCAGCACCAGATCAGGACCGCCTATATCGCTTGGGAACTTGCCAGAAAAACCGGTATGGGCAGGGAAGATATAGAAAACCTGGTGATCGCCGCCCTGATCCATGATGTGGGGGCATTGACTGCCGAAGAAAAGATCAATCTGCATGAGGCTGATACGATCATGACCGAGCCGCATTGTATCCTGGGAGAATCCCTGCTCAAAGACGTACCGGTATTCGCGCATGCCGCGAAGATCATCAGGCTGCATCATCACAAATGGCAGGACTGGGTACAAACAGTTGAAAATCCTTTGACTGCGCAAGCCCAAATACTGAACCTGGCAGACTATGTGGAAAGAAGCATCAACCGCTCCAAATACATTCTGCACCAGGACCGCAATATTGCCGAGCAAGTCTCCCGGCTGGCTGCGACTGACATCCAGGTTGGCTTAATCGATATTTTCAAAGATATCGCCAAGAGAGAAGATTTTTGGCTGACTGTGACTTCACCCCGGATATATTCCCTCCTTTACCGCGAGGCCACCTACAGAAGCGTTGTATTGGACCTCTCGGACCTGAAAGAAGTATCTAAAATATTCCGCAACTTGATCGATTTCCGGTCCAGGTTCACCTCGACACATTCAGCCGGGGTCTCGACCTCTGCCGGGCTCATTGCCAAATATTTCGGTTTGACTGAATGGGAGATCGAACTGATGGAAATAACAGGCAACCTGCATGACCTGGGCAAACTGATGGTCCCCAACACTATCCTGGAAAAACAGGATAAGCTTACGACCGAGGAATTTGCCATCATGAAACAGCACACTTATTTCACCTATACGACGCTTTGCACAGTAAAAGGACTTGAAGAGATCGCTGAATGGGCCGCGTTTCACCACGAAAAACTCGACGGGTCCGGGTACCCGTTCCATCTACGGGCCAATAAATTAAGCATGATCTCGCGGATCATGGCTGTAGCCGACATCTTCACCGCTTTGACCGAGGACCGTCCTTATCGGGCAGGGATGACCCTGGATGAAGCCATGGCCATTATCAAGAACCTGGATGAAAAAGGCATGCTGGACCACAATGTGGCCAAAGTACTGGAACATAACCTGGCGGATATCTCTGCCAGCACAAAACAGCAGCAAGCCAGGGCCAGAGAATTCTACGAAAGCGTATTTCCCGCGAATAATTAGTTAGCTTAGCCACCTTGGTATGAATCTTTAGTCATTCTGGATAGCTTAAATAACAAACTGTCCACCTCAGAGTGGAATAAAGGGTTATACATGCCAATATTGAAAATCAACTGCTGGGAATTAAAAAGGTGCGGCCGGGAGCCTGGTGGCAGCAAGGTTAATGAATTAGGCGTATGTCCGGCAGCCACAAATACTCGTGTCTTTGGTGTACATGGCGGCATAAATGGCGGGCGTGTTTGCTGGGCGATCGCCGGGACTTTTTGTGACTCCAAGATCCAGGGCTCTTTTGCCCGAAAGGTCAGCAATTGTATGCGATGTGACTTTTTTAATTTAGTGGTCACCGAAGAAGGCAGGAATTTAATGAAAACCGCCGATGTCATAGCCAAACTTAAAGAAAAGAAGTAATTGTAACCAACTATTCGATAAATTCTAATAGTCAAAAAAGATAATTAACGAAATGATTGTTTATTTCTTGACAAATAGACAATACTGTGCTACATTGTAATACAGGAGGGTATTAATATGAGAAACAGTGTATCCATAAGCCTGCCGGACGCAATACTCCGCAAGCTTAAAGATAATAGCAAGAAAGAAAACGCCAATATCAGTGAAGTAGTGCGCAAGGCCCTGAAGGATTACTTTTTTAAGACCGAATTTGATGAGTTGCGCAAAAAAGCCATGCTGGAGGCAGCGAAGAGAGGTATTGTGCTTTCAGAAGATGAGATCCTGGAAAAGATCTCATGAAGATCCTTTTTGACACCAATGTCCTAATTGCGGCTTTCCTGAGTAATGGAAACTGTTACGACATAGTTCAAAGCGCGGTCAACACCCACGAAGTATTCTATACCCAGTATATCCTTAAAGAATTCCACCATAATTTCAGGACCAAATTCAAGTTTACCGCTTCCATAATAAAGGATATGACTGTATTTATAGAAAAACATTTCCAGGAAGGTGTTGCTGGGAAAAACATCCCTGATTGCTGCCGGGACAAGGATGATAATCATATCTTGGCAGATGCAGATGCTAATGGGATAGATGTTATTATTACTGGCGATAAGGATCTGCTTGTATTAAAACAGTATAAAAGCATTAAGATTATTTCGCCTAAAGAGTACTGGCTATTATAACCGCCATAGCTCTTTAGCCCGCCAAAGCTTATTGGAGGGTGGTGGAGGGTCTTGGCGGGTAGTTTTGGGTGGGGAGAGAGTTTCAAGTTTCAAGGACTAACCCCGTTTCTTCCGACTGAAGAACTTGACAAAATAGCATGACTGTTGTATTATTTACAACGTATGATGTAATAAATACAATATGAGGATATAAGCTTGTCTATACTTATCAACACCAAATTGAGAAAGAGCGTTTTAACCTATTTCTTTAGCCATCCTGATGAGAATTATTATGTCCGGGAAATAGCAGCCATTATCAATGACGACCCCGGTAATTTATCCAGGGAGCTGAATAAGCTGGAAAAAGAAGGCCTTTTCAAATCGTTCATCCGCGGCAATTCAAAATATTATTCCCTCAGCAAAGAATACCCTTTATACAAAGAAATTAAAGAGATAATCTTCAAGACAGAAGGTATAGAGGGATCATTAAGAAATATAATAGCAAAATATAAAGGTATATCCCTGGCTTTCATATATGGCTCATATGCCAAAGAAAACGAAAATAAATCCTCGGATATAGATCTATTAGTAGTTGGACAATTCCCCTTGGACGAATTCACCCGCAAGGTCCGCAATTTAGAATCCAAAATAGGTCGCGAAATCAATTTCACCCATTATGATAAAGACGAATTTAAGAAAGAAACAGCTAAATCTGGCAGTTTTCTTAACCTGATCACTAACGGGAAAATAATAATACTGAAAGGGGAGGTAAATGCCGCAAAAACTCATAGAAAGGCTGCTTAAGGAAGGAAAATTAAGAAAACAGAAGGCCGGTATAGTTCAGATAGAGGCGTTACTGAAACAATCAATATTGGATTTGCAGGAAGCGCAAAAGACATTACCGATTGCCGAACGGGCAACTTATGTTATGGCGTATATGGCCATGCTCAAGGCAGGTAGAGCTTTATTATTGAGCAACGGGTATGTTCCTGATGATGGAGCACAACATCGAACTGTGGTAGAAATAACCAGTGCCATATTGGGGAAACGTTACAGAGATATCACTGACCAATTCGAGACTATGCGCAGGAAAAGAAACGAAATGACCTATGAAGCCGGCATATTAGTGAGCAAAAAAGAGAGCCATAAGGCTTTTAAAGATGGCATACAACTATTGAAGCAAATCTTGATAGAAGTTAAGAAGGAAAATCCGCAACTAGAACTTAATTTTAGATTATAAAATCAAGTATGTGCAATTTTTGCACATGGTGTTTTGAGTTATCCGGGAATTCCGGATAGCTCATAATAGCAAACTGTCAACCTTGTAGATTAACCCTTAAGACACCGCGCGACCCTTGGGAGTTCGCCAACGTTTTAGTGGAGGATAGGTGTCTGAAAGGGTTTAAGAATAATAGATGCGGATGTAAACTAATAAATGAGAAAAGAAGCGCTGGCAAATGGGCAGGTTTACCATGTTTTTACGAAAAGTATTGCCGGGTATGTGATTTTCAATGACCAGGAAGAATTTAACAGAATGATAGAAGTGATCCGCTATTATCATGCGGAAAAACCAGCAATAAGGTTCGCTAAGTTCCTAGAACTCTCCGAGCCTAAGCAGAGAATACTTAATGATCAAATCTCTGCCGAAGAAGAGTCTGTTGAAACAATTGCTTATTGTCTAATGCCTACACATCTGCATCTTATATTGAAACAAACAAAGGATGAAGGTATTTCTAAGTTCATGAATAATATTCTAAATAGCTATACCAAATATTTCAATAAAAAACATGGACGGAAGGGTCCATTATGGGAGAGCAGATTTAAGAATGTCCTGGTTAAGGATGACACTCAATTATTGCACCTGACCAGATATGTACATTTGAATCCGGTGACATCTTTCATCGTAAATGATCCAAAAGAGTGGATAAATTCTTCTTATCAAGAATATACTGGCATTAGTAACAGCAAATCATTCTGCAGATTTACAGATGTCGTTGATATTAAAGCTGAGGATTATACATCTTTTGTAAAAGATCGCGTAGGATATCAAAGAGAGCTGGCACAGATAAAGCATCTTATTTTAGAATCATGAACCCCTCCGGACACCTACGCGGTGTCTGAAAGGGTCTACGGGGTGGAGGAGTGTCTGATAGGGTGTACGGGGGGAAGTTTTTGTTGATAGTTTAGCCCTGACCCCAATTATTAGGTCAAGTTCAAAAATGTTTTAGTGGAGACAGATGCCCAGCTCTTACATTTGACCAGGTATATCCATTTAAATCCAGCCACGGCAAATTTAGTGGAACATCCTAATTCCTGGCATTCATCATCGTACCAAGAGTTTATTTCGTATAATAAGCCTAAGATTTGTGAATTTACGGAACTACTGGAGATTGATCCGGAAACATATAAGCCTTTTGTTGAAGATAGAATTGATTATCAAAGGAAACTTGCGGAGATTAAGGCTCTTCTGCTAGAATAGAACCGTCTTTCCACTTCCGAAGTGGAAAATAGGGTTACGGATTCAAGTTTCAAGGGCTGACCCCGTTGTTTTCGTTATTTATGATTTCAAATAATTAGAAAGGAGAATCAAATGTACGGACAAACTTATTTAATTGTATTGATATCAATAGGAGTAATAGTCTTAATAATTGGATTCTGGTTAGCTAAAAAAGCTAGTAGTCAATTTAACTTTCCTGGGAAAGTATTTGTTCTAAAGAAATTTAAGATAAACGACACGCCTTCTGTAGAATCGAATATAATAATAGAAATTAAAGGAAGACATCCCGGTATATTTTCATGGTTATTAACATTGCTTAAATTTGATATGGTAACGCAGCTGTTAGTTACAAATAAGGAAATTAGTTTTAAAAGTAAAAGCTTTTTTTGTGAAGTGAATCATGTTGTGTCACTTAAATCTGTAGCAAGCGCTAGTTGCGGATTTATAAAACCAGTACAGTTCATTATTATAGGGCCAATAATAGCGATATTAAGCATAGGATATAACTTATTTCAGAGATATTATAATATTTATACAATGCAAATTGACCTATTAAGCAATTGGCATAGAATCATTTTTACAGATATTATACCTTTAATTGGATGGGTGTTATGTTTGGCTATGATAGTAAAGTATTTTTTAACTAAAACAATTGCTATTTCTATAGAAACAAATGGGGGGATGAGATTCGGTTTGTCATTTAAGAGAAGTGTTATTGAAAAGATTCCAATGGATATTGAAATTGCCAGGAAAGCTATAGAGCTATTAGGAGAAAGAATAGTAGATTCTCACATAAAAGCAATGGTGTAATCCTTGGGAATTCCGGGAAGGCAATACTAATTAAGTAGAATGAGTATTATGTCCCCAGATTCTACACCGCGTAGATGGGAAATGGGTCAAAATTAATTACGAATCTAACAGCAGAGGGTTTACGGTTTGGAACTGACAGTCATGGGAATCATTTCACATTTCAAGGGCTGACCCCGTTGGGTTTCACTGCAATCCGCCGGCTTCAAGTATATCGATGTACTTTGGCGTAGAATACAATTAGGTACAGTGTATGGGGCAGTAAAAAAATGAAACCACTTAAATCTGCTAATTAAAAACGGTGAGGAGTATTAAATGCTTAATGTTCGGGATATCTTGCCTACTAACTTAGAAAGTAGTGGAATAAGAGCACCATCTACAGAAAAACGAAAATACAATATTTTATGGGTTAGAGATTTACCAAGAGTAGGGTTGATTTATGGAAAGAAAGAGAAGCAAATATTAATAAAGTTTACTAAAAAGAACGAGAGTTTAAGGATTCAATATCCAGGAAAAGAGGCAGAAAGAGCATCATCCCGGCCATGGGATTTTAGACCAGAGTTAATCACGCTTGATAAAAAAAGAATGGATAATTTATCGTTTGGCAATATTGCAGGCAAAATGTATCAAGAACTGAAGGAATGCGATGAGTCAAAAAAGGAGCTTATAAGATTATTTGGTGTTATGTTATATAGAATGGCATATATGTGTGATCATACTAAAAAGGCAAATGAAGAATGTGCATGTGATAGTAGGGATATTACTTATTTATATGGGGCAATGCAAGAAAATGAAGGTTCAAAATATATGGAGCCATTTTATGAATATATACCACCTCAAAAGGCTTATGAACAATTTTCAAAAATTATACCTCAAATTGCAGATATGTCATTTGAAGCTTTATTATATTATATTGAATTAATCGCATGGAATGAAGACTGCAAGTATTTCTATAGAACCATAAAAAAAGCTCAAGAGAAAGAAAAAAAACCAGATTGGCTTCGTAACACAGGCAGAATAAATACAGTCCTTACATTTATTGCATTTTTAGCTTTTTTAATTGAGGATAATCAAATCATGATAGGTAAATTCATAGATGGATTCGCTAGAGGACGAGGGGTATCACCTATCTCAACAGAGGACCTCATCAAGATATTCTATATTGGAAATAAGTAGAAAGCATTATTAATTATTTGATTATGGAGACTTGTTATATGACAAAAGGAAAGCCTTTGAAGGTAATAGAATTATTTGCAGGGGTAGGTGGTTTTAGGCTTGGCCTAGAAGGAGAGCCTGGCAAGAAAAACGAAGGAAATTATGAGGTTGTTTGGAGCAATCAATGGGAACCGACGACAAAACAGCAACACGCGTCTGATATTTATAAATTGCGGTTTAGTAGTAAGGGGCATTCTAATGAGGATATAACAAAAGTATCAATTAATGATATACCTGACCATGATTTGCTTGTAGGTGGGTTCCCATGTCAGGATTATTCGGTGGCGCGCACTTTAAGTAAGGCTGAGGGCCTTGTAGGGAAAAAAGGTGTCCTGTGGTGGCAAATTCATAGAATTTTAAAAGAGAAAGGACAACATTCACCAAACTATCTCTTCTTAGAAAATGTAGATAGACTACTAAAATCACCTGCAAAACAGCGAGGCCGTGATTTTGGAATAATGTTAGCTTCCTTGTCTGACCTAGGATATATAGTAGAATGGCGCGTAATAAATGCTGCAGACTATGGAATGCCACAAAGAAGAAGGCGAGTATATATACTAGCATATAAAAAAGGTTCAGAGATTTATAAAAGAATTATAGAACGAGAGCATCTTGCTTATTGGTTTTTATCAGATGGACCTATTACCAAGGCTTTCCCAATTATCCAAAATAAAACTGACATACCTATAAACGAAGGATTTTTTAAATTGGAAGGAGACTTATTTGAAATATCAGGTGTTTTTAAAGGTGATCGTAATATGTCACCATTTCAGAACACAGGGATCATGAAAGATAGGGAAGTATTCACTATTCATACTGCACCAAAATATTCAGGGGAAAGGCAAACGCTAGGACAAATATTACAAAAAGAGAGTGAAGTGCCTCTAGAGTACTATATTGACGAAAAGGATATCCCAAGATGGAAATATCTTAAAGGTGCAAAAAAAGAACTACGAAAAAGCTCAGGAGGTTTTGAATACAATTATTCTGAAGGCTCGATGTCTTTCCCAGATCTTCTTGATAAGCCTTCCAGGACTATCATTACGGGCGAGGGAGGAGCCACACCATCAAGATTTAAGCATGTAATTAAAACTAAGATTGGTAAATATAGACGGCTTACTCCGATTGAGCTTGAAAAATTAAATATGTTCCCGGTTAATCATACAAAAGGTGTCCCTGATTCAAGACGTGCCTTTTTTATGGGAAATGCATTAGTTGTTGGTGTAGTTGATAAAATTGGGAAAGCACTATTCCAGACTCTTGATGAGGCTTTATAAATGTATTTAAATAGTAACAAGGGGTATCAATACATTAGAGATGGTCGCGCTCCAATCCCTAAAAAAGAAATTACATCTCGTATAATGAGTGCTATTAAGGCAAAGAACACAAAGCCTGAGCTGATACTTAGAAAGGCTCTAAGAGAGGCTGGATTAAGAGGGTATAGGCTTCACTGCAAAAAGGTATTAGGAAGGCCTGATATATGCTATCTAAATAAGAAAATTGCAATATTCGTCAACGGATGTTATTGGCATCGCTGCCCATATTGTAATCCTTCAAAGCCGAAGACACATATTAGATTTTGGAGCAACAAGTTTAGAAATAATATTGAGAGAGATAAAAGGAAACATAAAGAATTAAAGAGTTTAGGATGGAAGGTTTTAACTTTTTGGGAATGTCAGATTAATAAAAGAGTCTTTAAGTTGGTAGATAAATTAATGATAGAATACAACTCTAGATAATCAAAAAATCTGTCCTAAAATAATTATTAAGGAGTAATCAATGCGCAATATTACTAAAACAAAGATAATAGAACTATACAAAATATTAGGTATTGGCCATGGGAAAGAAACAGACTTAAGGAATATTAGTAATTTTCTAACCGATGATAAGTGGAAAATATTGATTACGGATAATACGTTATCTGATAGGAGTGGCAAATGGGAAACTGGGAAGAGTTATTAGAAGAAATAAAAGGATCAGGAAGCACCTTTGACATTATTAGAAGAAAATATCTCAAAAAGCTTTATGAACTGACAGGGCGTAATGTTATAGCGTATTATTCTGGTTGGCTTCAAAAACAAATGCATCCTTTAGTCGCTTCGATTAATGATAATGATAAAAATGGTTTCATGTCTACTTTAAAAGGTATGGACAAATCGAAAGGACTAGATTTAATTTTACATACTCCCGGTGGTGAAACAGCTGCTACAGAATCATTAGTAGACTATTTACGTAGTTTGTTTGGGACAAATATAAGAGCAATTGTCCCTCAACTTGCTATGTCTGCGGGCACTATGATTGCTTGCGCTTGCAAGGAAATATTAATGGGTAAACACTCCAGTCTTGGTCCAATTGACCCACAATTTAATGGTATTCCAGCCCAAGGCGTTATTGAAGAGTTTGAAAAAGCATATAATGAAATAAAGGCAAACCCTGCAAAAATACCAGTTTGGCAACCGATAATAGCTAAATACCCACCTGCTTTTATTGGAGAATGCCAAAAAGCTATTAATTGGTCTGAATATTTGGTAAAAAAGTGGCTAGGGACAGGGATGCTAGCTGATTTGTCAGAACCACTGCGTTCCGATACTGCTAATAGAATTGTGGAAGTAATAGGTAGTCATGATGTAACTTTATCCCATTCTAGACATTTACCTCCAGAACGATGTATAGAAGTTGGATTAAGAATATCTATGTTAGAGCAAGATAATGAACTTCAAGATGCTGTCTTAACGGTTCATCATACTTTTATTCATACCTTATCGGCAACACAAGCAGGTAAAATTATTGAAAACCATTTAGGTTCTTCATTTATACAAATTTAGAATTAATATGTGAGACACAATACTAATTCTGAATCCAGACAAAGAATTACTTTCACGTTTCAGTGCCTGACCACGTTGCATGGTCTATTTAATAAAGTAGGTGAAATCAAAATGAGTTGGGATACTTATACATTACATTTTGGATTAGCATTACTTCAGTTTATTCTGATTAACATTATTGGTAAACAGTCATACTCAAAGGGATATATGGAACTATCAATATTTATGAAGGCAGATGAAGCACCAATGTTTAATTTTATTTATAGAATATTTTCGCCAGTTGTATATATAATTATAATTTCAGTTATATTATATGCACTTTCGATGGATATATATGTAAATAGTATTTACTTGATAAGCGTATACTATGTAGCATTTAGATTGCTATTTAACTTAGCTCTCGGAAGAGCAAAGTTACTTGACTGGAATAAGGAATTATTATGTGCAGTAATAATAATATTTATATCATATTTTATATACAGGAAGCTAATAGTTGTAAGAAGTTACTTATTTCCAGATATGCAAACAATTGGTAACGAATTATGGTTAATAATTATATTTTTTCTATATGAATTGTTTAATAATATTAAACTGTCACCAAGAGATACAGAAAAAAGGAAGAGCAAATATATTGATTATAAGTTTCTCTCTTATCAGCATAAATACAAATCTATAATAGAAGATAAAGTAACAAATGCAAAATTAAAAGCATTAATTTATTCAATTATGATTTATGAGTCTTTTAATAGGCCTAAGCTTATTCGTATGCTTGAGGTTTTACTATTTAAAGTAGGTCATTCAAAAACATTAGGTATTATGCAAGTGAAAACTGATAGAATAATTTCTGATAATAAAAGCGTTGAAATTGGAGTAAATAAAATACTTTATGACTATAATAATATTTTAAAAGAATATGAAAATAAAGAAGATATGTATAAATCAGAGTATTGGTTAGAAAGAGAAATTATAGAACGATATAACAAAGGTAATCAATATGCAAATGAAATACAAGATCTAGTGGGAATAGTAAGGGCTTCTTATTTTAGTAATAATGAAGATACTTTATTGCCTAAAGATTGGAAGAAACAAAATGTAGTAATTAGCAATGAAGGACAATGCACAATTTAATTTTGGATATCCGGGGCATCAAACAATACTATCTAAAAGAAATAAGTGCTATATTCCCAGTTATAAGACACATTTTTCAAAATAAGAAAAATGAGGAGGAACTAAAATGATACAAAGAACATTGAACAGGCAAAATATTGCATGGTTTATTGATTTAATTAATAGAAAGTTAATGGTTTTAGATCCTCCATACCAAAGGAGAAGTGTTTGGACCAAATCGTATAAGCGCTTTTTCATAGATACTATTATGAGAAATTATCCTTCTCCTTCAATATTTCTAAATACTATTGTTGCTCCAAATGGAGTTGTTACATATTATGTAGTTGATGGGAAACAGCGCCTTGAATCTATTATGGATTTTGTACAGGGTAAAATAGCTATACCAGATGATTTTGGCAATTTAGAACTGAATGGTAAATATTTTGGAGAATTATCAAATGATAATAGAAGTAAATTATGGGGATATGAAATTTCAGTTGAAAATCTCCAGGGCGCAGAAGAAGAAATAATTAACGATACATTTGATAGATTGAATAGAAATGTTTTGAAGTTGACAGCTCAAGAATTAAGGCATGCTAAATATTCTGGAAGATTTATATCTCTTATAACGGAAGTTGCAGACGATCCTTTTTGGGAAGATATTTGCATTAGTAGGCCCGCAACAATAAGAAGGATGAAAGATGTTGAATTTATCTCAGAATTGTTCTTTTTAACGATGCATGGGATTTCCACTACAGATAAGGACTTATTGGATAATTATTATGCTGAATATGATGAAGAAATTCCTAATGAAAAAAAAGCGAGAAAAGAGTTTGATAAGGTAAAAGGATCTATTATTAAGCTTAAATTGGATACATGCTCAAATAGATTAAGTAATTATTCTGATTTTTACTCTTTATGGGCAGCATTATTAGAATTAATAGCTGAAGATATTGATTTTGAAGCTTCTAGAAAGAATATACTTAAGTTTATTAAAAAAGTCGATATAAAATCCTTAGAAAAAGATGTTACAATTTATCAAAACGCAATTAGCGCTCAACCTAATGATAAAGTTAACAGAGAGTCTAGAAAAATTATTATTAAAAAGTTGATTAAAACAAAATGATTATTTCAAGCAGGATATCAGAAATATATGATAATATTCAGCAAAAACTAGAATTATTAAAAAGGGAAATTGATCCTGTTTTGGATTCAATTTCCTTACGTTTTGATGGTTTATTTAGCAGCAGAATTAAGGAGAAGGAAAGTTTTGCCCAAAAAATAGAGACTGGCAAATATGCTAATCATGACGATATTATTGACTTGTATGCTGCTACTATTGTAGTCGCGACACATGTACAGGTTGAATTAATAAAAAGAGATGTAGAAAAACAGTTCATTGTGATTAAACAAATTAAGAACCGTAGCAAAGAATATTCTAATTTCATCTATGACGATTTACATCTGCATATTAACTATAATCCACAAGTAAGTGTGCCAGGAAAAGAATATTTGATGAGACCTTTTGAGTTACAAATTAAAACATTCCTGCAGCATGGTTGGGCAAAAGCCACTCATGATATATTATATAAAGGAGATAAATTACTTTGGCCTCGCTTTAGAATAGCCCATCAAATAAAAGCAATGCTTGAACAATCAGATCAAATCCTTGGACATATAGATGAGGTGGCTAATATTTGTCCTGATAATAACTTCGAAGACTTTGCTCGAAAAGCAAGAATATGTGTGCTTATACAGAAGACATGGGGCTTGCCTAATTTACCTCAAAATATGCATGGATTAGTTAATGAAATATATGAGGTTCTTAATATTTGTAATAAGGAAGTAACTTATTTAGAACAGAATTTTGAATCCGATAAATATAAATATATCTTATCTGCCCATTCAATTACTCCATTTCAAGCGGTTTTAGGTATATTGATTGATTCTGATGTCGAAGCAGTTTATAAAGGATTTAGAAATCATAGAAGAAACATGTATATATCAAAGGAATTAAAGGATATTTTTGGCCCGATTCCTCCTAAGATTCAAGGATTAATTATAAACCTGTAAGGAAATACACCGGGGTCACCTATTTAGGTGATTGTCAAGGGAAGAGATAGATATCCCTTGAAAGATTTTCCACAATCTTAAGTTTAATGATTGCTATAAAGATTATCCAGTCGGCGCCACACCCATCAGTTACCTTGAGAAGCTCCGGAACTTGTGAAAAACGGGGTCAGGGCTAAACTATCAACATCGTAGACCCTTTTCAGACACCGCGTAGGTGTCCGGTTAAATCCGGGAACACCCATGATGATTTGTCCGAGAAACTGGAAAATCAAAGCCGCGGGGGCAGGCAATACTAATTAAATTAGGCAGGTTATGAAACTGAAAACCGTGGTGGTCAACGATAAGATGCAAAAGAATTACCGGTACCAGTTGGTAGAGCCTGTGGGCTGGAATTTTACGCCTGACTTTAAACCGGAAATAACTCCGAAACAAATGCTGGCTATGGGCATATTCGGCGGCAAATATATGACAGATTGCCAGAAAGAATTCCCGGCTGACTGGTTCAAAAAAGCCAAACTCTGCCCTGAACAGCATGACCCCAAGCTGAATTACTTCGGAGTGAATGCCAGCAAACCGCTCTCATATTGGAGGAAAAAAGGATGGATCTATCCTGATGATCCCCGTGGCTGGTTCCAGTGGTATTGCCGCTACTATATGGGGCGACGGCTGCCGCGCGAGGACCAACGTCAAATCAAAAGATGGAAAGCGATGGCCCGTCATATCGCCCAGGTCAAAAAGAATTGCCCGCCTGGTGGCATTACCTGCCGTCCGAAACAAAGACAGGCAATACTGCATTGGGCCTATGATAGCAGGAAGATATAAAGGGTAGGTAGTTAGATGAAAAAGTGGCTGAAACTAACACTAAGCATCATTATATGTGAACTGGCAGGGGGATTAGGCGGGCTCTTTACGGCTAATTCGGTAAAAACCTGGTACACGACTATACAAAAGCCGGCTTTTAATCCACCGGATTGGGTGTTTATGCCTGTATGGAACACATTATTTCTCCTGATGGGTATAGCTTTGTATATGGTATGGGCGAGATCAGCAGAGAAGCCAAGTACCAGGAAAGCAATGTGGATATTTGCTTTGCAACTGGCGTTGAATGTTAGCTGGTCAGCGGTGTTTTTTGGGCTCCATTCTATTGCTGGAGCCATGGGAGTCATAATAGTATTATGGTGCGCCATACTGTGGACGATAGTGGTTTTTAAAAAAGTATCGACAGCGGCAGCGTGGCTGTTGGTACCTTACATAATATGGGTCAGTTTTGCAGGGATATTGAATGGAGCGCTCGTTTATTTGAATTAAAATTCCGGGGACATAATAATATTAAATGAATAATGCGCTATTAGTTAAAGATAAAGTATTTCCTACAATTGTACGCATGGCTGTCCCGATGTTGGCCGGGACATTCGCCATGAACGCCTATAACTTAACTGATACCTGGTTTGTGTCGCGGTTGGGGACTAATGCCCTGGCAGCGATGTCTTTTACTTTTCCGGTGGTAATGCTGATTAGTTTTATTATGCGCGGACTGGGAACCGGAGCCATGACCGTAGTGGCGCATGCCTTAGGCAAAGGGAAGCAGAAGACGGCGGCACGCATTACTACGCACGCAGTTTTTTTGTCTTCCAGCGCGGCCTTGTGCCTGATGGTGGCCGGACTTTTAACGATCGATCCTGTCTTTACGCGCTTGGGTGCGGCAGGAGAGGTGCTGGCGCTGACGCGGCAATACATGACGATTTGGTATTATGGCTTGATTTTCAGGGTTTTGCATATGATGTTTGCCGACATTATTATTGGTGCGGGACATACGAAGGCAGTCAGTTTGCTGATGGTCTTGGGCACAGTGTTGAATTTCATTCTCGATCCGGTAATGATTTTCGGATTGTGGGGATTCCCACGGCTGGGAATACAAGGGGCGGCGCTGGCTACGGTTATTGCCGAAACGCTCGTATTGGTCGGGGCCTTCCTGTTCATCCATAAAAGATATCATTTGATCATTTTCGTTTCCCATTCAATCAATCGTATCGCTGCTTCCTGGCGCCGGATCCTGTATATCGGTATTCCTACTACGTTAAGTTCTATTTTGACTCCGTTATCTGCCGCGATTGTTATTAAGATAGTCGCCGGATTTGGCGACAGCGCGGTAGCCGCGGTCGGGGTGGCCAGCCGCATCGAGATGTTTGCGTTCATGATCCCTATGACTGTAGGTATTTCGCTGGTGCCATTCATTGCCCAGAATTATGGGGCCAAACGTTTCGACCGGATTCGCGCTGTGCGCAAAGGGGCGATGCTCTTCGCGCTGGGCTTTGGCTTTGTCATCGCGATAGTTTTTCTGGTCATCGCGCGTCCTCTGGGTAAACTATTTTCTGCCGATCCCGCAGTTATCAATATCCTGGTGCGTTATATTTATATTACGTGTTTTGGCTATGGATTTCTGGAAGTGCACCGCTATGCTACTTTTTGTTTTATAGGTATCCACAAGCCAGTCTTTTCTACTTATTTAACCGTGATCCGTGTGGTTGTGTTGATGATACCTTTGGCCTATTTCGGCGCGAAATTGTTTGGCATCGCCGGTATTTTTTGGGGTAGATTGTTAACTGATCTATCTTCTGCGGTTATAGGAGTTATCTGGACAGGCAGGATGTTAAGGAAAGTAGCTTATAATTATGTGTAATGAGGTCAGGACAAAATAATACTTGACAAATGAACGATATAATGGCATATTGTTTCTTGAAAGTGCTATTAATAGCAGTTTGGAGAAATAGATGAGGTTTTTAGAGTTTCAGCAGGCTTTACAGGATTTTACCATATTCTCGCTGGCAGATATACACAGCGTAGACCCGAAATTTCATCGCCGCAGACTGAATAACTGGCAGGAAAAGGGTTATATCAGAAAGGTGATCAGGGGTTATTATATTTTCACTGATGTAAAGATGGATGAATTTGCCCTGTTTATCTTGGCTAATAAAATATATGACCCTTCCTATGTTTCTTTTGAATCTGCCCTGTCTTTTTACCATCTCATCCCGGAAAGCGTGTATGGGATAACCTCTGCCAGTACCCTGGTAACGCGCGCTTTTAAGACCCCTATGGCCAATTTTAAGTATCACTCGCTGAAGCCCGGCCTTTTTTTCGGCTATGAGCTGATCGATCATAACGGCAAGCATGGCAAAATTGCCTGCCGGGAAAAGGCCATATTAGATTATTTCTATATCCATCCCGATCTAAAGAGCAGTGACGATTTTACTAAGCTCCGGTTTAACGCTGAGCTGTTCCTGAAGGAAGGTGATCGGGACAAGCTGAGAGCACTGGCGGAAAGAATGGGCCAGAAGCAGCTTTTGAGAAGAATAAATAATTTTATGGAGTACCTGCAGAATGCTTGATCTTAAACAAATTGAAACTTTTTATCCAGACTATCTTAAGCCGTTCAAGAAGAATATTATGCGGGAGTACCTGCAATATAAGATATTGTCTATTATTTTTGATTCAAAATATGGTCATGAATTAGCCTTTATGGGTGGTACGGCATTGCGGATCGCTTATGAGCATAACCGGTTCTCGGAGGATCTTGATTTTGATAATCTGGGCCTGGATCGCCGGGATTTTGTACACATGACCGAATTGGTGAAAAAGAAGCTGGAGCTGGAAGGATACCTGGTAGAGATCAGGAATGTTTTTAAGGGAGCCTGGCACTGTTATCTTAAGATCAACCGGGTATTATATGACCTGGGATTGTCCGGATACAAAGAAGAAAAGCTGCTGATCCAGATCGATGCTGAACCGCAAAAGTTCAAGTATCAGCCGGACCAGGTTTTTCTTAACAAGTTTGATGTTTTCCTGAGGATCAAGGTGGTACCGGTGGATATATTGCTGTCGCAGAAGATTTACGCTATTTTTCACCGGAAACGCACTATGGGCCGGGATTTTTATGATACGGTATTTTTACTGGGACGGAGCAAGCCGAATTTTGATTTTTTACAGGAAAAAATGGCGATCAAGGATCTGCCCAGTTTGAAGAAAAAACTGCTGAATAAGTGCCAGAGCTTGGATTTCAAGCATTTAGCCAAGGATGTGGAACCGTTTTTGTTTGATCCGGATAATGCTAAGAATGTTCTGCATTTTTGTGAATATGTTAAAGGAATGTAGGTAATTAAGGGCAGGGCTAAACTATTGACAAAATGATGGGACCCCCAATCAAAACAACAAAACAACGGGGTCAAGGCAACGAGGTCACCTATTTAGGTGATTGTCAAGGGAAGACAAATAAAGGGGATGTTTCTCATTTACGAGACGGAATACCAATCTTAATTAGGAGATGAAATGAAAATAGTAAAGGTCGCGATAATTGCCGCGGTATTAGGAATGGTTGGATATTATTTCTATTATTCCAACCATTATTACACGATGAAAAATTTTGGCAGTTTATACTCCAAATGGGGACCATATGCCAATGTGCAGATCCAGCCTGGGGATAGTTTACTATTGGATAAGAAGGCGTATGCCAAGCGTTTACCTGAAAGAGGGGAAATCGTAGCTTATCGTATCCCAGGTGAGCCGCAAGACCCAATAAGCATGATGGTCAGGCCAGGAGGATATGAAGTAGGAATAGTAGTGGCCTTCCCTGGAGAAGACATGAATTGTTTTATTAATAGCGATAGTAAAATATGCATAGACAATATACATGAAGCTACAGGTGACATGAATCAATCCTTAGGAGGAACGATTTCTGGATTCGGAGTGTCAACCAGGGGCCTTAAGAAGGAGCTGGCTGAGCAGTTTATGAAGTTTGGGGTTATAACATACAGGGGGCTATATGAGAGTATGCCTACTTTTGGTGATGTATTTAAAAAATGCGAGATAGCCAAGGTAATAGCCGTAACTTCCCCCAAAGAACGTAGGAAAGAGATAAAGAATGAAGAGATCATAATTAATTAGCAGAAGACTGAAGAAACACAGCAATACCAAGCGGGCTGGAATTCAACTGAATACAAAGCGATACCACCCTTATGTGAGCAGCCGGCAAAAACCAATGCCATAATAGTGGAAGGCCACCAAGATATGGCCATGGAAAAAAGGAGACGACTAATGATTAGTTTTATTTTTGCTTTCCTGTTCAATTATATTGTAATGGCCCTGGTTTGTATAACCACCACCTGGATCGTGCTGAAGATCGTCAAATTTGAATATCCTTTGAAGGTCGCTTTCCAAGTGTCGCTACTTGCTTCTTTGGGAGCTATTTTTATTGGTTTTGGATTGATCCTGGTGATGATAGTTGCCTTTTTTTTAATTAAGAAGTATATTAGGTATGATTTCAAAGGAATGATCTTGGTCATGGTCATCTGGATAATAATATTTATACCGTCTTTTATTGTCGTGAGGAATATCGGTCAAACATTAATACTCAAAAACATACTTCCTCCCGATGCATATGAAATGTTTATTAGGAGACATTAACCTGGAAGAATTAATAAAAACCGCCAAAGAATGGTGCCGTGGAAAAAACTGGATCATCAGAGTGCCGGTCGTGATCTGGTTAGCATATATATTCGTCAATTACCTGCGCCGGCCAGACTACCTGAGCACCCTGGGTGCTTTTAATTACTGGGTACATGAAGCAGGCCATCTGCTGGCTCTGCCGTTTGGGCAGTTTTTAGAGGCGATCAGTGGTACGTTGCTGGAATGTTTGATACCAGTCATTTTTCTGATCGCGTTCCTGAAGCAGGGGGAATTCTTTGGTGCCTCGTTTTGTTTCGGCTGGCTCTCCACCTGTTTTTTTTATGCTTCCTGGTATATCTCTACCGCGCAACGGACAGACAATTGGAACCATGATTGGTACAATATCCTTAGTTGTATGGGGATATTGATGTATAACCACCAAATCGCTTTTCTGGTTAAATTGGCTGCAGTGATCCTGATGCTGTTTAGCATAGCTTCAGGTATCTGGCTACTGTGGCAGATGGCAGTAAAAATAAAGACTTTACGGAAAAGCAACGGGGTTAGCCTATAAACCGGAAATAACTTGTAAAAGCAATGGATCAGAAACTGAAAATTGAACCGGAAACTACCTTCGAGGAGCCCCCTGGAGTGCGTGGTCACCTCGCAGGTGGGAATCCGGGGACGCAGTATTAATTAAATAATCACGGAGGAGAATATTATGCCAATGGTGAGAATTGAATTATGGGACCAGAATGATGCGGATTTCAAGAGGAAATTAGCAAGGGATGTCACCAAGGTAGTTGCAGAGAACGTGAAGTGCCCGGAACAGGCGGTTAGTGTGGTTATTACTGAAGTGCCAAAGGAAAACTGGGCGATCGGCGGGGAGTTGGCGACAGATTATTGCCAACGATTAGGAATAGGGAAAAAGAAGTAGGCAACAGATCAAAATAAAAAGGAGGCAAAAGTGATACTAGTCATGACCAACATCGAGTCAGTTCCAGGCAAAAAGATCGTAGAGCATTTTGGTTTAGTATGCGGCAGTACAGTGAGAGCGAAAAACGCGTTCAAAGATTTCGGCGCGGGATTGAAGAACCTGGTAGGCGGAGAGCTAAAAGCCTACACAGAATTAATGAACGAATCCCGTAAACAGGCGCTGGAACGTCTGAAGTGCCAGGCCGAGAATTTAGGAGCCAATGCCATTGTCAATGTCCGTTTTTCAACCTCCAATATCGCTAACGGCGCCGCGGAGATTTACGTGTACGGTACAGCCGTTAGGGTAGAATAAGGAGATGACCAATGGCTGACCTGATACAATTAGCAATATTTGTAGCGATCGGATATTTCGTAGGCACCAGGATCGAAAAAAAGCATTACCGTTCCATTAAGGAACGTGAGAAAAACCTGAGTTGCTGCCCGGTAGTGACTGGCGACGATTTCCTGGAGGACAAACCAATAAGAACGACCCGGTTGGTATCCGGCAGCGCGGTGATCTCCAGCGATTACTTCAAAATGATCGTCGGCGGCCTGCTTAATTTTATCGGCGGGGAAATGTCGGTGTTTGAGAGCCTGCTGGATCGGGCCAGGAGAGAAGCGGTACTGAGAATGAAGCTAGAAGCGCCTGGTGCAGATATCATCCTGAACCTGCGGCTCGAAACCAGTACCATTGCCGGTAAAAATTCATGTGAGGCGCTGGCTTATGGCACAGCCGTCTATTACCAAAAATGAAATATACCCCTAAGAATTTAGAAGAAAACGTAAATATTTCGCCGCAATCGCCGTTGCGGCAATTTTCTGTTGTCATGGCCAAAATAATGGTGGTCGTGATATTAGCATATGTGGCTATTGGAGCTTTAGTAGATTTTATCGCGCCGCGCATATCCACAGCTACGGAAAA
>JAQTPL010000028.1 GCA_028712895.1 bacterium | reverse complement strand
CTGGCAGAATGGCAGCTGCCACGGCTTTTGCCTGTGAGGTGACCACTGTTGCTCCCAACTCAGCAGCTAATTCAGGCCCATGCTCCATCACTATGGAAGGCACTGGTTTTCAAACAGGTTTACAGGTATTCCTGGTCCGGTCAGGGCAGGATGATGTTGCCGCTACAACAGTAAACTATACCAATGCCAGCAAGATCGTGGCTGAATTCGACTTAACCAGTTTAGCCCCCGGGGATTGGGCTTTGGTGGTAGTGAATCCGGGAGGAGATATAGACACTGCCAAGAACATGTCGTTTAGTATTACCGGATATACCCCTTCAGTCACTATGGTGTCACCAAACCAGGCTAGTAACAATAACCAGGTCAGGATCCAGGTTACCGGAACAAATTTCTACAATGGGAGTCAAATAAAACTGAGCAGGACCGGTGAAGCAGATATTGTGGCCACTGAAAATATCCGTGGTTCAATAACGCAGATTTCCGGCCTGCTGGATATTCGGGATAAAAAACTAGGCCGGTGGGATGTGGTAGTCACTAATACGGATGATAAGGCCGGGACCTATGCCAGCGGATTTGAAATAACCCAGAGTGACGCTGTATATGTTTATCCCAATCCGTGTAAGCTGGCCCAGAACAACATAGTTTATTTTGCCAATATATCCCACCAGGCTGCGGTTAGTATTTATGATTTGAATGGAGTGCTGGTTTTTTCGGTCAATAATGTGTCAGCCAATCCTTATGCCTGGCACCTGGAAAATAATTCTGGGCGCGGGATAGCCAGCGGGATTTATATATATGTGATCCAGGATGGCGCGTCCATAAAAAGAGGCAAGATAGCGATCATTAAATAATACATAAAAAAAGAGGGGGATGCAGTGCAGAGAGTATTTGGCTCATTGCTTTTGTTGCTGGCCGGTTTATCCCTGGCGGTGGGACTGAATGCCCGGGAACCGCGGGTAAGTATTACCCAGAAAAAAACCGGAGAATATCAATTACTGGTTGAAGGCAAGCCGTTTATTGTCCATGGGGTATGCTATAGCCCGATACCTATCGGCAGAAATTATGAGCATAATTTCTGGGGGGATCCAAGTAAGCCCTGGATTAATGTGGATGGCCCCTTAATGAAGGTAATTGGCGTTAATACCATCAGGATCTACCAGGAAGGGGAAATCCCGGCAGAAACCAGGCAGCTCATCCGGGATTTGTATGAGGAATTCCAGGTACATACCATTATGACCCATTATCTTGGATTTTGGGCCTACCCTTCGGCTAACTATGGTGACGAAGATTTTCAAAAAAGGACGATCAAAGATGTCGAAAGAATGGTGAAAGAATATAAAGATGAACCAGGGGTCCTGATGTGGTGCCTGGGCAATGAAAATAACTTCTCTTTCGGGCCGCAAAAAGTGAATCCCTGGACGACTAAAGCGATAGAAAAATTGGACGACCCTTATAAAAAAAGGCTCGCTAAGGCGAAAATATATTACCGATTCATTGAAAAAGTAGCTAAGGCCGTTAAAAAGATCGACCCAGACCATCCCATAATGATGGGTAATGGAGATATAGCTGATGTAGAGATCGCAAAACGCTATTGTCCAACTGTTGATGTGCTGGGTGCGACTGTATACCGCGGCAAATCCTTCGGTAACTTGTTTAAGGAAGTGGAGGCCAAGTGGGGCAAGCCAATAATTTTTAGCGAATTTGGCTGCGACTCTTTTGACGCTTTCAAGCAGAAAGAAGACCAGGAAACGCAGGCGGCATTTATCAGTAACCAATGGGCAGAGATCGAAAAGAATCTACCCGGCAACTCAGCCGGCGTGGGCAACTGCCTGGGTGGTTGCGTGTTTGAGTGGAATGATGAATGGTGGAAAGCAGCTGAAGCAGATTCATCCAGCTGGTCGGTACATGATACCAGCGGGCAATGGTGCCATGGGGCTTACTATTGTGATATTAAAGCGCCGGAAGGCATGAATATGAACGAAGAGTGGTGGGGGATAGTTTCCCTGGATCCGGAACTAGATGAAATGGGTAATAATAAGCGTATTCCCAAGAAAGCTTATTACCTCCTGCAGGAGCTATGGTCGCAGGAAGAAAAAACAGAGAACTAATACAGAGTAAAGGAGTGAATAAAAAATGAAAAAAAGAGTTGTTTTATTACTGCTGATGGCCGCGATCATGCTAAGTTCGGCAACGGTCTGGGCGCAGGAATCTGCCGGCAGTATCAAGAAGATGAGAGTTGTCCCCTCCTGGGAGCTGCCGGGTAAGGTTTATTTGATGTGGGAGCAAATTGAAGACACGTTTTACTATAAAGTGTACCGTGACGGAAAAGTTGTGGGACGGGCGCGGGATCCCTTCTATGTAGATAAAACCGCCACCGCTGGCGTGAAGGCAGTCTATAAAGTAGTGGCGACTAAAGGCGGCAAGGACGGCGCGTCCAGCGCCGAAATACCAGTGAAACTGCCGGCTACGATTGACCTGCCGAAAGAAAAAATAGAATTCCGCGGCGATGATATTTACGTCAACGGTGAAAAATACATAGTGTGCGGTATCGGCTATGCTCCCTATCGTCCGCATACCTCTCCAAACAAACCGTATCCCCGTGATTATGATGTCGTGGAAAAAGATTTCCAGTTAATGAAGAAGATAGGTTTTAATACGATTCGCAACTGGTCAGGCCGGGACCTGGATGAGTATATGATGGAACTGGCGCATAAATACGGTCTCCTGATCATCCAGGGAATGAGTATCTGGGTACCGCCCATGGCTGATTTTTCAGATAAGAGTTTCTGGGATAATTCCATCTCTACGGTAGAAGACGAAATGAAGATAAACCGGGAACATGGGAATATTATCGGGTACCTGCTGATGAATGAACCGCCCCCGGGAAAGATTGCCCAGGCCAGTTTAGCAAAAACAAATGAGTTTTATGACCTTATTACCGCCAAGATCAAGGAGTTGCAGCCAGGAGCCTATATATCGTTGGCTAATTGGCCCCGGTCTGATATGTTAAGCACGAAGAATTGGGATTTTATTTGTATCAACCATTATGGTTATGACAAATCCCATGTAGTGAATATGGGCTATCGCGGGTATCTTGGATGGATGGAACGGTCGTTGGCCAAAGACAAACCGCTGATCGGCACTGAGTATGGTTATAGTATGTCCAAGCGCGGTGAAGGCAAATTCGGGTACGGTGGCAATACCGAAGATGAACAAGCAACTGGTATTGTCAATGATACCTACGCCATGATCGCGGAAAAGGGTAATGGAGCCTGTATTTTCTCCTGGATCGATGAATGGTGGAAAAATAATGAAGGAGAAGGTGATGAGGACCGGCACGAAGAAACTGAGCCAGAAGAATGGTTTGGTATCGTAGCTATGCCGGATGATGTGAAGCTGGCCGGTTCACCGCGAAAAGCCGCCAGTGCCATGGAAAAATTCTATGAAGCGTTAGTGATCAGTCCCCGTGATGCCAATAAAATCCAAGGGACGGTACCAGTAGAGGTCTATACCAAGACCGTGCTGTTGCCGAACCTGGCCAAAGTTGAATATTCAATTGATGACAGTAACTGGGTGGAATTGTCCAATACCGCTAATTGGTGGCGGGCAGAATTGGATACAGTAACGTTAGGCGATGGTAAATATGATTTTAAGGTACGCTATACAACCAAAGATGGCAAAGAAGTGGTGACGAAACAACCTCTCGTAGTATATATAGCTAACAATGAACAGATAATACAACAGGAGCTGATGATCAGCACTGATCAGGAAGTATATAAGAATGGCGATACGGTGACCATTTCCATACAATACAGTGAAAATGGCCAGCCAGCCGCTAATAAAACCGTGTCCTATGCAGTAACCCAAATTGGCACTATTACTGCTTCTTGCCGGAACCTGGCCGGGGCAGACTTAGTGACTGATAATAGCGGTGTAGTTAAAGCGAAATATGTGGTGAAAGATGAAGAGCGTCCGCATTTCCTGACCATTTCCGCGGCCGTGCCCAGTAACCGGGCAGTTGGACAAAAATTCGCCGAAAGAATCGTCGTGGAAGTGAACCAGGTAGTAAAATAGGTATAAGGGTGTTGGGTTAAGAAGTATGTTTAGTCTTAGGTTTTTAGTCTTGAGTTCGATCCAAAGACTTGAGACTTACTTCCATACCTACTTCCAAAACTAGCAACCAATTACTTTTTTATAGCAGAAAGTACTTGACTTAATTAGGAATGTCTGCTATTATTAACGATGAAGGATGTAAAACCATTTTGTGGGAGTAGCGCCTTCAGAATGTAGAAAGAAGGAGGAACGGCTGTTGATGAAAGGAAAAGTTAAATGGTTCAATGACGCCAAAGGTTACGGCTTCATTGAAAAAGAAGACGGCAGTGGTGATGTATTTGTACATTACTCTGCGATCAACGGCGAAGGATTCAAGAGCTTAGCCGAAGGGCAAGCAGTTGAGTTCGACGTTGAAGATGGCGCTAAAGGCCCACAGGCCAAAAATGTAGTTAAAATATAATAATCCTTAACCGGATTTGATTTTTTAACGAAATCCCTGCCCCGATTATGTCGGGGCAGGTCTTTTTATCGATTGCTTTTTAACTGAATTGTGCTATTATTATATATATAGCAGTAAACAACGCAGACAGGTGAGGACATGGCTGGTAAATTAGCAAAAACTGCGTTTTTTCTTCTTTTAATGTTGTTGGGACTCTCTACAGCAGCCTTAACAGAAGATTTAAACGTACAATGGATCAAAGAATTTGGCAGTCCCGGACTGGACAATCTGCAAGGTATCGCCTGTGATCCTGCAGGTAATATTTGTATTACCGGATTTACGGAAGCGGCATTGGGCGGCAACCGCCATATTGGCGGAACAGATATGTTTGTCGCCAAGTATGATGCTGACGGCCGGGAATTATGGACCAGGCAGCTTGGTTCAGCAGAATCTGACCAGGGGGCAGCGCTGGCTTGCGATAGAGTAGGCAATATTTATGTTACCGGGCATACGTATGGCTCTTTCGAGGGGAAAACCAATGCCGGTGGGGCAGATATCTTTCTGATCAAGCTCGAACCATCCGGCAAGATATTATGGATCAAGCAATTCGGTTCTTCTGAATCAGATTATGGCTTAAGTGTAACCAGCGATAATGATGGTAATGCCTATGTAGTCGGGGATACCTATGGTAAGTTGACCGGTTCCCGCAATTACGGGGAAGCGGATGTTTTCATCATGAAATTTGATGCTTCCGGAGACCGGTTGTGGGGAGCCCAGTTCGGCACAGCTTCCGCAGAACATACTAAAATGGTGGCCATGGATATTTCCGGAAGCATATATGTAACCGGTGATACCAGCGGTAGCCTCGAGCCAAAAGTTGCTTTTGGTGGTTATGATGTTTTCCTGGCCAAATATAGCCCGTATGGGGACAAAGTTTGGCTCAAACAGATAGGGACGGCAGGAAACGATTTTAGCGGCGGTGTGGCCGGAGATAACGCCGGTAATATATATATATCAGGAGAAACCAAAGGCCAGCTAAAAGGTACCGTTAATAAGGGCTTAGGAGCTATTTTCCTGGCCAGGTTTGACTCCCAGGGCCAAAAAATATGGACCCGGCAATTAGGTTCGCGGGCATCAGATTCCAGCCTGGGCCTGGCTATTGACGGTACCGGGGCGATCTGCATCGCCGGAGATACTACGGGTAATTTAGGCCAACGTAAAAACAGCGGCTTGGCTGATATTTTCCTGGTTAAGTATTATGCGTGCGGTAATAAACCCTGGATCACCGAGCTGGGAACAGATAAAAATGAATTCTGCACCGGGATCGCCTCCAACAAAGCCGGCAATATCTATGTAGCCGGATATACAGAAGGTACTTTTGCCGGCAATAATAATGCCGGCTATGCAGATATGTTTATCATTTCCTTTAAGGTTAATGGATTGGTCCTATGTGAAAAAGACGGTATTACCATATTGGGCGGGGCCAAAGGTTTTATTGAGCCGGCAAAAGAAGAAAAATTATACATTATGATGTTTCCTGATAAGGATGGCAAAGTGGACATGGCGATCCGTTCCCTGGCTGGACAACTGATCTGGAATAATGTGGTGATGGCCAAAGAAAAATCCCAAGAGATGATCATTTGGGATGGACGTGATCTGGAGGGGAAGACCGTCCCTCCCGGGATGTACCAGCTGCAGATAAAAGGTACTGATATAGATGTCCAGGAAAAGATCGCAGTAGTTCAGTAAAGCAATCTCAGATCTCAAATCTCAAATTAAAGCCAAATTACCCTGTTAGAAAATCCTCTAACAGGGTTTACTTTTTAGACAGAAGTATGATATACTATTAAAATCAATTATAAATGACAAATTACAAATGACAAATAAGAAAGAGGATTAGCCTGTGTTGGGTTGGATATTACAAAAATTTATTGGTACGAAAAATGAACGTGACTTGAAGAAGATGCTGCCGCTCGTAGAACAGATCAATAGCTATGAACCGCAAATGGCAGCGTCGAGCGATGCTGAGCTGCGCGCTAAACTTGATGAATTCCGCCAGCGCCATGCTGCCGGCGAAACCCTGGATGAACTCCTGCCGGAAGCTTTTGCTACAGTCCGGGAAGCAGGCAAGAGAACCTTGCAGATGCGCCATTTTGATGTCCAGCTGATGGGTGGTATTGTCCTGCACCAGGGCAAGATCGCGGAAATGAGGACCGGAGAAGGTAAAACCCTGGTTGCGACCCTGCCGGTATACCTTAACAGTATTACCGGCAAAGGTGTGCACCTGGTCACGGTCAATGATTATCTCGCTAAACGAGACAGCGAATGGATGTCCCCGATCTATAAATTCCTGGGCTTAACCGTGGGGGTAGTCCAGCATGATCTGGATAATACGGCGCGGCAGGCGGCGTACCGTTGTGATGTCACCTATGTCACTAATAACGAAATAGGTTTCGATTACCTGCGGGACAATATGGCCATTGCCAAAGAAGATTGTGTTCTGCGCGAACTTAATTTTGCCGTAGTGGATGAAGTGGATAGCATCCTGGTTGATGAAGCGCGCACACCGCTCATCATTTCCGGCCCGGCGGAAGAGTCCACGGAAAAATATTATATCATTAACCGTATTATTCCTCACTTAAAACGGCGCTGGGTAACAGAAAAAGAGGAAATAGAGGCCAAGTATAAAGAGGTCAACTTGCAGCAAGGTTATGATGCCATAGTTGATGAAAAAAACAGCCTTTGGACGCTGACAGAAGAAGGAATAGCCAAGTGTGAACGGCTACTGGGCGTCCCTAATATTTATGAAGATATGCAAAGTGAATGGGTACATCACATCCTGCAGGCCGGCCGGGCCCATGACTTATTTAAAAAAGATGTTGATTATGTGGTCAAAGACGGGGAAGTTATCATTGTTGATGAATTCACCGGGCGTTTAATGCCGGGACGGCGCTGGAGCGAGGGCCTGCACCAGGCAGTGGAAGCCAAGGAAAACGTGCGTATAGCCGAAGAGAACCAGACTTTGGCCACTATTACATTCCAAAATTTCTTTAAATTATATAATAAACTTTCCGGTATGACTGGTACGGCGGCAACTGAGCGGGAAGAATTTTTCCATATTTACAAATTAGACGTTATGGAAGTGCCGACTAACCAGAAAATGATCCGCCTGGACCATGCTGATGTGATCTATAAGACGGAAAAAGACAAGTATAATGCCATTGTTAATGATATAACTGAATGCAACAAGATAGGGCAGCCAGTACTGGTCGGTACCCGTTCCATTGAAAAAAGCGAAAAAATAAGCGCTATGCTGCGCCGGCAGGGTCTCCAGCATAACCTGTTGAATGCCAAGTATCATGAGCAGGAAGCCTATATTATTGCCCAGGCTGGCCGCAAGAGCGGGGTGACCATTGCTACCAATATGGCCGGCCGCGGCACAGATATCATACTGGGTGGTAATCCCGCGTATATCGCTAAAGAGAAGATGAAAGGCTGGGGCATGGATCCTGAATTGATCTCCCTGGCCAGTGAATATACTCCTACCACTGATCCTAATGTTTTGTCAGCCCGTGACCAGTACCGTAAATTAGTTGATGAGATTAAAAAAGAAACAGACGTAGAACATGAGGCAGTGGTCGCTGCCGGCGGCTTGTATGTACTGGGCACGGAGCGTCATGAATCCCGGCGCATCGATAACCAGTTGCGCGGGCGCAGCGGACGGCAAGGCGATCCTGGTTCAAGTCGTTTCTATTTATCACTGGAAGATGAACTAATGAGGCTGTTCGGTTCTGACCGGATCAGTTTTGTGATGGATAAGCTCGGTATGCAGGAAGGCGAAGATATCCAGCATCCGCTCATTTCCCGGGCTATTGAATCAGCCCAGCGTAAAGTGGAAGCGATGAACTTTGATATACGCAAACAATTACTGGATTATGATAATATCATGAATAAACAGCGGGAAGTGATCTATGACCAGCGGCAGATGGTCCTGGCCGGAGAAAATTTAAAAGAACATGTGCTGGAAATGGTCAATGAAGTCGTAACCGAGAAAGCCGGTTTATATTGTCCTGAAGGAGTATATCCGGAAAAATGGGAAATTAGCGCTTTTTCTTCCTGGTTTAAACAAAGCTACGGTTTGGATGTAAAGCTTGGCCAGGAAGAACTGCTACGAATGAACCACCCCGCATTCCAGGATATGGTCCTGGAAACTATTAAAAAAGGTTATGACGATAAAGAAGCATCTATCGGCACTGAAATGATGCGTTTCCTGGAACACAGGGTCGTCCTGCAGGTAGTGGATAATTGCTGGAAAGAACACTTATATGATATTGACCAGCTACGCAAAGGGATCGGTTTGCGTGCCTACGGCCAAAAGGATCCGCTGGTAGAATACCAGCATGAAGCTTTCCGGCTATTCAGTAACATGATCATGAGGATCAAAGAAGAAGTAGGCGACTATCTTTTCAAAGTTAAAATGGTGGCGCAACCGCAGGAGCGGCCGCGAGTCAGGCCGGTAGAGGGCCAGCCCTTGCCTAAACAATCGGTTATTTCAGCGGCTAAACCGCAGCCGCAAAAACTGGACAAGATCGGGCGTAATGATCCGTGCCCGTGCGGCAGCGGAAAAAAATATAAGAAATGTTGCGGATAAGATACAAAGAGATTTCGGAGACAGGATACTTTAATGCTGCGATTACTCACAAAAAACAGTATCATGATCTTAAGTTCGGCGCTCTTGCTGATACTGGTTTTCCCGAAATATGATTTTTCATATCTGGCCTGGATCTGCCTGATACCGCTATTGATCAGTATTGAGGGTGAAAATTTTGGCCGCTCTTTCCTGAATGGCCTGATCGTTGGTTTTATCTTTTATGCTGCCACGCTTTACTGGGTGGTTGGCACGCTGCATATCTACGGCAATTTTTCCTGGCTCATGAGCGTGGCTATTGGTGCTTTGTTGATGCTGTACCTGGCTTTGTTTATAGCCTTGTTCTGCGGCATCACCAGTTTCTTCAGCCGTTATTTTTATTCGTTCAATATTTTCTTCATCGCTTCGTTGTGGGTTAGTCTGGAGTATTTGCGGACCTACTTGTTTACCGGGTTCCCCTGGAACCTGCTGGGTTATAGCCAATGGAATAATCTGCTGGTAGCCCAGGTTTCAGCTGTGACCGGTGTGTACGGCGTATCTTTTTTAATCGTACTGGTCAATGCCCTGGCTGCTAAAATAATTAGTTATAGCCTGGAATTAAACCATCGCAAGCAGAGCCTCAGGAGCCTGGAAGTATTTGCCCTGGTGCTGGCCCTGGTTTTTGGGTACGGGTTCATTGTTTTAAACCGTCAGCCTGGTCCGGTAAAACAGAAATTGATCAAAACGGCAGTTATCCAGCCGAATATCCCGCCTGACCTGAAATGGAATCCGCAAGAGAAACGCAATATCATGGGTCAATACGTTTCTTATGTGGAACGGCTAAAAAATAATAATCTTGAAGTCATTGTTTTCCCTGAAACAGCGATCCCGGGATTGCTGAAAAATGACCGGTTTTTATTGGAGAAAACAGCAGAGATGGCTAGCAGCAGTAAAGCCTATTTACTGATCGGTTCTGTAGATATGGCGAATCCGGTTGAGCAGCGGGCTTATACCTCCTGTTTCCTGGTTACCCCGGCTGGCCAGCTTGCCGGACAATATAATAAGAACCACTTGGTGCCTTTCGGGGAATTTGTGCCCTTCCGGAAATATTTGGAAAAGGTGTTCCCAGTACTGAAAGAGATGGGGGATTTTGTCCCGGGGAATAGACTCGATCTCATGAAAACACCGCATGGACATTATGGCGTAAATATCTGCTACGAAGATATTTTTCCTGACCTGGTGCGGCGCCTGGTCAAGAACGGCGCGGAAGTTATCGTGAATATTACCATTGATTCCTGGTACCTTAATACAGCTGCTCCTTACCAGCATTTCTACATGAATGTCTTCCGGGCGATCGAAAACAGAAGATGGGTCATCAGGAGCGCCAGTACCGGTATCTCCGGATATATCGACCCTTATGGTAATATTATCAGCCAGACTAAATTGTTTGTACCGGCAATCAGTATTTTCTCTGTTTCGCCGGAGAATAAGATAACCTTATACACAAAATACGGGGATGCCTTTGCTAAAATATGCGTGGTTATGGTCATCCTGGGTGGCGCCAGCGGCCTGATCAGGAGGAAAGCTGTTGCCTAATAATCAGACCAGCGAGATCCTGAATAAAGTTAAGACTGACCTGGCAAAGTTCCGGGGGTTTCTTTGAAATAGAGTTAAAACAGCAGGAAATTTCAACTATTGAGGGTAAAGCCGGGGCTGCTGGTTTCTGGGATAACCAGCAGGAAGCCCAGAAACTGATGCAGCGCCTGAATAGCCTTAAGGAAGATGTAATGCTTTTCCAGCAGCTGGAGAAGGAGTTCCAAGAAACTCAGGGATTGCTGGATATGGCGGCGCAGGAAAATGATGAAACCCTGCAGCAAGAACTGCAGCCAGCTTTAGTAAAACTGCAGAAAAAACTTGATCTTTTTATTTTCCGGACTAAATTAAGCGGGCCATTTGACCGCAATAATGCCATTGTTACGCTGCATTCAGGAGCCGGTGGCACTGAGGCCTGCGACTGGGTAGAAATGCTCTTGCGAATGTACAGCCGTTGGGCAGAGAGCAAAGGTTTTGCCGCAGAGATCACGGATATTTTGGCCGGGGAAGAAGCCGGCATAAAAAGTGTCACTTTTATTATTACCGGACCTTATGCCTATGGCTATTTAAAATCAGAAACAGGGGTACACCGGCTGGTACGGATCAGCCCATTTGATGCCAATAAGCGCCGGCATACTACCTTTGCCTCGTGTGATGTGATCCCGGAAATATCAGATGAGATCAGCATTGACATCAAGGAAAGCGATTTGCGTATAGATACCTACCGCTCCGGCGGCCATGGCGGTCAGCATGTGAATAAGACCGAGTCAGCCATCAGGATCACACATCTCCCCACGAATACCGTAGTGCAAAGCCAGAAAGAACGTTCCCAGATCAAGAACCGGGCTACGGCCATGAAGCTGCTGCGGGCTAAACTCTTTGAATTGGAGCAGGATAAACGCCGGAAGCAGGCGGAAAAACATTATGATGACAAGGGTGCTATTGCCTGGGGCAGCCAGATCAGGTCGTATGTGTTTTGCCCCTATACCTTGGTCAAAGATCACCGTACCGGAGTAGAGATCGGCAATGTACAGGCAGTGATGGATGGGGAGATCGACCCGTTCATCGAAGCGTATTTAGATAAACAGGTAAATAAATAAGTCCCGGGTCCGCGTGTCCCGGGTCACGAGTCATGGTTAATTATTATTATTTTCCAGACCCGCAGACTCGCGACTCGCAAACTCGTGACTGCATTTAAGGGAACTTTCAGGCAGAAACCGTGTCTTAATAAGGGGATAGCTTTGGTAGATCTAGACGATATTCAGTTAGTTGAACGGACGCAGCGGGGAGACCAGCAGGCTTTTTCCCAGTTGTTCGCCAAGTACCAGAAAAAAGTCTTTAACCTGTGTTTCCGTTTTGTGGATGACTATGAGGAAGCCAAAGATCTCACCCAGGAGACATTTGTGAGGGTCTATAACGGTATTAAAAAGTTTCGGCGTGAGGCCAGCTTTTCAACCTGGCTTTATTGCATTGCCAGTAATACCTGCAAGAATAAACTGCGCCACTGGAAAACCCAACCTAATCTGATGTCCCTGGATGAAACCATTGAAACTGAAGATGATGAAATGACCAGGCAGGTCGAAGATAAAAGCGATCTATCCCCTTTGTCCAAGGCCGAAACCAAAGAAGTCCAGGATCAGGTACAAACAGCGATCCAATCTTTAAGCGCTGAGCACCGGGAAGTGATCATTTTGCGGGATATACAGGGCTGCTCGTATGAAGAAATTGCCTCCTCCCTGGGATGTAATCTGGGAACGGTGAAGAGCCGTCTCTCCCGCGCTCGGTTGGAATTAAAAGACAAGTTAAGGGAAGTGATGTAAAATGAGTATAAAAAAACATGTTCGTGAGCTATTATCTGTTTACCTTGACCAGATGTGTTCCGACGAGGAGAAAAAGATCGTCGAAACTCACCTGGCCGAGTGCCCGGAATGCCGCCAGGAACTGGCAGACCTGCGGAAAACTATTACCCTGGTCGCCGGTCTAAAGGAAATAAATCCTCCGGCCAACATGTGGGCAGGCATAGAACAAAGAATCCAGAAAAAATCATTCTGGGAAATATTCGATTGGCGGCCAGTACCGGTGGCTGTGGCTACCGTGGCTATTTTCCTGATGGCGATAGCTATTAACAAATATACCGTCAAGGTTGCGGAGCAGGGGAAAACCGGAGCGAAGCACGATATAACTGCCGGCTCCAGCCTGCCTCTAACATCGCCGCTCTTAACACCAAAACCTGACCAAAAACTGGAAGAGATGCCCCCGGCAGTTAAAGCCAAGGCTAGCCCTGTGCCAGAAGCTGAGTCAGTACGCAATAATGTGCCAGTGATGGAGATAGAATCAGTCCCAGTCAGCAGGCCACAGTACGCAACCGGTATGACAGCAATTTCCAGCCAAAAAGGCCAGGTGGCTGAATCAAGCGTACCCTTACCAGCGACATTCATGGGGCCAACGCTGTTCCAGAATCTGGCTAAGAAAATTGTTCCCGAAAAAGACAAAGCCAGTCCAGCCCAGGCCGTCGATGCTCTCCGCAGCGATGAGACAATAACTGTGGCTGATGACGGGTCTGTTTATGTCAACGCCCCGCAATTTGCGGATATTGATACAAGCGGGTCTCCTTCTTATGAAATTGTCATGGAAGTTGAAGATATGGCACAAACTATGCAGCGTTTACAAACAGTAGCGGAAAATTACCAGGCCAGGCAAGTGGGACAGTCTGGTAATAACCAGGAATTATCCTATCGTGTCCACCAGCAGGAATTCCCGAATTTTATCAGTGACATTAACAAGCTGGGACGAGATCCCCGGCGCAAAGATGCTTCCACCGGCATGCGGGAAACAATAGCTGCCAATCGTTTTGGTGCCCGTCCGACCAATGAACCGCAACTTATCCGTATTAAATTCAATCCCAGCAGGTAAAGACAGGGTCAATAAAAAGTGTCATAGAAGAGGGTCAATAAAGAGGGTCAAAGTAATACTCTGACCCTTTGACACATTGACCCTTTGATACTTTTTTCTATTGACACTATTTCTGTTGACATTCGTCGAGTCCATGCTCTATAATATTATAATTATACAACAATCTGGAGGAAGAGGCTTTGGTGGAAGAATTAAATGATCAGTATCTGCAACGCCGTAAAAAACTCGACGATCTGAAAGCCCAAAATGTGGACCCGTATCCTAATAAATTTGTGGCCACGTTCAACAGCGTCCGGATCAGGCAGCAGTTCGGCCACTTGCAGCAAGAGGCCGAAGACCCGACGGTGGTAGTACTGGCCGGTCGTATTATGACTATGAGGCTGATGGGTAAGGCTTGCTTTGCCAACCTGAAGGATGCGTCTGGCCGGATCCAGATCTATGTCCGTAAAGACAAAATAGGGGAGACAGAATACGCGCTTTTTAAGACCCTGGATATGGGTGATATTATCGGCGTAGAGGGAATGGTGTTCTGCACCCGGACCGGGGAACTGACCATTATGGTGCAGAAATTTACCCTGTTGTCTAAAGCTTTACGCCCGCTGCCTGAAAAGTGGCACGGTTTGAAGGATATTGAAACCCGCTATCGCCAGCGCTACGTGGATCTGATCGCCAATGACGAAGTAGCGGATATTTTCCGCGTGCGCTCTAAAGCAATCAAGACCATGCGCAGGATCCTGGATGAAAAAGATTTCCTGGAAGTGGAAACGCCGATGATGCAACCTTTGGCCGGCGGAGCCGCGGCCAAGCCGTTTATTACCCATCATAATGCCCTGGACATAGACCTGTACCTGCGGATCGCCCCGGAATTATACCTGAAACGCCTGATCGTTGGCGGCCTGGAACGGGTTTATGAAATCAACCGGAACTTCCGTAATGAAGGTATTTCTACTCGGCACAATCCTGAATTTACGATGATCGAATTATACCAGGCATACGCTGATTACAACCAGGTCATGGACCTGTGCCGTGAATTGATCACCGCAGTGGTAAAAGAATGTACCGGTAAACTGGAAGTCGAATACCAGGGCAATAACCTTAGTTTTGACGGCGACTGGAAAAGGATGACCTTGCTGGAAGCAGTCAAGGAATATGCCGGAGTTGATTTCATTACGCCGAAAACAATGGGTGAAACCAAAAAAATCGCCACTGATTTGAACGTACAGTTCACTGATCAGGATACGCAATATAAGATCATAAATACTATCTTTGAAGAATGTGTGGAGAAGAAACTGGTCCAGCCGACTTTTATCTGTGATTATCCGACGGAATTATCTCCTTTGGCCAAGAATGCCAAGGGCAATCCTGATATCGTTGAACGGTTTGAGCTTTTTATCGGGGCCCAGGAACTGGCGAATGCCTATTCCGAGCTCAATGATCCGCTGGAACAGAGAAAACGGATGGAACAGCAGCTTAAACAGCGGGAGCGCGGCGATGAAGAAGCGCAGATGCTCGACGAGGATTATTTACGCGCCCTGGAACACGGTATGCCTCCCTGCGGTGGCCTGGGTATTGGCATCGACCGGTTGATCATGGTGATCACTAATTCAGCCTCTATCCGCGACGTGATCCTGTTTCCGCAGATGAGGCCGGAAAATGTTTGAACTGGGCGTAGCCTGGCGCTACCTGAAATTCAGGAAAGAACAGATGTTCTTGTCGCTCATCGGGATCATTTCTATTGCCGGTGTAGCGGTTGGCGTCATGGCCTTGATCATTACGCTTTCGGTGATGAACGGTTTTCAAAACGACCTGCGCAGCAAGATATTGGGGGTAAATGCGCATATTGTCGTAACCTCCCAGACTGGCCGGGGTATTGAGAATTATAATAAATTGATGCAGAAGATCGCCGAAAATAAGCGCGTGTTGGGGACCAGCCCTTTTGTGTATGCCCAGGCTATCCTCAAAACTTCGGACGGAGCAACCGGGGTAGTAGTCAAGGGCGTGCAACCTTCAAAATTATTGACCGTGACCAATCTCTCTGCTTATATGAAAGCCGGTACTTTGGATAAACTGGTGCCAGGGAAACCGGCCAGTAAAAGCAAAACCGCTCCCGTAGACGGCATTGTCCTGGGCACGGAACTGGCCCAGAATTTGCGGGTAGTCCTGAACGATGACCTGATGCTGATCTCTTCGCAGGGTATAACCTCAGCTCTCGGGGTTGTGCCGCTCATGAAAAAGTATAAAGTAGTGGGGATCTTTGATTCCGGAATGTACGAGTATGACGCTAACTTGGCTTTTATTTCCCTGGAGAGCGCCCAAAATATTTTTAATGCCAAGAATAAGGCCACTGGGATAGAAGTAAAAACCGCTGACTTTTTTACTGCCGACCAAGTGGTCAAAGAACTGCAGGAAAGCATAGGCTTCCCGTATTGGGTGCGGGGATGGATGGCGGTGAACCGTAATCTTTTTTCCGCGCTGAAGCTGGAAAAGATAGCTATGTTTGTCATTTTAACCTTGATCGTCCTGGTGGCTTGCTTTAATATTGTCGGTACCTTGATGATGATCACGATACAGAAGACCCGCTGTATCGGGATAATGCGGGCGCTGGGAGCGACCCGTGCCAGCATTATGAAAATATTTATCGGGGAAGGATTGATTATTGGATTTTTTGGCTTAGTGCTGGGTATGGCCGGCGGCTGGCTTGGTTGTGTACTGCTGGATAAATATAAATTTATTAAATTGCCCGGTGATATCTATTACCTGGACCATTTACCGGTGAAAATGCAATTAGGTGATTTTAGTGTTATTGCTATTGCGGCTTTAGTGATCAGTTTCCTGGCTACTATTTATCCGTCTTATAAGGCTTCTCGCTTAAATCCGGTTGAAGCAATACGCTACGAGTGAAGTGAGGCTATAAGGTATGAATGAACAACTTAGCTTTGATGATATAGGCCAGGACTCAGACCTCAGCCAGCCAGCGGCAAAACTGGCGCCAATCATTGCCGCCAGGAACCTGATTAAGAATTATTATACCAGCAACCAGGAATTGAAAGTTTTAAAAGGCATCGACCTGGAGCTTAAAGCAGGCGAATTTGTGGCGATCATCGGACCCAGCGGCGCCGGGAAAAGCACCTTATTGCACATCCTGGGTGTTTTAGACCAGCCCACTGGCGGTGATTTGATATTTGCCGGCGTAAATACAAAAGACCTCAGTGACCGGGAGACAGCTAACCTGCGGAATGAAAAAGTCGGGTTCATTTTCCAATTCTATCATCTGCTGCCTGAATTTACGGTATTGGAAAACGTATTAATGCCCCGCTTTATCAGCCAGGGTAAATTGCAGGTCCCGGAAGCAGACCATATCCGGGCTGAAGAAATGCTCAGGAAAGTTGGCCTGGGGGAAAGAATGGGGCATTGGCCTAACCAGCTTTCGGGCGGGGAACAGCAAAGGGTAGCTATTGCCCGGGCCCTGTTTAATGATCCTGGGGTGATATTGGCTGATGAGCCGACCGGTAATCTGGATTATAAAAATAGCTTGGAAATAATCAGTATTTTGCATAAGATCAATAAAATTGACGACAAAACCCTGGTGCTGGTCACTCATGACGAGGAATACGCCAGGAAAGCCGACCGGATAATAAAACTTAAAGACGGAAGGATAGTGCAATAAAAAGCAATTTTGAGTTATAAGTTTTGAGTTGTGGTGAAAATCTTATTAAATAATAAAACCTTAACTCAAAATTCAAAACTCAAAATTCAAAACTGTATTAGCAAATTGGAGGAGTAAAATGGGTTTGAAGATTTATTTAGATGGGAAAATGGTGCCAAAAGAAAACGCTAAGATTAGTGTGTTTGACCATGGCATATTATACGGTGATGGGGTTTTTGAAGGTATCCGCGCCTATAACGGACGGGTCTTCCGCCTGAGTGAACATTTACTGCGGCTTTATAATTCCGCCAAGGCGATAAATCTGAATTGCGGCATTTCCCTTGACCGCATGGAAGAAGTTGTGCTCAAGACCTTACGGATCAATAAGTTGAAAGATGCCTACATCCGCCTGGTCGTGACCCGCGGGGTCGGAGACCTGGGTTTGGATCCGCGCAAATGCCCCAAGCCGACTATTTTCTGCATTACGGATAAGATAAGTCTTTATCCTGAAGAGTATTATCGGGAAGGTTTGACCATTGTGACTGCTTCCACCCGGAAAAACATCCCGGAGTCATTAAATCCGCGGATCAAGTCGCTCAATTATTTGAACAGCATCCTGGCTAAGATGGAAGCTGCTTTGCAGAATGCGCCGGAAGCTATTATGCTGACGAAAGACGGCTATGTGGCTGAATGTACCGGCGATAATATCTTTATTCTCAAGGATAATGTACTAAAAACACCGCCGTCTTATCTTGGTGCGCTGGAAGGTGTTACCCGCGAAGTGGTGATGGAGCTGGCGGCCAGGAACAGGATCGCCTGCCGGGAGGAAGTTTTTACCCGCTATGACCTGTTCACGGCAGACGAATGTTTCCTGACCGGTACTGCGGCTGAAGTGGTACCAGTGGTCAGGATCGATGGCCGGCCGATCGGCACTGGTAAGCCCGGCAAAATAACTTCTAAATTGATCAAGGAATTTAAAGCCCTTACCTTAACTGAAGGAGTAGAAATATATTAGATAGCAATTTAGCTCATGGCTCATAGTCAAGACAATAAACAAAGCCATTACCTACGAGCTAAGTTGCTAAGAACTATGAGCTATCTTATTGGAGGTATTAATGTTTAATCGCTTTACGGAAAGAGCGCAGCGGGCCATACAATTAGCCCAGGAGGAAGTAAAGCGCCTGAATCACGATTATCTGGGCACTGAGCATTTACTGCTTGGCCTCATTGACTTGAATGAGGGAGTAGCTTCATTGGTTCTGGCTAACCTGGACCTGGACTTGAGCAAAATCCGTAAAGAGGTGGAGAAAATTGTCGGGGCCGGTGATACGATCATGTTGCTCGGAGAAGTCCCCTTCACCCCGCGGGCTAAAAAGGTTCTCCAATTAGCGGTAGAAGAATCGCAGACCATGGGACATTCCCGGATCGGGACTGAACATATATTACTGGGATTACTGCGTGAAGGAGAAGGTATTGCGGCTAAGGTCCTGGCAACGCTTGGTATCCAGCTTGATCGGGTGAGGGAAGAGATAATTAATATCCTTAGCGACCTGGAATCGCAGCAGGCCAACGTAGAAAATGAGGAAATTCCGCAGCAGCCTAAAACAAGAAACAAATCAACGACACCGACTCTCGATCAGTATTGCCGCGACCTGACAGTAATGGCCGCTGAAGGGAAACTTGACCCGGTGATCGGCCGCCGCGGCGAAATTGAACGGGTCATCCAAATATTAGCCCGCCGGACTAAGAACAATCCTGCCTTGATCGGTGAACCGGGCGTAGGGAAAACCGCTATCGTGGAAGGCTTAGCAGAACAGATTATAAATAATAATGTGCCGGAAGCGCTGTTGAATAAACGGGTATTGACTCTCGACCTGGCTGGTATGCTGGCGGGGACCAAGTATCGCGGCGAATTTGAGCAACGGCTGAAAACCATCATGGAAGAAATCCGCCGGGCGAAGAACTCTATTATCCTGTTCATCGATGAATTACATACCGTGGTCGGCGCCGGCGCGGCAGAAGGGGCTATTGATGCCTCCAATATTTTAAAACCAGCTCTCTCCCGCGGCGAATTGCAGTGTGTTGGCGCTACTACCTTTGATGAATACCGCAAGTATATTGAGCATGATGCTGCGTTGGAACGCCGCTTCCAGCCGATCGTGGTAGAACCTCCCAGCGTAGAAGATACCAAAGAGATATTAAAAGGCTTGCGGGAGCGGTATGAAACGCATCACCATGTCAAGATCTCTGATGAAGCTATTGACGCTGCCGCGGAAATGGCGGACCGGTATATTCCGGACCGTTTCCAGCCGGATAAAGCGATTGACTTAATGGATGAAGCCGCTTCCCGGGTACGGTTGCAGGCCACCATGCTCCCGCCGGATATGAGAGTAACCGAAGAACAGATCGAATTGCTTGATAAAGAAAAGAAAGACGCTACGAATGCGCAGGATTTTGAAACTGCGGCCAAACTGCGCGATCGTGAGAAAGAGCTAAAGACCAAGCTGGACAAAACCAAAAAAGACTGGTCCCAAAAACGGAGTAAAAAAGACGCCGTGGTGGGTGAACAGGATATCGCTTATATCGTTTCCAAGATGACCAATATCCCGGTCATGAAGATCACGGAAAAAGAACAATCCAAGCTCGTTCATATGGAACAGGATTTACGGCAAAGAGTGATCGGCCAGGATGAAGCGTTGAAGGTCATAGCACAGGCAGTGCGCCGTTCCCGGACCGGGTTAAAGGATCCGCGGCGGCCGATCGGTTCCTTTATTTTTCTGGGGCCTACCGGCGTGGGAAAGACGGAACTAGCAAGGGCTCTGGCTGAGTTCCTTTTTGGCAACGAGGAGTCGGTCATTAGGGTGGATATGAGCGAGTTCATGGAGAAATTCGCTGTTTCCAGGCTGATCGGGGCACCTCCGGGTTATGTCGGGTATGAAGAAGGCGGACAGCTGACCGAACAAGTCAGGCGCCGGCCGTATTCGGTAGTGCTGCTGGATGAAATAGAAAAAGCCCACCCGGATGTATTTAATATTTTATTACAGGTATTGGATGAGGGCAAACTGACTGATAATCTCGGTCATAGCGTTAATTTCAAGAACACCGTGATCATCATGACCTCTAATCTCGGCGCCAGGTTGATCGAAAAGGGCAAGGCGATGGGCTTCACTGGCGAAGAGGATGGAGAAACATCATATCAGGAGATGAGAGATACAGTATTGGAGGAAGTAAAAAGAGCCTTCAATCCTGAATTTGTGAACCGGATCGACGAAGTGATTGTTTTCAAGACCTTAAAACGCGAGGAGATGCATAAAATCGTAGAACTCATGCTGAACAAGGTAGTGGAGCGTATGCATGAGCAGAATATAGAGCTGAAAATTGAAGCCACGGTTAAAGAGTTCCTGGTGGAAAAAGGATTTGATCCAAAATCCGGGGCCCGGCCATTGCGGCGGTCGATCCAAAAATACCTCGAAGATCCTCTGGCCGAGGAGCTTCTTTCCAGGACCATTGATTCTACCAGGCCGATCTTGGTAGCAGTGGCAGCAGGGAAAATAACCTTTAAACAGCTTGCCCATATATCCACATCATAGTGACTGCTGAAATATCTACTCTGTGCTTTTCCTGATTTATTTTAAAGGAAGATCATGACTAAATCTAAAAAGATTACTGTGGCCATAACAGTAGGGGTTCTTTTATTGTTAGGCTTTATTTTTTTTCAGCTGGTACTCACCGGTGTGGTCAGTGAGCGTTTTAAAGAGCCCTTAAGCAGAAAGCTGGGCCAGTGGGTCAATAAAGATGTAGTGATCGGACAACTTAAGACCAACATTTTTAACTCTTTAACGATTAATGGGTTGACTATCTACCAACCAGGAAGCCGGGAGGAAGGACCCATCCTGGAAATCAGGGAAATTGCTATCCGGTACAATATCTGGCGTTTGTTGAAAACCAGAGATTTTAGCCGCAGTATTATCGAGATAGTCTTACTTGATCCTACTGTGCATCTCCGCTACCGGCAAGGACAATGGAATCTAAACGAGCTCATGGCTAAGAATCCAGGTCCGGGCCGTCAGCTGCCATATTCTTTAAATATCAATAATGGGCGAGTCAGCTTTCATAATGAAACCGGTAGCCTTGACCCAGTTTCTGTGCACAAGATATATGGTACTGTTAAACACAAAACCAAAACGCAAATTTCCTTCCGTTTCAAGGCCACCACTTCCTTAAGTCAAAATGACCGTTTAAGTATAGCCGGGACATATGCTATTCCTGAAGCTGTTATTGCTGCTGAAGTCAACGGCAAAAAAATATCACTCCAGAAAATACCCCAGGTTTTCCCTGCCCTCCATCTGGTCTCAGCCCAGGGCGATATGTCTGTCAACCTGTCTTTGCGTTATGACACCCTTAGCCAGGATGGATTTTCCTGCCAGGGGACAGCAACTCTTAAAGAAGCGGAATTTAAGCTGTCCCGGCTGACGGATCCGGTACGGGATTTTTCTTGCACCTTGGAGTTTGATGAAAAAAACATTGATGTCCGTAAATCTTTTTTTACTTTGGCCAATTCTTCCTATCTTGTTTCTGGTTCTATCTCTGATTTCCTGCGTCAGCCAGTCGCGGATTTAAAGCTGAAAGCTGCAGCTTTTGACGTGGCGGACCTGCCCCGTGTTTTTTCCAGCCCGGCTTTACATGATTTGAATTTAGCAGGTAAGGGGAGACTTACTCTCGCCATAACCGGCCCGCTGCCTGGCCTAAAAGTCGTTTCTGACCTGGCTATAGCTAAAGGGTACTTACAGGGGTTACCCTTGACCGATCTTAAGTCCCAGGTGGTATGGCAGCATAATCTGCTTAGCATCAATACCTGCCAGGCTAACTTGGCCGGCGGAGACCTGGCGGTCTCGGCCAAAATAAAATTGGGCGCAGATCTTCCTTTGGAAATATATGAGTTGAATGCCAGCGGGTTGCACCTTAACCTGGCACAGCTATTCAAGAATAGCTTTTCAGGTAATATGGATACCTACATAACCGTAAAAGGAATTTGGCCGGACGTAGACGCCCAGGGCCGGGTCATGGTTAAAAAATTCAGCTTTGCTGATTATTCCTTGGGCCCTTTCGATGCCTCATTCCAATACCGGCAGCATGATCTGTCATTTTCCGGACTAAGATTGGATACTAAAGATACTATCCACGGACTCGTCGGATTTAAAGAAAAACTGATGCAGATCGATAAAGTAGGTATTAATTTTGCTAATGGAGGAATTTTAGGTGTGCAGGGAGAGATCCAAACCAGTAAAGATAAACAAATACTGCTGGCTCTCACTGGCAAGAATGTCCCAGTAGAGGAACTATCCTCCCTGTTAGGTTTGTCTAACTTGCATGGGACTCTAAACTGCCACGGTAACATACAAGGAACATTAACTGCGCCGCTGGCCCAACTGGCAATTTCCGGCAATGATTTATTAGCCGGCGCGCATAAAGTAATACTGGCAGGAAATTGCCTGATCACCAGGGAAAAACTGGAATTCCCTGAATTAAAAATAAATCATGATTCTAAGCTGCAGGGTGCTATTGCTTTTAAGCCAAAACCCCTGGTAGACCTGGAGTTCCAGCCCGTGAACCTGGAAATTGGAATTTTGCTTTCTGTCGTGGGATTTGATAGCGGCGGGAAACTGAATGGTTTAAGCACCGGCCACCTGGATTTAAACGGAGTGCCGGGTACTGTGGAGGCGCGGGGAAATTTTAAGATCGAAGCATTGCAGTTGTGGGACTTAGCCCTGGGAACAGCCCAGGCCACCGTAGTTTTCAGCCAGAAAAAACTTTTCCAGGGGACTGTCAGCACATTGGCTACAGGCGGAACTGTGCAAGGTTCCTGGTGGGTAGACCTGCAAAAAGATAAAGAAAATAAAGCTGAAGTAATTTTTGATTTTGACCGGTTCCAAAGTATTGTACCAGGGACTGCTTATGAAACTCCGCAGCTGGATGGCCGGATCAAATGCACCGGCTGGTTAAAATATAATGGCCAGGCAGCATTCAGCGGCAAATTATCCAGCGAGGCTTTGACCGTTAATAAGCAGCCGCAGGAAATAACCGGACAGGTCAGTAAGCAGAAAAAACAGATAATACTGAAAGCCCAGCTGGGCCAAGCCTATCTCCTGGAAACCACGGTGATGTTACAGGAAAAACCAGGCCTCAAAGGATCAGTGCACATAGACCTGGATAATGTTGCCCAGGCTAATACTATGTGGCAGATCAAGATTTTGGAAAAAATGACCGGACCATTGCGTATTGAGGCTGCTATAACCGGTGATTTACATGATCCGGTAATAAAAGGCACCCTGGCCGGAGGACGCGGCGCCTGGCGGGGACTGGCTTATGATCAGATCACTGGTTTATGGCGCTGCCAGGATAGTATTCTCCATATCACTAATCTGGAACTAAAGAAAGGGCCTGAAGAATACCTGGTTGCCGGCAAAGTGCCCTTTAACGCAGAAAGTCCCTGGTGGTTTAATATGCAGGTAAACCAGGCTGATTTTGCCAGCTTGGTCCAATTAGTTACAGACCCTGGGGATACTAAAGGCAAGGTCCAGGCAGAAGTAAAAATAACCGGTAATCGCCAAAGTCCGCTGGTCAGCGGCACTATTCTAGTCCATGATTTTAGTTATGCCGGTTTTACTCCCAGTGAGATCAGTAGCGAGTTTAAAATAAAGAATGGTATTATTACTTTTGATACGTTGCGGGCGGAAACTAAGGAAAGCAAGCTTTATCTGGAAAAGGGCAGTACTGTAACCTTACAGGAACAAAATAATCCGGATTTTAACTGCCAACTTGGCTTGCGCAATATTAAACTCGATCAGGTTATACTTTTCGGTGACTTGTCCATCAAGGGCAAGAAAGATAACTGCTCTATACTGGTCAAGAATCTGTGGGTTAATCAGCATCAATATAGCGGGGAGCAGGTATACCTGAATTGGCAAGATGAGAAAATTGAATTTTTACCGGTAGCGAATAAAGAAAAATTGATCACTGGGACTATTTTTAGGCCAGCCAAGCAAGAGTATGTATTTGACAATATAGCCCTATACGCCAAAGGCCGGGAAGTAATAAATGTAAACGGCAAGATAAAGTATCCGCACCAGGTCAGCCTGGTCATTAGCACCCAAACCCAGGGGGTGTTGGCCGGTACGGTCGCAGAATTATTAGACTTAAAGATCCCGGTCACCGGCAGGGCTATGTTTAACCTGGAAATACAAGGCCGCTGGCCTGACCCGGAAATTGATTGCTCTTTCCAGTGCTATGAGGGCAAGATCAGCGGGCTTGATTACAATAGTTTTAAGGGAGAGTTTGCTGTTAAGAAGGATCTGTTGATCCTGGCCGGGATGGAGTTGCGCGGCAATAAAAGATACAAGGTACAGGGTAAGGGCACTATACCGTTAAAGGAGCAGGGCGACTACAACCTGAAGATCAGTTTACCGGATAGTTCCTGCGAATTACTGGGCTTATGGCCGGAATTTATTAAAAAGGCGAAAGGGCCATTGGCCGCGGAAGTGACCATCACCGGGAAAAAAAGCAATCCAGTACTTAACGGTGTATGCTCTATTGATGGCGGGGAACTTTATCCGGCCAAGATAGTCAAAAAGATAACTGCCGCACAGGTTAGATTGCGGATCATTGATAATAAGATCAATATCGGCACTTGTTCAGCCACCATTGGGAATGGTACTTTGGAGGTGGCTGGTTATGTGGATTTAGGGATCTCTGCTCCAGGAGACTTTGACTTGACCACTAATGCCGGCGGCAAACGCGGTATACAAATAGTCATCCCGGGTTTTGTTGAAAGGGGAGAAATAAAAGGCGAGATACATGCTTTTGGACAGTTTAAAGATTACCAGCTGACCGGAAATATAACTTTGACCAATACCCATTTGATCTATCCGCCGAAAAAATCAGCGGCTGGTTTATCCTCTACTGACTGGCTGGATTATGCGTATTGGAACCTGACCATCACCGGGGGTGAAAACACCTGGTATGAAAATGAGTTGGCAGAAGTAAATGTTAAGGGCAGTCTGGTTTTTGCTGGACCTTCTGACCGCCTGAATGTTTCCGGACGGGTTGAAGCAGTGCGCGGGACATTACAGTATCTGGGCAATGATTTCAGGATCAGGGAAGCGGCTCTTGATTTTTACAACAACACTGCTTATCTGGCTGGTACTGCTGAAGCCCAGGTAGCCCAGGATATGGTTATTCTTACGGTTAATAAGAATAAACTGGATAATGTCCGTCCCCGTTTCACCAGCCGCAATGATCCGCAGCTGAGTGAACAGAAGGTGATCAGCATGCTCGTTTACGGACCGGAGATCAATGAGCTGACTGGTGAAGACCAGAGCAAAGTGCTCTTAAAAGAAATGCTCAGATTAGTGGATACAACCCTCAATTCCAGGGTGATCAAGCCGGTGGTTAAAAACCTGGGCTTAGACAGGGTGATCGATGTGGTACGCATCCGGACCGAGGTAACTCAGCATGCCGCAGAGAGCACGCCCGGCCCGGCCTGGAAAGGGTCCAGCGTCAGTATCGGTAAATACCTGGGTTCCCGCGTTTTTCTTGGCTATAATACGATCCTGGTAGAAGAACTCAGTACTAACAAGCTGGCTTTAAAGCACCAGGTAGAACTGGATTATCACCTGAAAGGGAGTAAATACTTAAAAATGAGGATTGATGAGAAGGAAAGGTTCATGGGGATAGAAAACCAGATCAGGTTCTGATCCACAGAGATAAAATGGATAAAGTACTTGGAAAAGCAGCTATTTTATGATAAAATTAAAAAATACGCAAAGGGGGATTAATTGAAGAATAAATTTCATCAAGAGATGGCCAGAGGGATCATTATTTTATGTCTATTCGCAAGTGTCGGATATATTCCAGCCAAGGCGGCTGAACCACCAGCAGGCCAGGCGGCAGATAGTGCCGTTGCTCCGGCCCTAAACGAATCAGCAACTACTGACTCTGGCAGCAGCACTGAATCACCAGAGGGGAAAAAAATCGTAGAAGTTTTGATCAGCGGCTTGAAAAATGTTCCTTTGAAAAGCGTCTGGGAAGTCACTAAGACCCGCAAAGGACAGACCTATAAGCAGGAAACCGTGGATAATGATTTACGGGCCATGTTTGATTTGAATCTATTCACTTCTATTAATGTAGATGCTGTTGATAAAACTAGAGGCCTCCAGGTAGTTTTTATGGTGGTGGAAAAAAATGTTATTAAACAAATTGATTTTAAAGGGAATAAGGCTTTTAAAGCATCAGCCCTGAAAAATGAAGTCACGCTGAAAGAAAAAGAAGCGATCGATGAAGGCAAACTGGAAGAATCGCAGCAAAAGATAGTTACCAAGTATAAGGACAAGGGTTATGCCGAAGTAAAAGTAGAAACCTTTACCACGGACCTGGGCGAAGGCAAACAAACCCTGACTTTTTTCATCACTGAAGGAAATAAGATAAAAATACAGCAGGTA